>NZ_JBMDKG010000008.1:0-204775 GCF_057809595.1 Variovorax sp. FG153
TGACCATGGTCACGGGCCTGATCTTCGTGATCTGCGTGCTCGCCTTCCGCAAGGGAATCATGGGCGAACTGAACAGCCTGATCGAGCGCCTCGCCGAGGGCCGCAAGCGCGGCAGGTAGCCGCGGTCCCTCTCCCTTCTTTCTCGATCAGCGAGGTGTCGATGTAGAGCGCGAATCCAACCCGGAAAGTCAGCAACTCAAGGAGGCAACATGAAAAGAAAGTTCGAAACGTTGTTCGTGGGCCAGGTCCTGTTCAAGACGGTATGGCGCACGGCCTGGGCGACGGTGGTCGTCGGGGCCGTGGCAGCCTGTGGTGGTGGAGGCGGCGACGACAACGCAAACGCCGCGGCGATCGCGGCGGTCGTTGCCGCCAATGCGGCAGGGTCCTCGGGCCCGCCTCCACCCGCCGTCGTGCCCGTGCCGCCGGTCGAGCCGTCGGTGCCGACGGAAGTGGCTCCTACCGAGAAGAAGACCAAATGGGCCACGACCTGGCAGGCCGCGCTGTACCCCAACATCCCGCAGAACGAAAACTCCGACACGGTCCGGATGCGCATCCGGACGAGCGTGGGCGGCGAGGGCGTCCGGATCCGGCTGTCCAATGTCTTCGGCACCGCCACCATGCGCGTCGACCATGCCAGCGTGGCGCTGCCCGATGCCGGCAAGGCCTCGGATCCGACGGCCATCGACCTCGGCACGCGCAAGGTCCTGACCTTCAATGGCGGCAAGACCCTGGCCGAGGTTCCCGCGGGGACGGAGTTGCTGAGCGATCCCGTGTCGATGAACGTGCCGAAGCTCTCCGACCTGCTGGTCACCCTGCATTTCCAGGGAAGCACCCAGTATGCGGACATGCACATGGAAAGTGCCGTCCCGCTTCCCGGGTACTTCGTGGTGAGGAATCGCGATGTCTCGGGCGAAGCATCGATCAAGGCGGCGGCACCGAACTATCAGACCTACAACGGGGCTTTCAGCCTCAGCGAGGTCAAGGTGCTCGCGCCCGAAGAGACCCGCGTCGTCATTGCGATGAGCGAATCGATCACGGCCGGATTCGGCGCCAAGGGCATTCAGGAGCCATGGCCCGCCGTCTTGTCGAAGCTGGCGAATTCCAATGGCGAACCGCTCGGCGTGGGCAATGCGGGCATCAGCGGCAACTCCATGATCGACTCGGGCAGCGGCCCCTCCCTGCGCAGCCGGTTCGAGCGCGACGTGCTGTCCCGCGATCCGACGGACATCGTCATCCTGGCCGGCGACAACGACCTCAACCGCTACACCCCGGAACAGATCATCGAGCAGTACAAGCATTTCGTCCAAACGGCCCGCGAGAGGAAGATCAGGGTCTATGGCGGCGTCAACACGCCGATCGGAAACATTCCCGGCATCGGGGAAGCGGGCAGGACCTATTTCGTCGACAACCCCGCCAACTACGGCAAGTGGCTCAAGATCAACGAATGGATCAAGACGCCCGGAAACTTCGATGGCGTCATGGATTTCCCCGCGGTGGTGAGCAATCCCGCGAGCATGCCGCTCGCGCTCTCGAGCGATTGCTACATGCCGGGCAGTCCCATCCACCTGAACACGCGCGGTCTCGACGTGATGGGGACCCTGGCCTACGACGTCCTGTACGGAAAGAAGGAGAAGCCGGCCGCGCCTTGCAACGGGCTCGAATTCCCGCCATCCAACTGAGCGGACCGGGCATGGAGGAGGGCAGCGGCGTCTCCTCGGCGCGATGACTATCATCGCCCCATGCCCACCTCCCACCTCTACCTCATCACCGGCGCATCGCGCGGCCTCGGCCGCGCCATGGCCGAACAGCTGCTGCAGCCCGGCCACGTCCTGCTGTGCATCTCGCGCCGCCAGAGCCCCGAGCTCGCCGAACAGGCGAAGGCGGCCGGCGTCGAACTCGTGCAATGGGAACAGGACCTGTCCGATCCCGTCGCCTCGGCCGCGCGCCTGCGCGAATGGCTGACGGCGCAGGACGCCCAGCGCTTCGACGCCGTCACGCTGATCAACAACGCGGGCACGGTCGGCAATCCGGCGCCGCTCGCGGCCGCGGTCGATGCCGAGCTCTCGCAGGCGCTGCGCATCGGGCTCGAAGCGCCACTGCTGCTGACGGCGGCCTTCCTCGGCGGTACGCGCGGCTGGCGCGGCGCGCGCAAGGTGCTCAACATCTCCTCGGGCCTGGGCCGCAACGCGATGGGCAGCCAGGCACCGTACTGCGCGGCCAAGGCCGGCATGGACCACTACTCGCGCGCGGTCGCGCTCGAGGAGGCGAACCTGCCGAACGGCGCGCGCATCGTGTCGCTGGCGCCCGGCGTGATCGACACCGACATGCAGGTGCAACTGCGTGGCGCCTCGGCCGAGAACTTCCCCGACCGCACGCGCTTCGAGAAGCTCAAGAGCGAGGGCCTGCTCGACAGCCCCGCGAGCGCGGCCGCGAAGGTGCTCAAGTACCTCGCGCGCGCGGACTTCGGCGCCAAGCCGGTGGCCGACGTGCGCGATCCGGACTGAGCACCCGCGCCATGGCCACCGCCCAGGGCATCGACACCGGCGAGTACAAGCTCTTTCCCTCGCCGCGCAACCGGCACCGCGTCGTCTTCACGCACCAGGTCTTCGTGCCGTACCCGTACGCGCTGATCGTGATGGACGAATTCGGTTTCCAGGGCCGCTACAGCCTGTTCGCGGCCTGCCGCGCGAGCGACGGCAAGATGGGCCAGCTCGCGGCCTTCGAGCTCGAGTCGGACGTGGCGGTGTTCAACCGCAAGTTCGTGCCGGACTGAGACGGGCTCCGGATGACGAGAACGTAACCGGGCGGATAAGTCCGCGTCGGTTTGCGTTCCTAGTGTGTGGGCGTGGAGAGATCGACGCCCCGGATGGCACGCCCACGCACCTCGCCGTATCTCCACCCCCGCGCCTGACATCCAGCCGCGGGGAACAACCACAGGAGATATGCATGTCGAACAGAAAAATCCTCGCGCTCGCGGCCGCTTCCGTCCTGGCTGGCCTCGTGCCGGCCGTGGCCCTTGCCCAGCAGAGCGTGCAGCACGTCGATGCGCCTTCGCACTTCGCGGCCAACGAAGCGGGCATCAAGACCCATGCGGAACTGGCCGGCTCGGGCAAGTCGACGGACCAGGTCGGCCAGGAGCTGGCGACGGCGCGAAGCGATCCGAAATGGAAGAACTTCCTGGCCTACGGCACGCCGGTTCCGGCGACCAATGCCCAGCCGAAGACGCGCGCCGAAGTGACGGCCGAACTCGAGCGTGCGCAGCGGCACCCCGGATGGGACCGGGCTTCGCGCTCGGGCGCGCCGCTGGTGCTGCCCGCCGCGCCGATGCCCGTGTCGGCGCGCTGAGGTCCGGCGTCGCGCTTACTCGATGGTCGCGCCCGAGGCCTGCACGATGCCCTTCCACTTCTCGTAGTCGGTCTTGAGCAGCGTGCCGAACTGCTCGGGCGTCATGCTCTGCGGTTCGGCGCCCTGCGCGATGATCGCGGCCTGCATCTCGGGCGTGGCCAGCAGCTTGTTGACCTCGGCGTTCAGGGTGGCGATCACGTCCTTGGGCGTCTTGGCCGGCACGAACAGGCCGTACCAGGTGCTCACGTCGAAGCCCTTGTAGCCGAGCTCGGCCACGGTGGGCGTGTCGGGCAGCGAGCTGCTGCGCTTGGCCGAGGTCACGGCCAGCGGGCGCAGCTTGCCGGCCTTGATCTGGGCCATGGCCGAAGGCACCGACGACACCATCAGGTCGACGTTGCCCGCGAGCACGTCCATCATGGCCGCGTTCGAACCCTTGTAGGGCACGTGGCGCATCTTGATCTTGGCCGCGCCGTTGAAGATCTCGCCGGCCAGGTGGATGGTGGTGCCGTTGCCGGGCGAGCCGTAGGTGACGGTGTCGGGCGCGGCGCGCGCGGCCTTCACCACGTCGTCGAGCGTCTTGTACTTGGAGTTGGCCTGCGTGACGATCACCACGGGCGTGAAGGCCACGTGGGCCACCGCGGTCAGGTCCTTGGTCGGCTCGTAGCTGAGGTTCTTGTAGAGCCAGGGCGCGACGACCATGTTGTCCTTCTGGCCCATCACGATGTCGTAGCCCGTGGGCGCGGCGCGCGCGGCCTCGGCGATGCCGATCGTGCCGCCGGCGCCCGCGCGGTTGTCGGGCACCACGGTCCAGTGGTTGGTCTCGGTGAGCTTCTGGGCCACCAGGCGCGCCAGGATGTCGGTGCCGCCGCCGGGCGGGAAGGGCACGATCATGCGCACGGGCTTGGCGGGCCAGGCCTGGGCCTGAGCGGTGGAGGCGGCGCCGAAGGCCAGCGGAAGCGCCAGCGCGAGGGCCAGCGGACGAAGGAGTCTGCGGATCATGGGTGTTGTCTCTGCTCTAGGGGTTGGGGCCTGGCGCCGGCCACCGGGGCGGGTCTCGCCGCGCCGGGGATGCAGTGTGCCGGAAGCGCTCGGCGCGGGTTTTCGCGCTTCGCGATGGCCCTCGTCTCGGTGCGCGCTGGCCCGGGGACGGCGATTCTCTCCGATGAGCCCGCGCGGCGCCGCGGCAACGGCTTTGTGACGAGCCTTGACGCGGCTTGACAGGGCGCCCGGGGAGATCGAATACTTCACCGAACGGTTGAGTATTCATTGCTGCCCACAACAGGAGGCTCCATGCTCGGAAACATCGATGCCGTGGCCAATCTCGCGGTGAAGGACCTGGCGGCGGCGCGCCGCTTCTACGAGGACACGCTGGGCCTGGCCCAGGTCGACGCCGAGGGCGACGAGGTCATCGTCTACCGCAGCGGCAACACGCGCCTCAACGTGTACCGCTCGTCGTTCGCCGGCACCAATCAGGCGACGGCCGTCACCTGGCAGGTAGGGGCGGACATCGAGCGCCTCGTCGCCGCCCTCCGGGCCAAGGGCGTGCGCTTCGAGCGCTACGACATGCCCGGCACGCGGCACGAGGGCGACCTCCATGTCATGGGCGACATGAAGGTCGCGTGGTTCAAGGACCCCGACGGGAACATCCTGAACCTGATCAACGGCTGATCGATCAGCCGAAGTTCTTTTCGGCGAAGCCCCAGTTGACCAGCTTGGCCAGGAAGGTCTCGACGAACTTCGGACGCAGGTTGCGGTAGTCGATGTAGTAGGCGTGTTCCCAGACGTCGACCGTCAGCAGCGCCGTGTCGGCGGTCGTCAGCGGCGTGCCGGCGGCGCCGGTGTTCACGATGTCCACGCTGCCGTCGGCCTTCTTCACCAGCCAGGTCCAGCCCGAGCCGAAGTTGCCCACGGCCGACTTCACGAAGGCTTCCTTGAAGGCGTCGTAGCTGCCCCACTTGGCATCGATGGCCTTGGCCAGCGCGCCACTGGGAGCGCCGCCGCCCTGCGGCTTCATGCAGTTCCAGAAGAAGGTGTGGTTCCAGATCTGGGCCGAGTTGTTGTAGATGCCGCCGCTGGACTTCTTGACGATCTCCTCGAGCGTCATCGACTCGAACTCGGTGCCCTTCTGCAGGTTGTTGAGGTTCACCACGTAGGCGTTGTGGTGCTTGCCGTAGTGGTACTCGAGGGTCTCCTTCGAGTACTCGGGTGCCAGTGCGTCGAGGGCGTAGGGCAGGGGAGGCAGGGTGTGTTCCATCGTGGGGTCCTTCTGGTTGGTAAAAAAGAAAAAGATGCGGGTCGGGCGCTCAGCCGGCGCCCTTGCCCGCCTTGGGAACGACGCGGTACGCGCAGCGCCGCGCGCCCGCGAGCATGTGCTCGACGCGGCTCACGGCCACGTCGGGCCCGAGCACCTCGTCGAAGAGCTGCAGCTCGCTGCGGCAGAAGCCCGTGCAGGCGCGCGCCGCGGTACAGATCGGGCAGTGGTTCTCGATGAAGAGGAAGCCCTCGCCCTCGTCGTCGGGGCGGTACTCGGCCATGTAGCCCTCGCGGCTGCGCACCTCGGCCAGCCGCTCCAGCCGCGCGGCGATGCCGCGCGCGCCGCGCAGCGCCTCGCGGTAGCTGGCGCGCATGGCCTCCTCGCGCGCGCCGATCAGCTGGTCCATGCCCTTCTCGCCGAACACCTGGATCACGGCGCTGATCATCTGCACCGTCATCTCGGCATGGGTGTCGGGAAAGCGCGCGTGGCCCGAGGCCGTGAGCCGCCAGATCTGCGTCGGCCGGCCGCGCCCGGCGCTGCGGCTCTCGGCGTCGACCAGGCCCTCGGCCTGCAGCTTGGCCATCTGCTGGCGCACCGCCTCCACCGTGACCTGCAGCACCTTGGCGATGTCGGGGATGCCGAGCGCGCCGCGGGTCTTGAGCGTCGAGAGGATGCGGTCGGCCGGCTGGTGCGGGGTCCAGGCGGTCTTGGCGTCGGCGGTGTCGTTGGCGGACATGGCGCGGTCTTCGTGGGGAGCGGAACGTAAAGGCGGCAACCCTTGCATTGTCAGGTGCTCGGGGCGTCCTTCGCGGAAACGCCCGAAAGCCCCTTGGCCGCGCCCGCGTCGTGGCCCGCGGTCGGGGCGTCCGGCGCCTGCCATCCGCCGCCCACGGCCTTGTAGAGCGCGACCAGGCTGGTGTACGAGGCGGTCTCGGCCTCGGCCACCGCATCCTGCGCGCGCAGCAGCGTGCGCTGCGCATCGAGCACCGACAGGTAGGGCGCGGCGCCTTCGCGGTAGCGCACCTCGGCCAGCTCGGCCGCGCGCGCGCTCTGTTCCGAGGCCAGCACCAGGCTTTGCAGCCGCTGCTGGTTCTGGCCGTAGCCGGTGAGCGCGTTCTCCACGTCCTCGATGGCGCGCAGCACGGTCTGCTCGTAGGCCGCGCGCTCGCCCTGCGCGCGCGCCTGCGCGCCGCGCAGTTGCGCGCGCACCGAGCCCAGCCGCAGCGCGGGCCAGCTCAGGCCCGGCGTGAGGCTGAAGGCGCGGCTCGACCCGCTGCCCAGGTCCGAGCCGCGCAGCGCGATGAAGCCGAGGAAGCCACCGATGTCGAGCCGCGGGTACAGCGCGGCCGTGGCCGCGCCCACGTCGGCCGTGCTCGCTGCCAGGCCGCGCTCGGCGCGCAGCACGTCGGGCCGGCGGCGCAGCAGGTCGCCGAGGTCGCCCACCGGCAGCCGCTTGGCGAGCAGCCGCAGCGGGCGCGGCGCGAGCATCGGCTCGAGCTCGGCCGGCTGCAGTGCCGCGAGCACCGCCACGCGATGCGCGGCCTGGCGGCGCGCGGTCTCGAACAGCGGCAGCTGGGCCTCGGTGCTCGCGAGGTTGGCGCGCGCGCTCGCGAGGTCGCCCGCGAGGCCGCGGCCGATGCCGACCTGGGCCTCGGTCACGCGCAGGCTGTCGCGCAGACTCTGCAGCGTGCGCTGCGTCACCGCGAGCCGCTGCTCGGCACCGCGCATCTCGTAGTAGTTGCGCGCGAGCTCGGCCACCACCACGATGCGCGCCTGCTCGAGGTCGGCGGCCTGGGCCTCGGCGCGCGCGCTGGCGGCCTCGTCGAGCCGGCGCAGGCGGCCGAACAGGTCGATCTCCCAGCCGGCGTCGAAGCCCAGGCGGCTGCTCTCGGCCAGCGTGCGGGCCTCGGCCGGCACGCCGTTGCCCTGCGCGATGCCGCGGGTCTTGCTCGCACCCATCGTCACGGTGGGCCAGCGGTCGAGCTCGGCCTCGTCCTGCACGGCGCGGGCTTCGAGCAGCCGCGCCTGCGCGATGCGGATGTCGTGGTTGGCGGCCAGCGCGCGCTCGATCAGCGCGTCGAGCTGCGCATCCTCGAGCTGGCGCCACCAGTCGCGCTGCACCGCGTCGGGCGCGAACAGGTGGCGCTCGGGCGCGGCGATCGTCACCGGCGAGGTCTCGGGCGCCGCGTAGCGCGGGCCGACCGCGCAGCCGGCCAGCAGCAGTGCCGTGGCCAGCGTCGACGGGGAAAGGGTCAAGGCCTTCATGGTCGTTCTCCCGTGCTTCATGCGTGACTGCCCGCGGTGGCCGGTGTCGCCGGGCCGTCCTCGAGCGCCGCGAGCTCCGCCGCGCGCTTCGATTGCCCCGCGGCGCGGTGGTCGCGCGCGAGCAGCGTGTACATCGTGGGCAGCACGAACAGCGTGAACAGCGTGCCCACCAGCATGCCGACCACGATCACCAGCCCGATGCTGAAGCGGCTGTTGGCGCCCGCGCCGCTCGCGAACAGCAGCGGCACCAGGCCCACCACCATCGCGGCCGTGGTCATCAGGATCGGCCGCAGGCGGATGCGCGCGGCCTCCTCGATCGAGGCGCGGCGGTCGAAGCCCTTGCGCATCTGGATCTCGTTGGCGAACTCCACCATCAGGATGCCGTGCTTGCTGATCAGCCCGATCAGCGTCACCAGCCCGATCTGGGTGTAGATGTTGATGGTCGCGAAGCCCAGCGCCAGCGGCACCAGCGCGCCGCAGATCGACATCGGCACGCTGACCAGGATGATCAGCGGGTCGCGCAGGCTCTCGTACTGCGCGGCCAGCACCAGGTAGATCACGACGATCGCGAACACGAAGGCCAGCACCAGCGCCGAGCCCTCCTGCGTGAACTGGCGCGCGTCGGACTGCCAGTCGTAGCTGAAGCCGGCCGGCAGCTTCTTCGCCTCGGCGCTCAGGAAGGCCACCGCGTCGCCCATGGTCACGCCGGGCATCGGAATGGCCTGGAAGGTGGCGGCGTTGAGCTGGTTGAACTGCGTGAGCTTGTTCGGGCCCACGCTGGTCGACAGCTGCACCAGGTTGGCCAGCGGCACCGGCTGGCCGCTCGCGCTCTTCACGAAGTAGCGCGACAGCGCCTCGGCCGTCAGCCGCTGCTCGCGTGGCGTCTGCGGAATCACGTCGTAGGAGCGGCCGTCCATGCCGAAGCGGTTGACGTAGTTCTCGCCCACCAGCACGGCCAGCGTGTCGCCGATGGACTTCATGGTCACGCCCAGGCTGTTGGCCTTGGCGCGGTCCACGCGCACCTCGACCACCGGGTTGTTGAACTCGAGGTCGCTGTCGACCACGGCGAACTTGCCGCTCTCGCGTGCCGCCTTCTTGAGCGCCTCCATGGCCTCGAACACGCTGCGGTGGTCGCCCGGGCTGCGGATCACCATCTGCACCGGCAGCCCGCCGGTGGAGCCCGGCAGCGAGGGCAGCTGGAAGGCGAAGATATTGCTGCCTTCCACCGCGCCCATGCTGCCCTGCACCTCGTGCTGGATCTGGTCGGCGTTGCGCTGGCGGTCCTTCCAGTCGGACAGCTGCACGCCGCCGATCGAGTTCGACACGCCGTCGGAGCCGTTGATCAGCCAGCGGCCGGTGTTCTCGGGCAGCGCGGCGAACACGTCGTCCCACTTCTTGCCGAACTTCTCGACGTAGTCGATGTTGGCGTGCTGCGGCGACTTGATCGCGGTCAGCACCATGGCCTGGTCCTCGCCGGGCGCGAGCTCGCGCTGCGCGGCGTTGTAGAGGAAGGGCAGGCTCGCGAGCACCACCGCGGCCAGCGCGCCCGTCACCCAGCGGTGGCGCAGCGACACGTCGAGCACGCGGCCGTAGCCGGTGGCCAGGCGGTGGAAGAAGCCCTCGGCCAGCCGCGCCATGCGCGTGCCGGTGGCGTCCTGCGGCAGCAGGAAGGAGCTCATCACCGGCGACAGCGTGAGCGCGATCACGCCCGACACCACCACCGCGCCCGCGAGCGTGAAGGCGAACTCCTTGAACAGCGAGCCGGTGAGCCCGCCCATCAGGCCGATCGGCGCGTAGACCGCGGCCAGCGTGAGCGTCATCGCGATCACCGGGCCGGCCACTTCGCGCGCGCCGATCAGCGCCGCCTGCACGCGCGACTTGCCTTCCTCGATGTGGCGGTGCACGTTCTCCACCACCACGATCGCGTCGTCCACCACCAGCCCGATCGCCAGCACCATCGCCAGCAGGGTGAGCAGGTTGATCGAGAAGCCGAACAGCAGCATCAGCGCCGCGGCGCCCAGCATCGACAGCGGAATGGTCACCACCGGGATCAGCACCGCGCGTACCGAGCCCAGGCACAGGAAGATCACCAGCACCACGATCACCACCGCCTCGAGCAGCGTGTGGCGCACCTCGTCGATCGAGGCCTCGATGAAGCGCGCGAGCTCGAACGGCAGCTGCACCTCCACGCCCGCGGGCAGGTTTTGCTTGATGCCGGGCAGCAGTTCGCGGATGCGCTTCACGATCACCAGCGGATTGCCGTTGGGCGCGGCCTGCAGGCCGAGGTAGATGGCCTTGTCGCCGTCCATCATCGCGCTGACGTCGGCGCTCGCCGCGCCGAGCTCGACCGTGGCCACGTCGCCCAGGCGCACCAGCGCATCGCCGTCGCGCTTGATCACCATGTCGCGGAACTCGGCCACGTTCACCAGGTCGGTGTTGACGCGGATGTTCGACACCACGTACAGGCCCTTGACCTGGCCCGGCGCCGCCTGCACGTTGTTCTGGCGCAGCGCGTCGGCCAGCTCGCCGGCCGAGATGCCGCGCGCGGCCATGCGGTTGGCGTCGAGCCACACGCGCATCGCCAGCGTCTGGCCGCCCGAGACCTCCACGCCCGACACGCCCTCGATCGACGCGAACTGCGGCTGCACCACGCGCGAGAGGTAGTCGGTGAGCGCCGGCATGCCCATGGTCTTGCTCGAGAAGCCCACGTAGGCCACGGCCGTGGCCTCGCCCGAGGACTTGAGGATCACCGGGTCGAAGGCCTCCTGCGGCAGCCGGTACTTGACCTGGCTCACCTGCGCCATCGCCTGCGTGAGCGCCTGGTTGGCGTCGGCGTTGAGCTTCATGCGCACGGTGATCACGCTGCGGCCCAGCGTGGAGGAGGACGACAGGTAGTCGACGTTCTCGATCGTGGCCACCGCCTGCGCGATCGGCTGCGTGACGAAGCCCTGCATCAGCTCGGGCGAGGCGCCCGGGTACTGGGTGGTGATGGTCAGCGTGGTGCTCTCGGTCAGCGGGTACTGGCGCACCGGCAGCGAGCCGAGGGCACGCGCACCCAGCAGCAGGATCAGCGTGCTCACCACCAGCGCCAGCACCGGCCGGCGCACGAACAGGTCGGTGAATCTCATGACTTGCGCTCCCGCACGGCCAGCGTGTCCTTGTCCATCGGCTGCACCGCGGCGCCGCCGTACAGGCGCAGCTGGCCCGAGGTCACGACGCGCTCGCCGGCCTGCAGGCCCTTCTCGATCACCACCTGGCCGTCCTGCCGGTCGCCGGCCGTCACGAACAGCTGCTGCACCACGAAGCCCTCGCCCTTGTCGGCCGGGCGCACCACGTAGACCGAGTCGCCGTGCGTGCTGTAGGTGATGGCGGTCTCGGGCACGGTGATGGCGTCGGCGCGCGGCGGCAGCGCCACGCGCGCGCTCACGTACATGCCGGGCGCGAGCGCGCCGTCGGCGTTGTCGATCGCGGCCTGCAGCCGCACGGTGCGCGTGTCGCTGCCGATCTGCGGCTCGATCGCGCTGAGCCGGGCCTGGAAGGCGCGGCCGGGCCAGGCGTCGACGTTGAGCAGCACCTGCTGGTTGCGCTGGAGCGCGGGCAGGGCGGCCTCGGGCAGGGTGATGGTCGCGAGCAGCGTGCGGGCGTCGGTCAGCGAGACCAGTGCATCGCCGGCACGCACGAACTGCCCGAGGTTGACCTTGCGCAGGCCCAGCCGGCCGTCGAAGGGCGCCACGATGCGCTTCTGGGCGATCTGCGCCTGCACCCGCCGCAGCTCGCCGCTGGCCTGGTCGTAGCCGGCCTGCGCCTGGTCGAGCTGCTCCTGCGTGGCGGCCTGCTGCGGCAGCAGCCGGCGCGTGCGCTCGAGCAATGCCTTCGCATTGGCGCGCTGCGCCTGCAGCCGTTCGAGGTCGCCCTGCTCGGGTGCGTCGTTGAGCTGCACCAGCAACTGGCCCGCGCGCACCTCGGCACCTGCGGTGAAGAGGATCTTCGCGATCCGCCCCTCCACCTCGGCCGGCACCTCGACCTGCCGGTTCGCCTCCAGCGTGCCGATGCCGCTGAGGAAGCGCGGCAGTTCGGTCTGCCGCGCCGCGGCCACCGCCACTTGCGCCGGCGGCATGCCGCCGCCACCGCCGCCGTCGGCCGCTCTGGATTTCGCCACGAGGCCATAGCCGGCCCCTCCCACCACCACTGCCGCGAAGCCGGCACCGAGCCAGGCCCTTGATCGTGCGTTCATGATCATACCGTTATTAATCAAAGAAAGTGCTTGGATTATTGGCGAGCTCGTGGCGGCCTGTCGAATAAAGGAAAGCAATGCCCCCGATGAAGGCGGGCTATCCGGGTCGTGTCGCGCATCTGGAATCTCCGAAGGTCGAGCGGCACATGCCGCTGCAGCGAAGACGGGCGATGGGGAGGGTTTGTGACGCGCGCGATTCACCGGTCCGGCGGCCGTGCATTGCGCGCGGGGCCGGGGGCCGATGTACATTGCGGCCTGCTCAAAAATCTTTCAGCATGGCCACCAAGTCCCGAAAAAAGCCCGCGGCCGTCACCGAGGACGAGGTCTTCGACATCGCTGCCGAGCTGTTCCGGGCCATGGCCGCGCCCATGCGGCTGAAGATCGTCAGCCTGCTGTGCAACGGCGAGAAGAACGTGAGCGAGCTGCTGGCCGAGATCGACACCACGCAGCCCAACATGTCGCAGCACCTCAACACCCTCTACCAGGCGGGCGTGCTCGCGCGGCGCCGCGAGGGCGTGAGCATCTACTACAGCATCGCGAACGAGACCGTGGTGGCGCTGTGCCGCAGCATCTGCGTGCAGATCGCCATCGAGCAGGCCTGAGGCCCGTGGCGGGCCGCCGCCCTCAGGGCTTCAGGTAGACGTAGCCTTCCTGCGCCTGCAGCCGCGCCACCTCGGCCACGCCCGAGGGCACCACCTTCGCTTCCATCAGCAGCCGGCCCGCGTCGATGTTGCGCGTGGTCAGCGTGTTGTTGCAGACGTCGAACACCACGCCGCGCGCGGCCAGGGCGCTCACCGGGCCGCTGAACTCGCGGCCCTTGCTGTCCTTCGCGTCGCTCAGCAGGAAGTCGATGCCGGGGCCGTGCGTCACCACCACGATCTTCGCCTTCGGGTCGGCGTTGAGGTGGTTCGTGATGTTGGCGAGGATGGCCGCGCTGGTCTCGACGCCGGTGTTGACGTGATAGACCGCCTTGACCACCTGCTGCGCGCCGGCGAACGACGCCGCGATGGCCAGAAGGAACGCGATGAATGCCTGTCTCATGGGGAAACCCTCGGTTGTTGTTGTGGACCTCAAAATATCATCTTCTACTTATATTTACAGCCGGGCAAGTCCGGGGTCGCGCGGCGATGCATCGCGCGACGATGAAAAAAGAGAGACGCCACGATGTTCCCGCTCCTTCTTCGCGCGCTTCTTCGCACGCTGTGGCCGCTGGCCTTCGGCCTCTTCGTGGCGAGCGCGCTCGCCGCGCCCGACATCGCGCCGCGCGCCGTCGCGCCCGATGTCTACTACGTGCAGGGCGTGCCGGCACTGGGCTCGGCCGAGAACCAGAACTTCATCTCGAACGCGGGCTTCGTCGTCACGCGTGACAGCGTGGTGCTGATCGATGCGCTCGGTTCGCCGGCCGCGGCCGAGCGGCTGGTGCGGGAGATCCGACGCATCACGCCCAAGCCGATCAGCCACGTGATCCTCACGCACTACCACGCCGACCACATCTACGGCCTGCAGGTGTTCAAGGCGCTGGGCGCGCAGGTGATCGCCCATGCGCTGGCCAGGACCTACCTGTACTCCGACGCGGCGCGGCTGCGCCTCGAGGCCTCGCGCAAGGACCTCGCGCCATGGATCGACGACAGCACGCGGCTGGTGCCGGCCGATGTCTGGCTCGAGGGCCGCACGGAGATGACGATCGGCGGCACGCGCTTCGTGATCCAGCCCGCGGGCCCGGCCCACACGCCCGAGGACCTCGCGATCTACCTGCCGCAGCAGCAGGTGCTGTTCTCGGGCGACGTGGTGTTCCGCAACCGCATTCCCTACGTGGGCACGGCCGACAGCCGCCACTGGATCGCGGCGCTCGATGCGCTGCTCGCGCTCGATGCGCGCACCATCGTGCCGGGCCACGGGCCGGCCTCCTCCGATCCGAAGCAGGACCTGCAGCTCACGCGCGACTACCTCGTGTTCCTGCGCGAGGCCATGCGCAAGGCCGCGGCCGACATGACGCCCTTCGAGGAAGCCTATGCGGCCACCGACTGGTCGCGCTATGAAGCCATGCCGCTGTTCAAGGCCGCGAACCGCATGAACGCCTACAACACCTACCTGTTGATGGAGCAGGAGACGCGATGAACGCGCGCGGCCCCACGCGGCGCGGCGCCCTCGCTGGCATCGCGCTGTCGTGCGTCTGGCCCGTGGCGCATGCCGCCGAGTCGGCGCTGCCCGCGCCCGACTCTCTGGCCGATGCGCTCGCCAATGCGCTCGCGCGTTCGCAGCCGCTGGTCGTGATGGCCAGCCTGCGCGGCTGCCCCTTCTGCCGCATCGTGCGCGAGCACTACCTGATGCCCGAGCTGGCGACGGGCCTGCCCGTGGTGCAGATCGACCTGCGCGACCGCCGCATGGTGCGCGACTTCGACGGTGCGCCGCGCACGCACGAGGCCCTGCTCGCGGCCTGGGGCATCGCGGTCGCGCCCACGCTGCTGTTCTTCGGCCGCGGCGCGCGCGAGGTCGCCGAGCGGCTCGCGGGCGGGGCCTCGGATTTCTACGGTGCCTACCTCGAGCAGCGGCTGAACCAGGCCCGTACAGCCGTGCGCGTGTGATCGCGAGCTAGCGTTATGCATGAGCGTGCCGAGCGGGTTTCCCCCAGGCACGAAGCCCTTCCCATCGACGCACGGACTCCTAAAATCAATACATAACGATTTACTTATTTAACGATGAAACTGGCAGCTTCGATGCGAGTTTCGAGGAGACGAAATTGAAGTTGTTGCCGTCGCTCGCGGTCGCCGCCGCATTGCTGATCTGCGCCCAGGCGCATGCGAGCAAGGAGCTGGCCCAGAAGAACGCCTGCCTCGCCTGCCACGCGACCGACAAGAAGCTCGTGGGTCCGGCCTACCAGGACGTCGCGAAGAAGTACGCGGGTCAGTCCGATGCGCTGGCCGTGCTCACCGCGAGCATCCAGAAGGGCAGCAGCGGCAAGTGGGGGCCGGTGCCGATGCCGGGCCAGCCGGCGTTGAGCGAGGCCGACGCCAAGTCGCTGGCCGCCTGGGTGCTGGGCGGCGCCAAGTAGGCAGTTGCGAAGGCCTGCGATGAGCAACATCCAGCAGCCCGGCCAGGTGCGCAAGGCGCCCGAGAACTTCGTCGACGCGCAGGGCGTGCGCACCGTGTTCTCGGAAGCGCGCAAGGGCCGGCGCGATTTCATCCGCGGTGCCTTCGCCGCTGCCGTCGCGGGCGGCGCGGCAACGGCGGCGCTCGCGCAGGCCGATGGCGATCCCGCGATCCTCCAGCTGCCCGCGCACAGCACCGGCCTCGGCCAGCCCGTGGTCACCGACGGCTACGGCAAGCCCTCGAAGTACGAGGCCAACGTGCAGCGCCGCCAGAGCCCCGGCCTCACGCCGACCGCGCAGGCCTCGGTCTCGTTCGCGCCGCTGCAGTCGCTGTTCGGCATCGTCACGCCCAGCGGCCTGCACTTCGAGCGCCATCACCAGGGCTGGTGGGACATCGATCCTTCGAAGCACCGCCTGATGATCAACGGCCTCGTGAAGGCCGCCAAGGTTTTCACGCTCGACGAGCTGATGCGGCTGCCCTCGGTGTCGCGCTTCCACTTCATCGAATGCGGCGCCAACACCGGCATGGAATGGGGCAACGTCGCCGTGCCCACCGCGCAGTACACGCACGGCATGCTCTCGTGCAGCGAGTTCACGGGCGTGCCGTTGATCACGCTGCTCGAGATGGCCGGCGCCGACCTCAAGGGCGAGCGCTTCGTATTGGCCGAGGGCGCCGACGGCTCCTCGATGACGCGCACCATCCCGATGAGCCTGGTGCGCTCGGGCGAGGTGCTGGTGGCCTACGGCCAGAACGGCGAGATGCTGCGGCCCGAGCAGGGCTACCCGCTGCGCCTGGTGGTGCCGGGCGTGCAGGGCGTGAGCTGGGTCAAGTACCTGCGTCGCATCGAGCTCGGCGACATGCCCTACGGCACCAAGGACGAGACCGTGCACTACGTCGACCTGATGCCCGACGGCCAGCACCGCCAGTACACGAGCGTGCAGGAATGCAAGAGCGTGGTGACCACGCCCTCGGGCGGGCAGATGCTGCTGGACAAGGGCTTCTACAACATCACCGGCCTCGCCTGGTCGGGGCGCGGCAAGGTGAAGCGCGTCGACGTCAGCGTGGACGGCGGGCGCAACTGGCGCAGCGCGCGGCTCGAGTCGCCGGTGCTCTCGAAGTGCCTCACGCGCTTCAACATCGACTGGGTGTGGGACGGTTCGCCGGCCATCATCCAGAGCCGCGCGATGGACGACACCGGCTACGTGCAGCCCGGCTACCGCCAGCTGCGCGCGGTGCGCGGCACGCGCTCGATCTATCACAACAACGCGATCCAGTCCTGGCAGGTGCAGGCGAGCGGGGAGGTGGCGAATGTCCAGCTCGGCTAGCCGCATCGTGCTGCGCGCGCTGCTGGCGCTCGCGGGCTGCGGCGTCTGCATCGCCACCTGGGCGCAGCCGAAGGCCGCCTACCCGGGCATCGGGCGCGACGCCACACCGAAGGAAGTGGCGGCCTGGGACATCGACGTGCGCCCCGACTTCAAGGGCCTGCCCAAGGGCTCGGGCTCGGTCGCGCGCGGCCAGGACCTGTGGGAGAGCAAGTGCGCCTCGTGCCATGGCGTGTTCGGCGAATCGAACCAGGTGTTCAGCCCCATCGTCGGCGGCACCACGGCCGAGGACATCAAGACCGGCCACGTCGCGCGGCTCAAGGACCCGGCCTTTCCGGGCCGCACCACGCTGATGAAGGTGGCGAGCCTCTCGACCGTCTGGGACTACGTCTACCGCGCCATGCCCTGGAACCAGCCCAAGTCGCTGACGCCCGACGACGTGTTCGCCGTCACCGCCTACATGCTGAACCTCGGCGGTATCGTGCCCGACGACTTCACGCTGTCGGACCGCAACATCCGCGAGGTGCAGGCGCGCATGCCGAACCGCGACGGCACCACCACCGCGCACGCGATGTGGCCCGGCAACGAATTCGGCCGCGCGGCGAAACCCGACGTGGCGGCGGTCGCCTGCATGCGCGACTGCGTGCCGGCCACGCAGACCGTGTCGCAGCTGCCGCCGCATGCGCGCGGCAGCCACGGCAACCTCGCCGAGCAGAACCGGCTGGTGGGCCCGCAGCGCGGCATCGACACCGCGCCGGCCGCGAAGGCCGGTGCCCCCGCCGCGGCGGCACCGGCCTCGAAGGCCCCGCTCGCCGTGCTCGAGAAGAACAGCTGCGTCGCCTGCCACGGCATGACGCAGAAGCTCGTCGGCCCCGCCTTCTCCGACATCGCGAAGAAATACCCGG
Source organism: Variovorax sp. FG153 (assembly GCF_057809595.1). Taxonomy (NCBI): domain Bacteria; kingdom Pseudomonadati; phylum Pseudomonadota; class Betaproteobacteria; order Burkholderiales; family Comamonadaceae; genus Variovorax; species Variovorax sp. FG153. The sequence goes on from NZ_JBMDKG010000008.1 coordinate 17,416, forward strand.
GCCAGGTCGACCACCTGCTCGAGAAGATCAAGAGCGGCGGCAGCGGCGTATGGGGTGCGATCCCGATGCCGCCGCAGACCATCGGCGACGACGATGCCAGGGCCGTGGCGCGCTGGCTCGCCGAAAGCGCCGGGCCATGACGCGGCAGCCACGCACCCGGCCCACCATCGATTCGACAGGAGACAAGCCATGAAGAACCGCAGACAGATCCTCCAGCAGTCCGCCGCGCTCGCGGGCCTCGCCGCCACCGGCGCCTGGCTGCCGGCCAGCGCGCTGGCCTACACCAAGGAAGCCTTCGAGGCCAAGAGCGTGGCCGATGCGCTCAAGGCCGTGGGCGCGGGCACGCCCACCGAGAGCAAGGAGGTCACGATCACCGGCCCCGACATCGCCGAGAACGGCGCCGTGGTGCCGCTCAGTGTCGCGACCTCGCTGGCCGGCGTGAAGCAGCTGATGCTGCTGGTCGAAAAGAACCCGAACGCGGTGGTCGCGATCTTCAACACCTCGGAGTTCGTCGAGCCGAACTTCACCACGCGCGCCAAGCTGGGCCAGTCCTCCGACGTGTACGCGATCGCCGTCATGAACGACGGCAAGGCGCTGTTCGCGAAGAAGGAAGTCAAGGTCACGCTGGGCGGCTGCGGCGGCTGACGCGCGCGCCGTCCCCACGAAGAAACAACGAGAGAAGGAGACCCACCATGGCAGATCCCATGCGCATCCGCGCCCAGGCCGCGGGCGACAAGACGACCGTCCGCATCCTGATGGCGCACGAGATGGAAACCGGCCAGCGCAAGGACGCCGCCGGCAAGACCATTCCGGCCTGGTTCATCCAGGAGGTCACGGCCTCGCTCAACGGCAAGACCGTGCTCACGGCCGACTGGGGCCCCGCGGTCTCGAAGAACCCGTTCATGCAGTTCACGCTCAAGGGCGCGAAGGCGGGCGACAAGATCTCGGTGACCTGGAAGGACAACCGCGGCGACACCCGCACCGACGAAGCCACCGTCAGCTAGGCGGTCGCCATGCGCAAGATCCCACTCCCGTGCCTGCTGCTGCTGGCGGGCAGCCTGTCGCTGCACGCCGCCGCGCAGAAGACCACCGCCGAAGGCATCGCCGAGTACCGCGCGCTGCTGCAGGACGGCAACCCGGCCGAGCTGTTCGAGGCCAAGGGCGAAGACCTCTGGAAGCAGAAGCGCGGGCCCAAGGGTGCCTCGCTCGAGAAGTGCGACCTCGGCAAGGGCCCGGGCGTGGTCAAGGGCGCGTTCGCCGAGCTGCCGCGCCACTTCGCCGACACCGGCCGCGTGCAGGACATGGAGTCGCGCCTGCTGACCTGCATGCAGACCCTGCAGGGCTTCGATGCCGCCGAGATCGCGAAGACGCCGTTCGGCAGCGGCGAGCAGAAGAACCTCGAGGCGCTGGTGGCCTGGATCTCGGCCGAGTCGAAGGGCATGGCGCTGAACCTGCCGCAGTCGCATGCGAGCGAGCGCCGCGCCTACGAGGTGGGCAAGCGCCTGTTCTTCCTGCGCGCCGGACCGCACGACTTCGCCTGCGCCACCTGCCATGGCGCCGACGACAAGCGCATCCGGCTGCAGGACCTGCCGAACCTCACGAAGAGCCCCGGCGCCGGCGACGGCTTCGGTGCCTGGCCGGCCTACCGCGTGTCCTCGGGCGAGCTCTGGGGCATGCAGCGGCGGCTCAACGACTGCTTTCGCCAGCAGCGCTTTCCCTACCCGGGCTATGCCAGCGACGCGACCATCGCGCTGGCCGTGTACATGGGCGTCAACGGCAAGGGCGTGAAGACCACGGCCCCGGCCATCAAGCGCTGAAGGAACGCGACATGAATGCCGACCACATCCTGGGCGCCGTCGCGGCCGCCTGCGCGCTGGCCCTGTTCGGCTGCGCGAGCGCCGACAGCGCCGCCGACATCGACCGCTACACCGCCGAGGCCCTGAAGAGCTCGTTCCGCGACCAGGGCATCGCCAAGGTCGACCGCCTCGTGCAGGACCCGGCCAACCGCGCCTGCAGCGAGGCCGACGCCAGCGGCAAGCCGCTCGACGAGAAGACCGCCAAGGAGATCGAGGCGGCCAACATGAAGACCATCCGCTGGCCCGCCGACGGCAGGTTCGTCGGCGACTGGCGCGAGGGCGAGAAGATCGCGCAGAACGGACGCGGCCTGACCTGGACCGACGCGGCTGCCTCCGCCAAGGGGCCGGCCAACGGCGGCAACTGCTACAACTGCCACCAGATGTCGAAGGAGGAGATCTCCTTCGGCACCCTCGGTCCCAGCCTCTACCAGTACGGCAAGCTGCGCGGCGTGAGCGACCCGGCGGCCGCGGCCTCGAAGCCGATCGTCGAGTACACCTGGGGCAAGCTCTGGAACGCGCGCGCCTACAACGCCTGCTCGAACATGCCGCGCGTCGGCCACTCGGGCATCCTCGACGAAGCGCAGATCCGCGACGTGATGGGGCTGCTGCTCGATCCGAAGTCGCCGGTCAACCGATAGACGCAGAGGGCCCGCCGCTTCCATGAACCTTTCCAAGCGCGAGTTCCTGCAACTGCTGGGTGCCGGCAGCGTGGCCGGCCTGGGCCTGGGGCGCCACGACGGCGCCGGCGCGGCCGGTGCCGTCGATGCGATGTACGCGCTGCCGCGCTTCGGCAACGTGTCGCTGCTGCACATGACCGACTGCCATGCGCAGCTCAAGCCGCTGTACTTCCGCGAGCCCAGCGTGAACATCGGCCTGGGCAGCATGCGCGGCAAGGTGCCGCACCTGGTCGGCGAGCAGCTGCTCAAGGCCGCGGGCGTGGCACCGGGCACGCGCGTGGCGCATGCGCTCACGCACCTCGACTTCGACCGCGCGGCGCAGCGCTACGGCAAGGTCGGCGGCTTCGCGCACCTCGCTACCCTGGTCAAGCAGCTCAAGGCCAGCCGGCCCGGCGCGCTGCTGCTCGACGGCGGCGACACCTGGCAGGGCTCGGCCACCTCGCTGTGGACCCAGGCGCAGGACATGGTCGATGCCTGCAAGCTGCTCGGCGTCGACGTGATGACCGGGCACTGGGAGTTCACCTACGGCATGGAGCGCGTGAAGGAGATCATCGAGAAGGACTTTGCGGGCCGCGTCGAGTTCGTCGCGCAGAACGTCAAGACCGCCGACTTCGGCGACCCGGTCTTCAAGCCCTACGTCATGCGCGAGATCAACGGCGTGCCCTGCGCCATCGTGGGCCAGGCCTTTCCCTACACGCCGATCGCCAACCCGCGCTACATGGTGGCCGACTGGACCTTCGGCATCCAGGACGACAACCTGCAGCGCGTGGTGGACGAGGCGCGTGCCAAGGGCGCGCAGGTGGTGGTCGTGCTCTCGCACAACGGCATGGACGTGGATCTCAAGATGGCCAGCCGCGTGCGCGGCGTCGACGCCATCCTCGGCGGCCACACGCACGACGGCACGCCCATGCCCACGCTGGTGAGCAATGCCGGCGGCCAGACCATCGTGGTCAACGGCGGCTCCAACGGCAAGTTCCTCGGCGTGCTCGATTTCGAGGTCAAGGGCAAGAAGGTCAGCGACTTCCGCTATCGCCTGCTGCCGGTGTTCTCCGACCTGATCCCGGCCGACCGCGAGATGGACGCGCTGATCGCGCGCATCCGCGCGCCCTACGAAGCGAAGCTGTCGGAGACGCTGGCCCACACCGACGGCACGCTGTACCGGCGCGGCAACTTCAACGGCACCGGCGACCAGCTGCTGCTCGACGCGCTGATGGAGGTGCAGGACGCGCCGATCGCCTTCTCGCCGGGCTTCCGCTGGGGCACCTCGCTGCTGCCGGGCCAGCCCATCACGCGCGAATGGCTGATGGACATGACCGCCACCACCTACTCGTACGCCACCGTCACGCCGATGAGCGGCGAGATGCTCAAGACCGTGCTCGAGGACGTCTGCGACAACCTGTTCAACCCCGACCCCTACTACCAGCAGGGCGGCGACATGGTGCGCGTGGGCGGCCTGCAGTACGCCTGCGACCCGACGGCCGCGATGGGCCAGCGCATCCAGGACATGCGCCTGGACGGCAAGCCCATCGAGGCCGGCCGCACCTACAAGGTGGCGGGATGGGCGCCGGTGAGCGAGGAGGCGCGCAGCGCCGGCAACAAGCCGGTGTGGGAGGTGATCGAGCCCTGGCTGAAGTCGCGCAAGGTGGTGGCCGCGCGCGCGCCCGAGGCGCCGGTGCTGAAGAACGTCGCGCCCAATCCGGGGCTGGCCTGAGGGCCGCGGGTGGGAGCGTGGCCGCACGCCGCGCTCCCTAGAATCGCCGCATGTCTGTCGAACAGGTCTCCCTCCTCACCTCGTTCGCGCTCGCGGCCGCCTTCGCGCTCTCGGCCGTGTTCGGCGCCGTGGCGCGCGCCACGCGCTTCTGCACCATGGGCGCGATCAGCGACGTGGTCAACCTCGGCGACTGGACGCGCGTGCGGCAATGGGCCGCGGCCGGCGGCGTCGCGCTGATCGGCTTCTCGGCGCTGGTGTTCGCGGGCTGGGTCGATGCCGACCGCACGCTCTATGCATCGAACCGCATCCTCTGGCTCTCGGCGCTGGTGGGCGGCCTGCTGTTCGGCTTCGGCATGGTGCTGGCCTCGGGCTGCGGCAACAAGACGCTGGTGCGCGTCGGCGGCGGCAGCCTCAAGGCGCTGGTCGTGCTGCTGGTGATGGGCATCGCGGCCTTCGCCACGCTCAAGGGCATCACCGCCGTGCTGCGCGTGGCCACCGTCGACGCGGTGCACCTGGAGCTGGCCGTCAATGCCTCGCTGCCCGAGGTGCTGGCCGGCGCGCTGCGCATGCAGGCCGCGCCGCTGCGGCTCGCGATCGGCCTGGTCGCGGGCGGCGCGCTGATCGCGTGGGCCGCCTGGGGCCGGCGCGATGCGCGCAGCCTCGCGGGCGGGCTCGCCATCGGCGCGCTGGTGGTGGCCGCCTGGTGGCTCAGCGGCCACTGGGCCGTGGTCGAGGAGCATCCGCTCACGCTCGAACACGTGTTCCTCGCCACCAACTCCGGCCGCGCCGAGGCGCTGAGCTTCGTCACGCCCGTGGCCTATGCGCTCGACTGGCTGATGTTCTACAGCGACGCCAACAAGCTGCTGACCCTGGGCATCGCCTCGGTGGCCGGCGTGATCGTGGGTGCCGCCGCGCAGGCGCTGTGGACGCGCGAGTTCCGCTGGGAGGGCTTCGCCGGCAGCGGCGACCTCGCGCACCACCTGGGCGGCGCCGTGCTGATGGGCATCGGCGGCGTCACCGCCATGGGCTGCACCATCGGCCAGGGCCTGAGCGCGCTCTCCACGCTGAGTCTCGCGAGCCTGCCCGCGATCGTCGGCATCGTCGCGGGCGCGGTGGCGAGCCTCAAGTACCAGGCCTGGCAGCTGCAGCGCGATCTTTGAGTGCGTGGGGCGCGCCATGCTTGACCCGGCCCCTGCGGCCACCTCGATAAAGACGGCATCGCAGCAAAACCGAGGTGATTCCGTGAACCCTTCGTCCCGTTTCCTGAACCCGTCCGAGGCCGCGCGCCGGCTCGGCGTGTCCGCCAAGGCCCTGCGGCTGTACGAGCAGCGCGGCCTGCTGGTGCCGGCGCGCACGGTGGCCGGCTGGCGTTCCTACGGGCCCGCCGAGATGGCGCGTGCCACCGAGATCGTCGCGCTGCGCGCGCTGGGCCTGAGCCTCGCGCAGGTGGCGCGCGTGCTCCAGGGCGACGCGCAAGGCCTGGCACCAGCCCTGGCGGCGCATCAGGCGGCGCTCGAAGCCAAGGCGCGAGAGCTCGACGCCACGCTGGACAGAGTGCGCGGCCTGCGCGACGAACTCGCGCGCGGACGCCTGCCCGCGCCCGGCGAACTCGCGCGCCTGCTGCAGCCCGACACCCGACCCGCGCTCGAATTCGAGCTGCCCTGGCCCTGGGGCGGCGAACGCTTCGCGCTCAACGACATCCGGCCCATCAACCACATCGTCGGCCCGCTGGGCAGCGGCAAGACGCGGCTCGCGCTGCGCATCGCCGAACGTTTTCCGGGCGCGGTCTTCCTGCCGCTGGACCGCGCCGAGGGCGATGCCACCGCCACGCGGTTGCGCGAGGACGCCGGCCTGCGCGCGCGCGTCGATGCCGCGCTGGCCTGGCTCGTGGAGGACGGTGCCACCGGATCCGAAGCCCTGGTCGCGCTGCTGGCCGGCCTCGAAGCCGAAGGCCCAGCCGCCATCGTCGTCGACATGGTGGAACAGGGCCTCGACCACGCGACCCAGGAAGCGCTGATCGCCCATCTGCGCCGCCGCGGCGCCGGGGCGCGGCCGCTGTTCCTGCTCACGCGCTCCAGTGCCTTCCTCGATCTCGCGGCGGTCGGCGCGCTCGAGTCGATCCTGCTGTGCCCGGCGAATCACAGCCCGCCGACCTATGTCGCGCCGTTCGAAGGCGCACCCGGTTACGAGGCCGTCGCCACCTGCCTCGCGACACCCGAGGTGCGCGCGCGCACGCAGGGCGTGATCGCGTGGCGGCCGACGGTGTCGGATCCCGCCGGCTGACGCCGGGCCGCCAGCGTGTTCCACTGGCGGCAGTTGCTCCCGATGCTTCCATGAGCCCCACGCAGATCGATCGTTTCAAGACCCACGGCTGTCTCCACCTCGAAGGCTTCCACCCGAAGTCCCGCGTGGCCCCGCTGCGCGAGAAGCTGCGCGACGAGCTCAAGCGCATGGCTGGCGCCAAGGGCGGGATGGGCGCGGTGCGGCGCCTGCCGCTGTTCCAGCAGATCGGCAAGCTCTCCGCGCTCGTCAACGTGCCCGGCCTGCATGAAGCCCTGGTCACGCCGGCGCTGCTCGATCTCGTCGCCGAGCTCGGCGGCCTCGCGTCGCCGCCCGCGGCGGGCCCCCAGGGCACGCAGCTGCTGCTGTCGCCGCCAGGGCAAGGCGACTGGACCCTGCAGGCCCTGAACTGGCATGTGGACCTCGCGGCGCGGCCGCAGGATCCGCTGCCCGGCGTGCAGGCCTTCTTCCTGATCGACGACGTGGCACCGCATGGCGGCGCCACGCTCGCGCTCGCGGGCTCGCACCGCATCGACACGCGTCGGCCGGCCTCGGATTCGCAACCCGCGCTGCGCGAGCTGCTCAAGGACCCGATGGACCTGGAGCGCCGCCTGGGCGAGCAGGGCCTGGCCATCGTCGAGATGTGCGGCCGCGCCGGCGACGTGTTCCTGATGGACATGCGCGTGCTGCACACGCCCTCGGTCAACGCGACGAGGCAGCCGCGGATGATGGCGACCACGCGCTGCATCTTCGGCACCTGACGCGCCGCGACAAGACGCCGAGGCGTCATGGCGCGGCTCACCGGCCACGCGAAAATTCCTGCATGGATAACGAAAAATTCCCGAGCGCGCTGATGCACACCATCGGCTTTTCGCAGCTGCTGCGCAGTGATGCCGAGGCCGGCCTCGCGCGCGTGCGTTTCGTGGCGCGGCCCGAGTTCGCGCACAGCAACGGCACGGTGGTGCAGGGCGGGCTGGTCACCGCATGGCTCGATTGCGCGATGGCCTTCGCGGTGAACGCGAAGGACGCCGAGGCCGGCCTCGCGAGCCTCGAGCTCAAGATCTCGTTCCTCGACCGGGCCGACGTCGCCAGCTTCGAGGCCGAGGCGCGCATCCTGCGCTGGGGCCGCAGCGTGGTGTTCCTCGAGGCCGACCTCTGGGCGCTCGATGGCCGGCTGATCGCGCGCGCCTCGTCCACGGGCAAGCTGCTGCGCCGCGCCGGCTGAGCCGAGCGCCCACCTGCGGGTCCCGCGGCGCTCCCGCGCGGCGTTTTTACGCTTTCTTTACGGCCCCCCACCGACTCTTTCCCCCGTTTTGACGCGCATCTGCCGAGACTGCCATTCATCTTTTTGATAGCAGGAGTGATGCATGGACATCGTCTGGATGGGCGCCTTGCTGGCGCTGTGGGTCGTGGTGGCGGCCATGGTCGTCGGGCTGAACCGGCTCGAGGGACCGAACCCGCCGGCGGCGAAAGAGGGAGAGGCATCGTGATCGGCCTCGACGTCCTCTACGGCTTCGGCGCGCTGATCGCCGTGGTGCTGTTCGCCTACCTGGTCTTCGCGCTGATCTGCGCCGAGGAATTCTGAAATGACGGGTTCCGCCTGGGGCCTGCTGGCCCTCTTCTTCGCGCTGCTGCTGCTGCTGGCCTGGCCGGTCGGCCGCTTCCTCGCGGCGCTGTGCAACGAACGCGTGCCGCGCTGGATGGCGCGCGTGGAGTCCCCCTTCTACAAGCTGGCCGGCGTGGCGCCGGCGCAGTCGATGAGCTGGCGCGTCTATGCGCTGGCGCTGCTGGCCTTCAACACGGTCGGCGCGATCGTGGTCTACGGCCTGCAGCGGCTGCAGGGCCTGCTGCCGCTCAACCCGGCCGGCATGGGCGCGGTGTCGCCCGACTCGGCCTTCAACACCGCCGTGAGCTTCGTCGCCAACACCAACTGGCAGGGCTACGCGGGCGAGTCGACGATGAGCTACCTCACGCAGATGCTCGGCCTCACGGTGCAGAACTTCGTGTCGGCCGCGACCGGCATCGCGGTGGCGTTCGCGCTGGTGCGCGGCTTCGCGCGCCGCGGCGAAGGCCAGGGCCGCGGCCTGGTCGGCAACTTCTGGGCCGACATCGTGCGCATCACGCTGTGGGTGCTGGTGCCGATCTCCTTCGTGCTGGCGGTGGCGCTGGTGGGCCAGGGCGTGATCCAGAACTTCGACGCGTACAAGGCCGTCGACACGCTCGAGACGACCGCGTTCCAGCAGCCCAAGGCCGGCCCCGACGGCCAGCCGCTGAAGGACGACAAGGGCGCGCCGGTGATGGAGGACGCCACCACCGCGACGCAGACGCTGGCCATGGGCCCGGTCGCCTCGCAGGAGGCGATCAAGATGGTCGGCACCAATGGCGGCGGCTTCTTCAACGCCAACTCGGCGCATCCCTACGAGAACCCGACCGCGCTGTCGAACCTGCTGCAGATGCTGGCGATCTTCCTGATCCCGGCCGCGCTGTGCTTCACCTTCGGCCGCGTGGTGGGCGACATGCGCCAGGGCTGGGCGGTGTTCGCGGCGATGGCGGTCATGTTCGTGGTCGCGGTGGCGGTGCTCACGTCGGCCGAGCAGGGCGGCAACCCGCTGCTCACGCCGCTGGGCGTCGACCAGGCCGCGGGCGCGCTGCAGTCGGGCGGCTACATGGAAGGCAAGGAGGTGCGCTTCGGCATCGACGCCTCGGCGCTGTTCGCCGCCGTGACCACGGCCGCCTCGTGCGGCGCGGTCAACCTCATGCACGACTCGCTGACGCCGATCGGCGGCCTGGTGCCGCTGGTGCTGATGCAGCTCGGCGAGGTGGTGTTCGGCGGCGTCGGCTCGGGCCTGTACGGCATGCTGGTCTTCGCGATGCTCGCGGTGTTCATCGCCGGGCTGATGATCGGCCGCACGCCCGAGTACCTCGGCAAGAAGATCGAGGTGCGCGAGATGAAGCTGCTGTCGATCGCGATCCTGGTGACGCCGATCCTGGTGCTCGTGGGCACCGCCATCGCGGTGGCCTCGGGCGCGGGCAAGGCCGGCATCGCCAACCCCGGCGCGCACGGCTTCTCCGAGATCCTCTATGCGCTGACCTCGGCCGCCAACAACAACGGCAGCGCCTTCGCGGGCCTGTCGGCCAACACGCCCTTCTACAACGCGCTGCTGGGCCTGGCGATGTGGTTCGGCCGCTTCGCGATGATCGTGCCGGTGCTCGCCATCGCGGGCTCGCTGGCCGCCAAGAAGCGCCTGCCGGTCACGGCCGGCACGCTGCCCACGCACGGGCCGCTGTTCGTTTCCCTGCTGATCGGCACCGTGCTGCTGGTCGGCCTGCTCAATTACGTGCCGGCGCTGGCCCTCGGGCCGATCGTCGAGCACCTGGTGCTCTGGAAGTAAGGAGGAGCACGCCATGACCCCAACCAAGACTTCCCTGTCGCTGTTCGACGCGGCACTGGTGCGCCCCGCGCTGCGCGGCGCCTTCGCCAAGCTGAACCCGCGCACCCAGTGGCGCAACCCGGTGATGTTCATCGTCTACATCGGGAGCATCCTCACCACGCTGCTGTGGATCCACACGCTGAGCTTCCCGGGCGACACCGGCATGTCGCCGACCTTCGTGCTCGCGGTCACCGTGTGGCTCTGGTTCACGGTGCTGTTCGCCAACTTCGCCGAGGCGCTGGCCGAGGGCCGCAGCAAGGCCCAGGCCGCCTCGCTGCGCGGCCTGCGCAAGGACACCTGGGCCAAGAAGCTGGCCGAGCCGCAGCGCGACGCGAAGTGGCTCCCGGAGCAGGCGCCCAACCTGCGCAAGGGCGACGTGGTGCTGGTCGAGGCCGGCGACGTGGTCCCGCTCGACGGCGAGGTGATCGAAGGCGTGGCCTCGGTCGACGAGAGCGCCATCACCGGCGAATCGGCACCGGTGGTGCGCGAATCGGGCGGCGACTTCTCGGCCGTGACCGGCGGCACCCGCGTGCTGTCCGACTGGCTGGTGGTGCGCATCGCGGTGAACCCGGGCGAGTCCTTCCTCGACCGCATGATCGGCATGGTCGAGGCCGCGCGCCGCCAGAAGACGCCCAACGAGATCGCGCTGACCATCCTGCTGGTGGCGCTCACGCTGGTGTTCCTGATGGTCACGGTCACGCTGCTGCCGTTCTCGGTGTTCAGCGTGGAAGCCGCGGGCGCCGGCACGGTGGTCTCGCTGACCGCGCTGGTCGCGCTGCTGGTGTGCCTGATCCCCACCACCATCGGCGGCCTGCTGTCGGCCGTGGGCGTGGCGGGCATGAGCCGCATGATGCAGGCCAACGTGATCGCGACCTCGGGCCGCGCGGTGGAAGCCGCCGGCGACGTCGACGTGCTGCTGCTCGACAAGACCGGCACCATCACGCACGGCAACCGCCAGGCCAGCGCCTTCCTGCCGGCGCCCGGCGTCACCAAGGCACGGCTCGCGCGCGCCGCCATGCTGGCCTCGCTGGCCGACGAGACGCCCGAGGGCCGCAGCATCGTGGAGCTCGCGCGCCGCGACGGGCTGGAACCCGCGCCGGTCGAGAACGCGCGCTTCGCCGACGGGCCGTCCCGAGGCGAAGCCGCCCCCTCGGGGGGCAGCGAAGCACACGCAGTGGCGAGCGTGGGGGCTCGTTTCGTGGCCTTCACCGCGCAGACCCGCATGAGCGGCGTCGACCTGCCGGCCGCGCCGAACAGCCTGGACACCGATCCCATCGTGCTGCGCAAGGGCGCGGTCGAGGCGGTGCGCCGGCACGTCGAGGCGCTCGGCGGCACGATGGCGCCCGAGCTGCTGCGCGCCGCCGAGGAGGCCTCGCGCCGCGGCAGCACGCCGCTGGCGGTGGCCGAGCGCGACCGCGTGCTCGGCATCGTCGAGCTCAAGGACATCGTGAAGACCGGCATCAAGGAGCGCTTCGCCGAGCTGCGCCGCATGGGCATCAAGACGGTGATGATCACCGGCGACAACAAGCTCACCGCCGCCGCGATCGCGGCCGAGGCCGGCGTGGACGACTTCCTGGCCGAGGCCACGCCCGAGGACAAGCTGGCGCTGATCCGCAAGTACCAGGCCGAGGGCCGGCTGGTCGCGATGACCGGCGACGGCACCAACGACGCGCCCGCGCTCGCGCAGGCCGACGTGGCGGTGGCCATGGGCAGCGGCACCCAGGCCGCGAAGGAGGCCGGCAACATGGTCGACCTGGACTCGAACCCGACCAAGCTGCTCGAGGTGGTGGAGACCGGCAAGGCGCTCCTGATGACGCGCGGCTCGCTGACCACCTTCTCGATCGCCAACGACGTGGCGAAGTACTTCGCGATCATTCCCGCGATCTTCGTCTCGACCTATCCGCAGCTCGCGGCGCTCAACGTGATGCGCCTCGCGAGCCCGTCGTCGGCCATCCTGTCGGCGGTGATCTTCAACGCGCTGGTGATCGTGTTCCTGATCCCGCTGGCGCTCAAGGGCGTGCGCTACCGGCCGGTGGGCGCCGCCGCGCTGCTGCGCCGCAACCTCGCCATCTACGGCCTGGGCGGCCTGCTCGTTCCCTTCATCGGCATCAAGCTGATCGACTGGCTGCTGGTGGCAGTCCACCTGGTCTGAGGAGTCCCCATCATGAGCAACACCACCGGCGGCATCGTCCGCCCCGCCATCGTCGTCTTCGCGTTGCTGAGCGCGCTCACCGGCCTGATCTATCCGATGGCCGTCACCGGCGCCGCCAAGGCGGCCTTCCCCGCGCAGGCGGCCGGCAGCCTGATCGTGCTCGACGGCACCACCGTCGGCTCGAAGCTGATCGGCCAGAACTTCAGCGACCCCAGGCACTTCTGGGGCCGCCCCTCGGCCACCGCGCCGCAGCCCTACAACGCGAGCGCCTCGGGGGGCGCGAACCAGGGCCCGCTGAACCCGGCCCTGACCGACGCCGTGAAGGCGCGCGTGGAAGCGCTGCGCGCGGCCGACCCGGGCAACACCGCGCCGGTGCCGGTCGACCTGGTGACGGCCTCGGGCAGCGGCCTCGACCCCGACATCAGCCCGGCCGCGGCGCGCTACCAGGCACCGCGCGTCGCGCGCGAGCGCGGCCTGCCGTTGGGGGAAGTCAACGCGCTGATCGATCGGCAGACCCAGCAGCCGCTGTGGGGGCTGCTCGGCGAGCCGCGCGTGAACGTGCTGGCGCTGAACCTCGCGCTCGACAAGCGCTGAACCCCGGACCCAGGCAAAGGAGACCTGTATGGCCTACGCCGCTTATCGCGAACATCCCGTGTATTTCCGAAGTCCCGCCGCGGCCGGTGCCGCGATCGCGGCCGCCCGCAGGACGGCCGCCGACAGCTTCCATGTGCTCGACGTCACCGTGAGTTGCGCCGACGCGCTGCGCGTGCGCCGCAGCCTCGCGGGCTGCGCCGATGCCGGCGTGGTGCGCTGCGAGCCGCTGCTGCACGGTTGCAGCTCGCAGGAGAGCGACGCGCCCTGCGTGCGGCTGATGATCCGCCTGCCGATGCGCAGCTACGCCGAGGTGCTGCACCGGTTGATCGAATGCGTGCCCTCGGGCGAGATCGGCCGGCTGGTGAGCTGGCGCGAACATCTCGCGCGCTGCGGACTGCGCCATGGCCACTGACTGGCTCCATGCGCTGCTCGCGCTGGCGGCGCTGTTCGTGCCGCTGGGCTTCGCCTGGCTGGTGCTGTCGCGCACGGCGCGGCGCCACGAGCATCGTGCCCGGCGCAAGAACGGAGCTTCCCGTTGATGTGGCCGCTTGCGCGACCGATGTCCGCTGCCGGTTCAGCGCGGCCGCGCGGTGCGCCACGCGCTGGCGGCGCAGCCGGCCTGCACCGCCGCGCCCGCGAGCATCGCGCAGCGCAGGCCCGCGGCGCCGCCGCCCGCCATGGCATAGAACGCACCCAGCGCGGCGACGCCGATCGTCGCGCCCGCGATGCGCGCGACATTGATCAGCGAGCCCGCGGTGCCCGAGCGCGCGGCATCGACCGCGCCCACGGCCTCGGCCATCAGCGGCCCGGTGGCCAGTCCCATGCCGAGGCCCGCGAGCGCCAGTCCGGCCTCGGCCCAGGCGATGGACGCGTGGCCCGCGCCCAGCGCCACCAGCAGCAGCCCGCCGGCGATGACCGCCACGCCCGCGCAGCTGACCGCGCGCGCACCGAGCCGCGCCACGATGCGGCCGCTGAACGGCGACAGCGCGACGAACAGCAACGCCATCGGGATCAGCGCGAGGCCGGCCCGCGTGGCGTCGAGCAGGCCCGCCTGCTGCCAGTGCAGCGGCAGCAGGAACAGCAGGCCGTACATGCCGAAGGTCATGCCGGCGGTGGCGATCATGGCGGCGCGGAAGGCGGGCAGGCCGAACAGGTCGAGCGGCACCAGCGCGGTCGCGCCGCGCCGGCCTTCGATGCGCACGAACAGCACGAACGCCGCCAGCGCGACCGCCAGCGCCGCGATCGCGACCCGCGGCGCCTCGTGCGACTCGATCGCCGCGAAGGCGAGCGCGCCGAGCGCGAGGCCACCGGCGAGCTGCGCGCCCGCGTCGAGGCTGCGCCCGCGCGGATCGGACGACTCGGGGATCGAGGGCCGTGCCAGCAGCAGCGCGGCGAGGCTGAACGGCAGCACCGCGAGGAAGATGCCGCGCCAGCCGAAGCGGTGGATCAGCACGCCGCCCAGCGGCGCGCCGATGGCCATCGCCAGGCCGTTGCAGGCGGCCCAGATGCCGAGCACGCGGCCGCGCTCGCGCGCGTCCTGCCACACCACGCGCACGATCGCGAGCGAGGCCGGCATCAGCAGCGCGGCGCCCAGGCCGGCCAGCGCGCGGCCCGCGACCAGCATCCAGACCGAAGTGGCCGCGGCGCACAGCACGGTGGCACCCGTGAAGACGGCCGCGCCGAGCATGAAGATCCGGCGCCGTCCGTACAGGTCGGCCAGCAGGCCGCCGGTGAGCAGCAGCACCGCGTAGGCGAGGTTGTAGCCGTCGACCACCCATTGCAGGGCGGTCACGCCGGCGCGGAAGTGCTCGCCGATCGGCCGGGTGCCGAGGTTGACCACGGCCATGTCGACCTGCGCCACCAGGACCGCGAGGCACAGCGTGAGCAGGGCGAGGCCGCGGCGCGGCGCGGCCGGGCGGGCGGGATGTCTGTCGTTCATGGGGGAACAGCCTTCTTGGAACCAGACGGCCCATTGTGCGAAGCCGGCGTCGCCATGCTTCGGCGCGCACCGAAGCGTCGGTGCGCGGGGCGATGCGCTAACCTGCGCTCCCGATGAGCGAGCTGTCCCGCCCCGACCCCGACGCGCTGATCGCCCAGCTGCGCAGCGACGAGGCGCGCGCGCGGCGCGGCAAGCTGCGCATCTACTTCGGCGCCAGCGCCGGCGTGGGCAAGACCTGGGCCATGCTGAGCGCCGCGCAGCGCGAGCGCAAGGCCGGGCGCGACGTGCTGATCGGCGTGGTCGAGACCCATGGCCGCGGCGAGACCGCGGCGCTGCTGGCGGGGCTCGATGCCCTGCCGCTGCGCGAGATCGCCTACCGCGGCCGCACGCTGGCCGAGTTCGACCTCGATGCCGCGCTGGCGCGCCGGCCCGCGGTGCTGCTGGTCGACGAGCTGGCCCACACCAACGCGCCCGGCTCGCGCCATGCCAAGCGCTGGCAAGACGTGCAGGAGCTGCTGGCCGCGGGCATCGAGGTCTGGTCGGCGCTCAACGTGCAGCACCTCGAGAGCCTCAACGGCACGGTCGGCGCCATCACCGGCGTGCGGGTGCACGAGACCGTGCCCGACTCGGTGCTCGACGAGGCCGACGAGGTGGTGCTGGTCGACGTCACGCCCGACGAGCTCACGGCGCGGCTCGCGGCTGGCAAGGTCTACCTGCCGCAGCAGGCCGAACGCGCGGCGCAGAACTTCTTCCGCAAGGGCAACCTGATCGCGCTGCGCGAGATCGCGTTGCGCCGCACCGCCGAACACGTGGAGGACGACGTGCGCGGCTGGCGCGTCGAGCAGTCGGGCCCGGGCACCGGCCTGCAGGCCTGGCACACCTCGGGCGCGATCCTCGCGTGCGTCGGCCCGCACGAGGGCGCGGCGCAGACGGTGCGCACCGCGGCGCGGCTCGCGGGCCAGCTCAACGTGCGCTGGCATGCCGTGTATGTCGAGACGCCGCGGCTGCAGCGGCTGGCCGCGGCCGAGCGCGACCGCATCCTCGCGGTGCTGAAGCTGGCCGAGGAACTGGGTGCGGCCACCGCGGTGCTGACCGGCGACGACGTGGCCGGGCAGCTCGCCGAGCAGGCGCGCCGGCTCAACTGCGCGACGCTGGTGCTCGGGCGCGCCGAGCCCGCGACCGGCTGGCGCCGCCCGTGGATGGCGGCGCGGGTGCCGCTGGCGCGCGCGCTCGCGCGACTGGCACCCGCGCTCGACATCCTCGAGGTGGGCCGCGCCGACAGCGCGCGCCGGCTATCGCGCTCGCCGCTGGGCGTGGCGGGGGCGCGCATCGACAGCGACGACCACGAGCAGGCGCCGATCCACTGGCCCGGCTATGCCTGGGCCGCGGCCACCAGCGTGGCGCTCACGCTGCTGTGCACGCCGCTGACCGGCGTGCTCGAGCTGTCGAACATCGTGATGCTGTTCCTGCTCGGCGTGGTGGGCGTGGCGATGCGCTTCGGGCGCGGGCCCTCGGCGCTGGCGGCGCTGCTCAACGTCGCGGCCTTCGACTATTTCTTCGTGCCGCCGCGGCTGTCGTTCGCGGTCAGCGACGTGCAGTACGTGCTGACCTTCGCGATCATGCTGGGCGTGGGCCTGCTGGTGGGCCAGCTCACGGCCGGGCTGCGCTTCGCGGCCGGCGTGTCGACCAGCCGCGAGCGCCGCGCGCGCTCGCTGTTCGAGCTCACGCGCGAGCTCTCGGCCGCGCTCGAGAGCACGCAGGTGGTCGCGCTCGGCGCGGCCGCGGTGCAGGGCCACTTCGGCGGCCATGCGCTGGTGCTGGTGACCGATGCCGCCGACCAGTTGGTGGCGCCGGCCGATCCGCCGCCGGGCTTCGACGCGCAGGTGGCCGACTGGGCCTTCCGCCATGGCCAGAGCGCGGGCCTCGCCACCGCCACCCTGGCCGCGCAACCCTGGCACTACGTGCCGCTGCAGGCGCCGATGCGCGTGCGCGGCGTGCTCGCGCTCGAACCGGCGCAGCCGCGCTGGCTGCTGATCCCCGAGCAGGCGCAGCAGCTCGACACGCTGGCGCGGCAGATCGCGATCGCGCTCGAGCGCGTGCACTACGTGGAGGTGGCGCAGCAGGCGGTGGTCGAGATCGAATCGGAGCGGCTGCGCAACGCGCTGCTGGGCGCGATCTCGCACGACGTGCGCACGCCGCTGACCGCGCTGATCGCGCTGGCCGAATCGCTGCAGACCCTGCCGGCGGAAGAACATGCCGAGGCGGCGCGCGCGATCGTTGCGCAGGCGCACGAGCTGCATGCGCTGGTCAACAACCTGCTCGACATGGCGCGGCTCGAGAGCGGCATCGCGGGCGGCGCGGTCAACCTGCGGCGCGACTGGCAGTCGGTCGAGGAGGTGGTGGGCTCGGCCATCCGCGCGGCGCGCACCGCGCTCGGCGCCACCGTGGTCCAGACCGCGCTCGATGCCGGGCTGCCGCTGGTCGAGTTCGACGCGGTGCTGATCGAGCGCGTGCTGGTGAACCTGCTCGAGAACGCCACCAAGTACGGCGCGTCGCCGATCGTGGTGGGCGCGCGCGCCGAGCCCGGCACGCTGGTGCTGAGCGTGCGCGACCACGGCCCGGGCCTGCCCGCGGCGCTGCTGGGCCACGAGCAGAAGCTGTTCGACAAGTTCACGCGCGGCGAGGTCGAGTCGGCCACGCCGGGCGTGGGGCTGGGCCTGGCGATCTGCAAGGCGGTGGTGAGCGCCCATGGCGGCGAGATCGTGGCCGCCAATGCGCGCGGCGGCGGTGCAGAATTCACGGTCACGCTCCCGCGCCGGGAGCCGCCCGAACCGGCCGAAGCGCCGCTCTGACCCCCATGCCTGCCCCCACCGCCATCGTGATCGAGGACGAGCCGCAGATCCGCCGCTTCGTGCGCGGCGCGCTCGAGGCCGAGGGCTGGCTGGTGCACGAGGCCGGCACGCTGCGCGACGGCCTCGCCGCGGCCGGCACGCGCCAGCCCGACCTGCTGGTGCTCGACCTGGGCCTGCCCGACGGCGACGGCGTCTCGCTGATCCGCGACGTGCGCGGCTGGTCGGCGGTGCCGATCATCGTGCTGTCGGCGCGCAGCGACGAGGCCGACAAGATCGCCGCGCTCGACGCCGGCGCCGACGACTACCTGACCAAGCCCTTCGGCACCGGCGAGCTGCTCGCGCGCGTGCGCGCCAACCTGCGGCGCCCGCGCGCGGCCAGCAGCGAGGAGGTGCCCGAGGCACTGTTCCGCTTCGGCGAGATCGAGCTCGACCGCGCCGCGCGCATCGTGCGCCGCGCGGGTGCCGAGGTGCATCTCACGCCGACCGAGTACCGGCTGCTGTCGGTGCTGGCCGCGAACGCGGGGCGCGTGCTGACGCAACGCCAGCTGCTGCGCGAGGTCTGGGGACCGTCGCACACGGACCAGAGCCACTACCTGCGGATCTACATGGGGCACCTGCGGCAGAAGCTCGAGGACGATCCGGCGCAGCCGCGGCATCTGTTGACCGAGACTGCGGTGGGGTATCGGCTGGTCGTCTGAGATTTCTGAAATCGGGATCGGGAACCGGACGCAGAGGACGCGAAGGTTTCGCGAAGGGCGCGAAAGGAAGACAGAAAGATGTGGCGAGTCGTCTTTCGAAGGCCTTGGGTCTTGCCGATCGCTAAGAAGGGGAGCAACGCCCGCACCGGCGCTTCCATTTTTCATGGCTGTTCTTTCGCGTCCTTCGCGAAACCTTCGCGTCCTCTGCGTCCGGCTGCCCGCATTCATGCGCGTGGCATCCACCCAACGGCAACGAAGCGCGGCTTGCCATCGACCGCAGGCAAGCCCACAATCCGCCCCACCATGAAATTCACCCAAGCCATCGAAGCCGGCCTCACCGCCACCTGACATCGCCTTCGATCGCGTTCGGAAGGCGTTGCGCCTTCCGGTACTGAAAACCCCGGCAGGCCCGTCCTCCGGGGTTTTGTCTTTTCCGCCTCTCACTTCTTCATCGCCATGCGTACCTACGACAAGCTGATCGCCACGATTCGCCTCCGCCGGAGCCTGGCTTCCGTGCGCCCGGGCTCCGGCCGCCGCATCAGCAGATTGCACGACACCGTTCGTCGCTAGCCCTCAGGCGAATCCTTTCCGCCTGGGGTTGGCACATGCCCACCAGGCGCTCGAAGCCGTGCTTCGAGCCAGAGAAAGAAAGATTCGCCATGACCCACACACCCAGGAACCTGCGCAACATCGGCATCATTGCCCACGTCGATGCCGGCAAGACCACCACCACCGAACGCATCCTGTTCTACGCCGGCGAGAGCCATCGCATCGGCGACGTGAGCCGCGGCACCGCGCGCATGGACTTCGATGCGCAGGAGCGCAAGCGCGGCATCACCATCAGCAGCGCCGCCATCACGCTGCAGTGGAACGCGACCCAGATCAACCTGATCGACACGCCGGGCCACATCGATTTCAACATCGAGGTGAACCGCTCGCTGCGCGTGCTCGACGGGGCCGTGGTCGTGTTCGACGGCGTGGCCGGCGTGGAGCCGCAGACCGAGACCAACTGGCGCCTCGCGGACCGCTATCGCGTGCCGCGCATCGCCTTCGTCAACAAGCTCGACCGCCTGGGCGCGGACTTCCCGCGCGTGGTCGCGATGATGGAAGAACGCCTGGGCGTGAAGGCCGTGCCGGTGCAGTGGCCGATCGGCGCGGAAGGCGACTTCCGCGGCGTGGTCGACCTGCTGGGCCTGCGCGCGCTGGTCTGGGACCTCGACGATGCGAGCCGGCCGTACCGCGTGACCGAGGTGCCCGCCGGGCTGATGGCCACCGTGTTGCAGCAACGCGCGCGGCTGGTGGAGCTCGCCGTCGAGCAGGACGAGGCCGCGATGGGGGCCTACCTGAACGGCGAGGAGCTGCCGGCCGAGGTGCTGCGCGCTTGCATCCGCAAGGGCGTGCTGGCCGGTGCCTTCGTGCCCGTGCTCGCGGGCTCGGCCTTCCGCAACCGCGGCGTGGAACCGCTGCTCGACGCCATCGTCGACTGGCTGCCGAAGCCCGGCGAGGTGGCGCTGCCCTGCGATCCGCGGGCGCCGTTCGCGGCGCTGGCGTTCAAGGTGGCGAGCGACGACCACGGCGCGATGGTGTTCGTGCGTGTCTACAGCGGCCGCTTGCGGCGCGGCGACAGCATGCTCGACGCCACCACCGGCCGCATCGAGCGCGCGGCACGGCTGTACGAGGTGCAGGCGGGCGACCGCATCGAACGCGACGAACTGGTGGCCGGCGACATCGCCGGCATCGTCGGGCTGAAGGACACGCTGACCGGCCACACGCTGTGCGACCGGCAGCATCCGGTGCAGCTCGAACAGATCGGCGTGCCCGAGCCCGTGCTCCACGTCGCGATCGAGCCGAAGGCGCAGGCCGACCAGCAGGCGCTGGCGAAGGCGCTGCAGGTGCTGCTGCGCGAGGACCCGAGCCTGCGGCTGCGGCAGGACGCCGAGTCGGGCCAGACCATCGTGTCGGGCATGGGAGAGCTGCAGCTCGAGGTCTCGATCGAGAAGCTGCGCGAGCGCTTCGGCGTCGAAGTGTCGGTGGGACGGCCCCAGGTCGCCTGCCGTGAAACGGTATCGAAGGAAACGGAGGTGCACCATGTGCACAGGAAACAGAACGGCGGCCAGGGCCAGTTCGCGGAGCTGAAGCTGCGCATCGCCCCGCGCGGGCGCGGCGAAGGCATCGCGTTCGAGAACCGGGTGGTGGGCGGCGCGATCCCGCGCGAGTTCATTCCCGCGATCGAGGCCGGCATCCGCCGTGCCGCGCAGTCGGGCGTGCTGGCCGGCTATCCCTGCGTGGACTTCGTGGTCACGCTGCTCGATGGCAGCCACCATGAACGCGACTCGTCGGCGATGGCCTTCGAGTTCGCGGCCGCCGCGGCCTTCCGCGAAGCGGCGGCGCAGGCCGGGGGGCAGTTGCTCGAGCCGGTGATGGCCGTGGAAGTGACCACGCCCGCCGAGCACGTGGGCGACTGCATCGGCGACCTGCACCGGCGACGCGGCATGGTGCGCGGCCAGGCGATGCGCGGCAACGCGATCGTGGTCGAGGCCCATGTGCCGCTGGCGCGGATGTTCGGCTACATCGGCAATCTGCGCGCGCTGTCCTCGGGCCGCGCGCAGTACGCGATGCAGTTCGACCACTACGCCGTGGTGCCCGCGGGCGAAATGGCCGGCCTCGTGAAACGTTGACGGCCCCAGAGGGCGACCCGCGAGGGTCGCCCTTTTTTTCGTCTATCTCAGGCCGCGATGCCCTTGTTGGGATTGAGCAGGAACTTCTCGCCCGTCGCCTGCTTGCCGTAGACGCCGATCGCATCGAGCTGCAGCGCCTCGGTCAGCGAGACCTCGCGCGTGTAGCGGCTCGCGAAGGTGGTCTTGAGCTCGGCAACCACGCGTGCGCGCAGCCGCTGCGTGCCTTCGGCGCCGAGCTTCTGCAGGAACGGGAACAGCAGCCAGCCGCCCATGCCCCAGGCCATGCCGAAGTTGCGCACGAACTCGGTCGGGCCGCGGTCGAGGCCGCCGTAGATGTAGACCTGCTTGTGCGTGGTCGAGCCGTAGCGGCTGTATTCCTTGGCGGTGCGGTTGAGCGCCGCTTCCATGCAGCCGAGGATCTGGCCCGCGAGCTTGCCGCCGCCGGTGGCGTCGAAGGCCAGGGTGGCGCCGGTCTCGACCAGGGCCTGCGTGAGATCGTCGAGGAAAGTGGGCGAGGCGGCGTTGCAGACGTACTTGGCGCCGAGGCCGCGCAGCAGCGCTTCCTGCTCGGGCTTGCGCACGATGTTGACGAGCGCGATGCCGTCCTTCTGGCAGATCTTGTTGAGCATCTGGCCGAGGTTGGAGGCGGCTGCCGTGTGGACCAGCGCGGTGTGGCCTTCGCGCTTCATGGTCTCGACCATGCCGAGCGAGGTCAGCGGATTGACGAAGCACGACGCGCCATCGGCCGGCGCGGTGCCTTCGGGCAGCTCGAGGCATTGCGCGACGGCCACCGCGCGGTACTGCGAGTACATGGCGCCGCCGATCGCGGCCACGGTCTTGCCGAGCAGGGCCTGGGCCTCGGGCGACGAACCGGCCTTCACGACCGTGCCCGCGCCCTCGTTGCCCACGGGCATCGACTGGTCGAGCCGGCCCGCCATCGCGGGGCGCGCGCGCTCGGGCACGGTGGCTGTGACGACCGGGCGCTCGGCGCTGCCCGAGGCCTTGGCGGTCGCCATGTCGGCGGCACCGAACAGCAGGCCGAGGTCCGAGGGGTTCATCGGCGAAGCCTCGACGCGGATCACGACCTCGTGGGCCTGCGGTTCGGGGATGGGTTCGTCGTGCAGCGAGAGTTCGAGCTCGCCGTTCGAACGGACGAGCGAGCGCAGTTGGAGTGCCATGGCGGATGCCCCTTGTGAAGCGGATGAAGCGTGTGCGGAAGGTGGGTGCGACCGGCCGCCGGGGGCCGTCGCGGGCCAGTATAGGAGCGGGCCGCGAAGCCTGCTGGCGCCTTCAGGACAGCCCTGGAGCCGCCGGCACGGCCGGTGCCTGGGCCAGCGCGTGGCGCATCTTCTCGGGGTCCACGCGCTCGATGTAGCGCGGGATGTTGCGCCACAGCGTGTGGTAGCCGTAGCCGCCGCGCAGCATCTCCTGGCGCGCGGCCTCCTTGTCCCAGCCCTGCAGCGCCATGCGGTAGACGGCGGAGACGACACCGGTGCGGTCGGCGCCGTGCATGCAGTGGATCAGCACCGGCCCGTCGTGCTCGGCCGCGAGGATCGCGCGCAGCGCGCGCTGCACCTTCGCGTCGTCGATGTCCCAGGTGTTGATCGGCACGCGCACCAGCCGGATGCCGCTGCCCGCGAACACCTTGCGGTCGTCGTTGAAGGAACGCAGGCTGACCACGGTGCGGATGCCGAGCGACTGCAGCGCCGCCACGTCCTTCGCGCGCGGCTGGGCGCTGCGGTAGAGCGTGGGCGTGAGGCGGTGCAGGTTCTCCACGCCCAGCGCATCGAGCGGATCGGCCCAGTGGTCGGGCCGCTCCACGGGCGCGGCCTGCGCCTCGCGCTGCGCCCGGCGGGCCTCGCGCATGCGGCGCACGATGTTCGCGCGGCTCATCGGCGCGGCCAGTGCCGGCGCACCAGGATCAGCGCGGCGACCGCGAGGCCGCCCCAGTAATCGACCGGCGCGCCCCACATCCAGTGCTTGTGCCAGAAGGCCTTGGTGGGGTTGAAGTTGTCCCAGCCGAAGGCCGGGTTGATGAGGAACCAGAGGAAGTCCTCGCAGACCCAGAACACGATCAGGCCCGCGAGCGCGAGGCCCCAGTCGCGCAGCTTCCAGCGGCCCGAGAAGGCCAGCGGCGAGAAGAACACCAGCGCCATGAAGGTGAAGACCCAGGCGTGGTAGCCGGTCATCGCGCGGCCGCCCCAGAAGATGTCGAGCCAGATGCTGTTCTCGATGCGCCAGGTCGGCAGCGAGGTGGCCCAGCCGGCGCCGCCCTCGATCTGGATCTCGGCATTGGCGAAGAAGAAGGCCATGGTGACGACCCAGAGCAGGTACACCAGGGTGCGGCCCACGGTGGGCTTGTCTTCGTTTCTCCAGCTCATGCCGAGGGCCCCAGCACGCGATCGAGCACCGCGCGCGCGGCCCGTGGCTTGCCCAGCGCCTTGCTGCGCTGGGCCATGTGGGCGAGCTTGGCCGGATCGGCCATCAGCCGCGCGACCTTGTACTCGAGGCCGATGGCATCGTAGGCAAGCCAGCCCGCGCCTTCCTCCATCAGGAAGCCGGCGTTGTGCTCCTCCTGGCCGGGGATCGGCGAGATCAGCAGCATGGGCTTGCCGAGCGCGAGGCATTCGGAGACCGTGAGGCCGCCGGGCTTGGTGACGACGAGGTCGGACGCGGCCATGAGCTTGTGCATCTCGTTGGTGAAACCGACGGCCACCACGCGGCCCGGATGGCGCGCCGCGAGGGCCTGCAGCCGGCCGTGCATCTCGGCATTGCGGCCGGCCACGGCGATCACCTGGGAGCGGCCGCCGGGTTCGTCTCCGGCCCCGAGCGCGAGCACGCGCTCGACCATGCTCGAGAGATCGCCCACGCCGGCGCCGCCCGAGACCATCAGCAGCACGGGCCGCGCGGGATCGAGGCCGAGCGCGGCGGCGCAGGCGTCGCGTTCCAGCGCATCGGGTTCGGAGAAGGCGGGCATGACGGGAATGCCGGTGACGTGGATGCGCTCGGGCGGAATGCCGCGCGCGCGCAGCCGGAACGCGACCTCCTCGGTGGCCGCGAGGTAGCCGGTCATGCCCGGCACCAGCCACATGTTGTGCAGGTCGTAGTCGGTGACCTGCAGCCACACCGGATACTCGATGCGCCCGCGGTTGCGCTCGCGCATCAGCAGCTCGGCCGGCAGGAAGTGGGTGCAGATCACCGCATCGGGCTTCTCGCGCCGGATCTCGCGCACCAGCGCGACGGTGCTCAGCCGCTCAATGCCGCGGCGCATGCGCTGCGAGGGCGCGTGGTGCGGCGTGACGTCGGTGCGCTGGTGCAGGTACGACCAGAGCTCGGGCGCGCGGTTCACGAGCTGGATGTACCAGTCGGTGTAGACCTTGCGAAAGCCCGCGGGCACGTGGGCCATGGCGTCGATGTGGACCGCCGGGCAGGGCGGGCTGAGGGTTTGGGCGGTGGCGGCAAGGGCCTGGGCGGCCCGCACGTGGCCGTTGCCCGCGCTCACGCTGAGGATCAGGAGTTTGGTCATGTGTTCGGCGGTCTGCGCGGATTATGGCGAGGGCTTGTGGCAGTGCGGAATCGGGGGCCGGGGCGCCGGGGTGGGCTCACGCCGACGGTGTGCTCCCCTCCGCGAATGTCCCCCGCCCTTCGGGCTCCTCCTTGATTTCGCTGCGGGGAGCACACCATCGACGTGAGCCTGGACACCGCGGTAGAACCGGCCGCACAACCCGAGCGCGTCTCGTGCACAGGGCAGTGGGTGCTTCCCGCAGCGAAATAAAGGAGGAGCCGAAGGCGGGGGACATTCGCGGAGGGAAGTACCCGCTGTCCTGTGCACGCGCCCCCGCCCCAAACAAGCCGATCAGAGCGGCGCCCGAGAAGTAACCAACCGCCCCACCCCAGAAGCGGCAAGTCCACGGATCCCTTCGAAGCTGCTCTCCCGAACGATCCGCCCGTTCTCATACACGGTCTCGAGCAGATCCACCTGCCCAGGCTCCAGAACTTGCTCGGCACGTTGCGTACGCACTTCGCCATCGGCGGAAGCCGCCAGCACCAGCCGCCCCTTCTTCGAGGTCTTGCTCGTGTCGCCCACGGGCGCCTTGTAGACGTCGCGCCATTCGCCGTCGACCTGCATTGCCGAGCACTTCATCGCCCATTGCATGGTGTCGCGGTTCACCTGCTGCAGCAGCCCGCCGCCCATGCCGAAGGCGATGTTCTCGGCCGAGAAGCCGTTGTGGAAGAAGTTCGAGAGGCACAGCCGCAATGAATCGAGCGTCACCCCGTCGCCCTGGATGATGCGCACGTTGTTCAGCACCCGGAAGCCCTTGGCATTGGTGGTCGTGCCGAAGCGCTCGGCCAGGATCTGCGCCACCTTCAGCGTCGTCTCGGCCGGATCGCCCGAATCGGGGCGCACCACCAGCGTCGCGCCCGAGCGGATCACCTGCTCCCGCAGTGCATCGCCCCACAGGCGGGCGCAGGCGTTGAAGATGTCGTAGCTGTCGCTCACCACCGCGAAGATCGCGCCCGGCTTGCCGAACTGCGCCACCATGTTGCGGTAGGCATCGGCCTCGTGCTCGCGGCCCCAGCCCGTGATGGTGCTGTGCTCGGCCGCGGGGATCGAGAAGCCCGCCACGTCGCAGTCGTAGTAGCGGCGCGCGGCCAACAACGCGCTCAGCGTGTCGGTGCCCATGAAGTTGACCAGGTGCGCCATGCCGCCGAGCGCGGCCGCTTCGAGACTCGAGACCCCGCGCGCGCCGAAGTCGTGCAGCTTGAACGCGATCTGGCCCTGCGGATCGTCGCAGGTGGCCTCGAGGTAGCGCAGCAGGGTGGTCTTGGCCGCGGCCGAGACCGTGGCCACGGTGGTCGGGTACCAGATCGCGCGCAGAAGTTCGGTCTCGAGGAAGCTCGTGACCCAGAAGAACTCGGGGTCGGTGTTCTCGATCGTCGCGAGCACGTTGTGCACCGGCAGCACGCTGCCCTCGGGCACCGCGCGGATGCGCACCGGCATCAGCCCGCCGTGCTTCTCGATCAGCCGCAGCCAGCCTTCGCGGTTGAAGGGCTCGCCGTGCACCGCCATCAGCGCGGCGGCTTCGTCCACGTCGTCGCGCGTCACCGGTGTCTGCAGATATTCGCGCAGATAGGCCTGCAGTCCGAAGAACAGCGAATGGCTGAAGAGCCCGCCGCGCGACTCGATGTAGCTGAACACCGTCTGCGTGCCCGGCGGGTATTGCATCCAGTGCGACACCTTGTAGGAGTCGGTGCGCAGCAGCAGGTTGCTGCCGAGGGAGGGAGAGAGCGTGCGGTTCATGTGAAAGCTCCTTTCACGGTGGCACCCGTCAACCGGGGCCGTTCTTGCCGACAAGGCTTGGGCCAGGTTCTCTCAGGACTTGCCCAGGCCACCCAGGAAATGATTGGCGATGAAGAAGTGGTCTTCGTAGACCCGCTCCTGCATGCCGAGGAATTCGGCGATCGGCACCCAGCGCACCGCGGCCGCGTCGTCGTCGGCGCGCACGTCCGACAGGCCCGCCCACTGGTTGTGCGCGAGCTCGAAGAAGAAGCCGTGCGTGATGGTGCGGCCGCGCTGCGAGCGCTCGGGCGCGTCGAACACGTGGCTGCCCTTCATGCTGCCGTGGAGCACGGGCACCGGCACCTTGAGACGGGTTTCCTCCTTGAGTTCGCGCACCGCGGCATCGAGCAGCCGCTCCTGCTGGCCCACGAAGCCGCCGGGCAGCGCCCAGGTGCCGCGCCCCGGATGGAACTTGCGCTGCACCATCAGGATGTGGCCGGCCTCGACCACCACCGCGTCGACCGTGGTGTAGATCGGCGGGAAGTCGCTGCCCGCGTAGCGGTACTTGTCGCGGTAGTCGGCGAGGAAGGCGCGCTCCTCGCAGAGCTCGGCATAGTCGGCCGTCGAGGTAAAGCGTTCGAGAAAGGCCGCGCTGCCCTCGGGCAGATCGGCGCGCGCGAGCTGGCCGCGGTTCTCGGGATCGAAGTAGAGGTTTCGCACGTCGGTGGCGTTGAGGCTCTCGACGTTGTGCTGGCCCACGAACTCCCAGTGCGGGAACAGCTTGAGGTAGTAGCTGGAGGCGTCCTTGAGGTGCCCCACCAGCGCGACCCTGGCCTGCGCGGGCGCGAGGCCGTCCTGCAGGATCAGCCGCTCGACCGCCGACTGGATCGACGCGATCCACAGCTGGTCGTTGTAGGGCGAATCGCCGACGCCGACCACGCTCACGCGCATCTGGTCGCCGCCGCGCAGACAGGCGCGCACCATGCGTTCGCGTTCGTCGAAGGTGAAGGGGTTCTTGACGCTGCGCGGCGTGCGGTCGGAGCCGACCACCACGATCACGCGATCGGCCGCGCGGGCGGCTTCCTCGATGAGTCTCTGGTGACCGAAGTGGACGGGCTGGAAGCGCCCGATGACGATGGCGTAGTGGTACTTGCGTGCGGTGCTCATTTGGGAATCCCCCAAAAAGGGCGCGATCAACTCGCGCTTGCCGCCACGATAGCACCGGCCTCGCATGCGGCGCAAGCCGGACAAAAGGCTTACGCCCTGCGCGCTGGCGATAATCGGCCATGCCCGCGCCTCCTTCCTCCAACGGTCCGTCCTCCTTTCGCCGCGCACCCGCGCCGCAGTCCGCGCAGGCCCCGGCCGACGGCCCCATGCGGCTCAACAAGCGCATGGCCGAACTCAAGATCTGCTCGCGCCGCGAGGCCGACGAATGGATCGCCAACGGCTGGGTCAAGGTCAACGGCAAGCCGGCCGAGATGGGCGTCAAGGTCACGCCCGCCGACCGCATCGAGATCGACAAGGCGGCCAAGGGCCAGCAGGCCAACCAGGTCACCATCCTGATCAACAAGCCCATCGGCTACGTCAGCAGCCAGGCCGAGGACGGCCACGAGCCCGCGGTCACGCTGTTCACGCCCGCCAACCGCTGGGCCGAGGACAACGCGCGCTTCTTCTTCAACCCGCAGCAGCTGCGCGGCCTCGCGCCCTGCGGCCGGCTCGACATCGATTCCATCGGCCTGCTGGTGATGACGCAGGACGGCCGCGTCGCGCGCCAGCTGATCGGCGAGGACTCGACGATGGAGAAGGAGTACCTGGTGCGCGTGGCCTACCACGGCCTGGGCCAGCCCGCGCCCACGGGCCAGCTGGTGCGCATGGACGACGACGACCCGGTCACGACCAACGTGCAGGCCGTGTTCCCGCCCGCCATGCTCGCCAAGCTGCGCCACGGCCTGAGCCTCGACGGCCAGGCGCTCAAGCCCGCGCGCGTCGAATGGCAGAACCCCGAGCAGCTGCGCTTCGTGCTGACCGAAGGCAAGAAGCGCCAGATCCGCCGCATGTGCGAGCTGGTCGGCCTCAAGGTGGTGGGGCTCAAGCGTGTGCGCATCGGCAAGGTCATGCTCGGCAACCTGCCGCTGGGTCAATGGCGCTACCTGGCACCGCACGAGAAGTTCTGAGCCTGCGCGCGCTGAACCGCGCCACGCTGGCGCGGCAGATGCTGCTGGCGCGCCAGCGCCTGCCGGTCGCGCAGGCCATCGAGCGCCTCGCGGGACTGCAGGCGCAGGCACCCAATCCGCCCTACGTCGGCCTCTGGAGCCGGCTCGAGGATTTTCCGCGCGAAGCCTTGACCGAGGCGCTGCGCCGGCGCCGCGTGGTGCGGCTGTCGATGATGCGCGCGACCCTGCACCTGGTGAGCGCGCGCGATGCGCTGGCCTGGCGGCCGTTGCTCGATGCGGCGCACCAGCGCGGCCTGCTGGGCAACCACAAGCGCGCGCTCGAAGGCGTCGACCGCGCCGAGGCGCTGGCCCTGGGCCGCGCACTGCTCGACGAGCGCGCACGCACCAGCACCGAGCTCGGCCAGGCCTTGCTCGAACGCTGGCCCCGCAGCGAGCCGGCCTCGCTCGCCGGGCTGATCCGCAACAACCTGCCGCTGGTGCACCTGCCGCCCGCGGGCAGCTGGAATTCGCACCAGAACGCGCTGCTGCAGCGGCTCGGCACCTGGCTCGGCAAGGACGAAGAAGAGCAGGGCGCTGCCACGCAGGACGACCTGCTGCTGCGCTACCTCGCCGCCTTCGGCCCCGCGACCCTGGCCGATGCGGGCGCGTGGTCGGGCCTCACGGGCTGGAAGGCCGTGGCCGAGCGGCTCGGTACGCGGTTGCGCCGCTTCGAGGGCCCGCAGGGCGAAACGCTGTTCGACCTGCCGCGCGCGCCGCGTCCCGACGAAGCCACGCCCGCGCCGCCGCGCCTGCTCGCCGAGTGGGACAGCCTGCTGCTCGCGCACGAGGACCGCGGCCGCGTGCTCGACGAGGCGCATCGCCCGCGCGTGTTCACCATCAACGGCATCGTGCGCGGCACGGTGCTGATCGACGGCTTCGTCGCCGGCACCTGGAAGATCGAGCGCGCGAAGGGCGCCGCCACCGCCGTGCTCGAACCCTTCGCGCGCTGGCCCGAGGCCGGGCGCGAGGGCGCCGAGCAGGAGGCGCTGCGCCTTCTGGCCTTCGCCGCCGACGCGCCCGGCGAACGCCATGCGGTGCGCGTCGCGCGGCCCGCTGCCTGAGCGGCGCCTGACCCCACGGCGCGCCTGGCGCCTAAGCACCGTCTAAGTATTCGCCCCTAGTCTGCGCCACGGCGCAGGCACTACCGATCATCCCGTTCGCGTGCTACCTTGCGGCCCGGACCCGACGCCCCCTGGCGCACGGCCGCGCCGCGAGGCGGTGCGGCGCTTTCTGCGTGAATTGAGGAGTCGCTGCGATGCGCGTTCTGCTGGTGGAAGACGATGAAATGATCGGGCGCAGCCTGAAACAGGCGCTCGAGGGCGCGGGCTGGTCGGCCGACTGGGTGCGCGACGGCGAGCTCGCGCAGAGCGCGCTCGGCGACGGCGGCTACACCTGCGTGCTGCTCGACCTGGGCCTGCCGCGTCAGGATGGCACCGAAGTCCTGCGCCGCGCGCGCGAGCGCGGCGATGCCACGCCGGTGCTGGTGCTCACGGCGCGCGACGGCCTCGACGACCGCATTCACAGTCTCGACCTCGGCGCCGACGACTACCTGCTCAAGCCCTTCGAATTTCGCGAATTGCTCGCGCGCATGCGCGCCATCGTGCGCCGCCGCGACGGCGCCGCGCATTCGCTGGTGGGCAGCGGCGCGCTGCAGCTCGACCTCACGACGCGCGAGGTGGTGGTCAACGGCAACCGCGAGGCGCTGACCGCGCGCGAGTTCGCGCTGCTGCATGCGCTGCTCGAACGCCCGGGCGCGATCCTCTCGCGCGAGCAGCTCGAGAACCGCATCTACGGCTGGGGCGAGGAGGTCACGAGCAACGCGATCGACGTGCTGATCCACGGCATGCGCCGCAAGCTCGGCGCCGAGTCGATCCGCAACGTGCGCGGGCTCGGCTGGCGCGTCGCCGCGTGAGCGCCGGCAAGGGTGGCTGGCGCCGGCCGCGCTCGCTGCGCACCCAGCTGCTGCTGTGGCTCATCACGCTGCACCTCGCGGCAGCGGTGCTCACGGCCTGGTTCTCGTTCCTGGCCTACGGCAACCTGGTGCACAACGCGCTCGACGACCAGATGCGGCTGGTGGCCGAGTCGTACGCGGGCGGCGACCAGTCGCGCACGCCGCGCCTCGTGAACAGCGACGCCGTGCTCGAGCGCGGCGCCTTCGTGGTGCAGATCTGGAGCCCCGACGGCAGCCGGCTGCTCAGCAGCTCCTGGCCCGACCTGCCGATGCCGCTGCAGCCGCGCCCTGGCTTCGGCGACCTGCGCACCGGGCCGCAGGCCTGGGCCCACTGGCGTGCCTTCACCGCCGAGCCCGGCACGCATGCCGACCAGCGGCGCGTGCAGGTGCTGCAGAACGAGGACTACCGGCGCCGGCGCGCCCTGCGCCGCGCGCTGCTCGAGGGCCTGCCGATCACGCTGCTGCTGCCGGTGGCGCTGCTCGCGCTGTGGCTGATCGTCTCGGCCGCCTCGCGCTCGCTGCGCGCGGTGGCGCGCGACGTGGCCTCGCAGGACGAGCGCAGTCCCACCGACCTGCCGCTGGCGCGCGTGCCCGACGAGATCGCGCCGCTGGTGGCCTCCTTCAACCACCTGCTGGGCCGCGTGCGCAGCGCCTTCGCCACGCAACGCCGCTTCGTGCAGGACGCAGCGCACGAGCTGCGCACGCCGATGGCCGCGATCGGCCTGCAGATCGAGAACCTGCGCGCCCACATCCCGGCCGGCGAGGCCACCGAGCGCTTCGTGCAGCTCGAGGCCGGCGTGACGCGCGCGCAGCACCTGATCGAGCAGCTGCTGAGCCTCTCGCGCCAGGACGCGCCGCGCCGCGCGATGGCGCGCGAGGCGGTCGACATCGAGGTGCTGCTGCGCGAGAGCGTGAGCCAGCTCATGGTGCTGGCCGATGCGCGCCAGGTCGACGTGGGCTTCGAGGGCAGCATCGCGCCCGTGGTGTTCGCGCCCGCGGCCGAGCTGCGCAGCGTGTTCGACAACCTGATCGACAACGCGCTGCGTTATGCGCCCGAAGGCGGCGTGGTCGACGTGAAGCTGCACGCGGTCGATGGCCATGGCGTGGTGGACGTGCTCGACAACGGGCCCGGCATTCCGGCCGATGCGATGGCGCGCGTGTTCGACCGCTTCTTCCGCGTGCCGGGCGCTGCCGCCGGCGGCAGCGGGCTGGGGCTCGCGATCGCGCGCACCGCGGCCGAGCGCAACGGGCTGCGCATCGAGCTCAGCAACCGCGAGCACGGGCGCGGCCTGCGCGCGCGCGTGCACCTGCCGGCCGAGCCCGAGGCGGCGGCGAAGGCGTAGCGAGGCCCTCACGCGGCGCGAAGTTTTTGCTCAGTGCCCGCTGAGACTCCAGGCCTAGAGTGATCTCCAGGGCCGAGGGGCCGCATGTCGCGGCCGTCGCGAGCCCGCATTCAAGGAGTTCGCCATGCAGATCGCATTCCTCTCTTCGCGCCGGTTCGCCCTCATCGCGGGCGCGATGGTGGCGCTGGCCCCGATGGTGGCCGCGCAGGCCGACGAGGCCGACGGTTCGGAGCACGCGTTGCAGTTCCAGTCGCAGCGCTCGCGTGCCGACTTCGCGCGCGATGCCGCCCAGGCCTCGCAGACCGCGACCGCCTCGCCGATGCTGTCTCAGGAGACCGCGCCGCCGATGGAGCGCGCGCAGCCGGGGCTCACGCGCGAGAGCGTCAGCGCGCTCGCGGCGCAGGCCGAGCGCGAGGGGCGCATTCCCTATGGCGAGCTCGGTGCCGCCGGCGAATGAATGCCTTCGTGCCCAGTGCGGCGCGCGCTGTAGGAAATTCGGTCAACGTCGGCGAAGAAGTCTTCAACGCCCGCTAAGGCCCTCGTAACTCTTTACTCACGCTGCCCTCAGTCGGCCTGCATAGAGTGCGTTCAGGCCTGCCGCGCGCCCATCGGCGCCGGCACGAGGCCGGGGACAACTGTGACCAGGAGAACACGCATGCGCACTTCCTTCAAGCTTCTCGCCGTCGCCTCCTTCGCCGCGCTCGCGGCGACGGGCGCGATCACCGCATCGGCCCAGGAAAAGATGGACGGTTCGGACTACCACCCGCTGCAGATGAATTCGCCCGCCAGCGCCGAGATCCAGGCCGCGGCCATGGCCGCCGCGCGCCCGAGCGGCACCGAGTCCATCGGCCAGTCGACCAGCGCGCCCGCGATGAATTCGGTGACGCCGGTGTCGGACATCCAGGCCGGCGCCTACGCGGCCTCGCATCCGAGCGGCACCGAGTCGATCGGCCAGTCGACCTCGGCGCCGCTGGTGAAGTCGGCCACCGGCAGCTGAGCGACCGGCGCGTCGGCACGACGAAAAAAGGGGGGAGGCAGCGATGCCTCCCCCCTTTTTTCGTTTGCGCGCCGCGCGTCGTTCAGAGCGCGCTGTCGCTGCCGCTTCCGCTGCCACCGTTGCCGCGCAGCCGCAGACCGCGGTAGATCAGCGCGCCGATCACGGCACCCGCGATCGGCGCCACCCAGAACAGCCACAGCTGCTCGATCGCGTAGCTCGGGCCGAACAGCGCCACGCCGGTGCTGCGCGCCGGGTTCACCGAGGTGTTGGTGACGGGGATCGAGATCAGGTGGATCAGCGTGAGGCACAGGCCGATGGTCAGGCCCGCGAAGTTCTGCGCCGCGCGGCGGCCGGTGGCGCCGAGGATCACGACCAGGAACACGGCCGTGAGCACCACCTCGATCAGCAGCGCCGACACCAGGTTGTAGCCGCCCGGCGAATGCTCGCCGTAGCCGTTGGTGGCGAAGCCGCCGAGCTGCGCGCCGGCCTTGCCGCTGGCGACCAGGTAGAGCAGGCCGCCGGCGGCGATCGCGCCCAGCAGCTGCGCCACGATGTAGGCCGCGAGCTGCGCCGGATTGAAGCGCCCGGCCGCGGCGAGGCCGATCGAGACCGCGGGGTTGAAGTGGCCGCCCGAGATCGGGCCGAGCGCATAGGCGCCGGTCAGCACGGTGAGGCCGAAGGCCAGCGCGACGCCCGCGAAGCCGATGCCCAGTTCCGGGAAGCCCGCGGCGAGCACCGCGCTGCCGCAGCCGCCGAAGGTGAGCCAGAAGGTGCCGATGAATTCGGCGGCCCATTTCTGCGGTGCACTGAAGTCCCTGCGTTCCATGTTCGATGTCCTCTCTCTGATGTTCTCGATGTCAACGAAAACGCCGGGAAGGCCCGGCGCGCGCGGATTCTGAAACGGGAAACGAAGGGGAAACGTTCGGGCGCCCGCACGGGGCCGGGAAAGCCGGGCAACTCTTCACGAAAACGCCGCGCTTTTCCGTGCCGCGCGGCGGTCGGCGCGGGCTCAGAGGGTCACGACGATCTTGCCGAAGGCGCCGCGCGCGAGGTGGTCGAGCGCCTGCGGCAGCGCATCGAAGCCGTAACTGGCGGCGATCGCGGGGCGCAGGCCGTTGGCGTCGACGGCGCGCACGAGGTCCTCGAGCGCGCGCCGGTGGCCCACGCCGATGCCCTGCACCGTGACGCGGCCGAACACCAGGCCGTAGAAGGAGGCGTCGAGCGTGGTGCCCTCGAGCATGCCGATGACCGACACCCGCGCGCCCTGGGCGGCGGCCTGCAGCGAGCGGTCGAGGTTGGGGCCGCTCGCGAGCTCGAGCACGTGCTCGGCGCCGCGCCCGCCGGTCAGGCGCCGCACCTCGGCGGGCCAGTCGCTGTCGCGCGCCAGCATATGGCTGGCGCCGAGGGCGCGCGCGGCCTCATGCTTGTCGGCACTGCCCGAGACCACGATGGCCCGCGCCCCATGCAGCCGCGCGATCTGCAGCCCGAACAGCGCCACACCGCCGGTGCCGTGGATCAGCACCGTCTGGCCCGCGCGCAGCGCGCCGAGCTCGGCCAGCGCGAACCAGGCCGTGAGCCCGGCGCAGGGCAGGGTGCTGGCCTCGGCCAGCGAGAGCGTGGCGGGCGCGGCCACCGCTGCCTCGGCGTCGATGAGCACGTGCGAGGCCAGCATGCCCGGCCCGGGGCCTCCCGCGGGCACGGCATGGGCGGGCCAGTGGTGGTCGATCCAGCCGTTCCAGAAGGTGTTGATCACGCGGTCGCCGGGCGCGAAGCGGCGCACGCCGTCGCCGACCGCCTCGACCGTGCCCGCCATGTCCGAGCCCGGCGTGAACGGCAGCGCGAGCGGCATGCCCATGCCGTCCTCGGTCATCAGCAGGTCGCGGTAGTTGAGCGCGACCGCGCCGACGCGCACCAGGATCTGGC
Organism: Variovorax sp. FG153; assembly: GCF_057809595.1. Lineage (NCBI taxonomy): Bacteria > Pseudomonadati > Pseudomonadota > Betaproteobacteria > Burkholderiales > Comamonadaceae > Variovorax > Variovorax sp. FG153. The sequence goes on from NZ_JBMDKG010000008.1 coordinate 51,992, forward strand.
CGGGGCCCGGCGCGGGCAGCGCTGCCTGCACCTGTTCGAGATGGGTGCGGCCGTAGGCGGGAAGTTGCCAGCGGCGCAGGGTGGTTTCGGGCATGAGGGGCCTCCGTGAAAAGAAGAAGGCCTCATGCTATTGACGCTCGATAGGCATCGGTGGTGGATAATTTTCCCAAATTTGTTGCCTGAAATTCGCCAATGAGCCAACGCCTGCAAGGCATCGAGGAATTCGTCGCCGCCGTCGAGGCCGGCAGCTTCGCGCTCGCCGCGCAGCGCCTGCACGTCACGCGCTCGGCGGTCGCCAAGAGCATCGCGCGGCTCGAGGCGCGGCTGCACACGCGGCTGTTCCTGCGCACCACGCGCAGCCAGAGCCTCACCGAGGAAGGCCATGGCTACTACGAGCGCTGCCGCAATGCGCTGGCCGAGCTCGAGGCGGCCGAGGCCCTCGCCGATGCGGCGCGCAGCACGGCCTCGGGCGTGGTGCGGCTCAGCATGCCGGCCATGCTCGGGCGGCTCAAGGTCGGGCCGCTGCTGCTGGCACTGGCGCGCCGTCATCCGCAGCTCTCGCTCGAACTCGCGTTCAGCGACCGGCGCGTCGACCTCGCGGAGGAGGGGCTCGATCTCGCGATCCGCAGCGGCGATCTCGGCGACAGCGCGGCGCTGATCGCGCGGCCCGTGGGCACGCAGTGGATGGTGCTGTGCGCCGCGCCGTCCTACCTGGCCGAGCGCGGGCATCCCGAAGGCATCGAGGACCTGAAGCCGCCGCACGAGGCGGTGCTCTACGCGCGCGACGGCGAGGCCTCGGCCTGGCGCTTCCACACCGGCGATCGCCTCGCCGAGATCCTGCTGCCCTCGCGGCTGCGCTGCGACAGCGCCGAGGTGCTGCTCGAGGCGGCCATCGGCGGCATGGGGCTCGCGCGGCTGCCGGCCTGGCTCGCGGCCGAGGCGCTGGCGGCCGGCACGCTGGTGCGCGTGTTCGAGGAGCCGCGGCCCTTCGGCTTCGCGCTGCACGTGATCCGCGCGCGCAGCCGCTACCTGCCGCTGAAGACGCGCGTGGTGATCGACTGGCTGGCCGAGCATCTTCCGCCGTTGCTGGCAACCGACTGAACCCTGTCGGCGCCCGCGCGCGCCGGCGCTATCCTGACCTCGAGGAGACCCACGATGCACTTGCTCGCCTTCACCCGCACATTCGCCGCGCTCGGCGCGGCCGCCACCCTGCTCGCCTTCGCGCCGCATGCGGCAGCGCAGGGCACGGTCAACGCGCTGTGCAGCACCGACGCCGGCTGGTGCGAGGCCGCGGCCGCCGCCTTCACGCGCGAGACCGGCATCAAGGTGCTGCAGGCCCACAAGGGCACGGGCGAGATCGGCGCCCAGCTGCGCGCCGAGGCCGCCAATCCCAAGACCGACCTCTGGTGGGGCGGCACCGGAGACCCCTTCCTGCAGGCGGCCGAGCAGGGCCTGCTCGAGCCCTACCGCCCGGCCTACATCAACGACCTGCACGACTGGGCCGTGCGCCAGTACGCGCTGTCGCAGAACATGGTCGGCGGCTTCTACACCAGCGCGATGGGCTTCGGCTTCAACACCGAGCTGCTGAAGAAAAAGAAGCTGCCCGAGCCGCACTGCTGGGCCGACCTCGTGAAGCCAGGCTACAAGGGCGAGATCGAGATCTCGCACCCGGCCACCAGCGGCACGGCCTACACCATCATCGCGGGCCTGGTGCAGCAGATGGGCGAGGAGGCCGCCTTCGACTACCTGAAGAAGCTGCATCGCAACGTCACCAGCTACACGCGCAGCGGCCAGGCCCAGGCGCCCAACGTCGCCAAGGGCGAGGTCGCGGTCGGCGTGAGCTTCATCTTCGGCTTCGAGCGCTGGCGCCACGACGGCTTTCCGGTCAAGACCGCCGCGCCCTGCGAGGGCACGGGCTACGAGATCGGCGGCATCGCGCTGGTGAAGGGCGCGCGCAACAAGGAGAACGCGAAGCGCTACTACGACTGGCTCATGAGCCCTGCGGGCCAGTCCATCGGCGCCAAGGCCGGCAGCCTGCAGTCGCCGGCCAACAAGACCTTCAAGCCCGATCCGCGCATTCCCTCGATGGACGGCGTGAAGCTCATCAAGTACGACTTCCAGAAGTACGGCCAGGCGGCCGAGCGCAAGCGGCTGATCGACCGCTGGACGCGCGAGGTCGAGGCGCTGCCGCGCTGAAGCGCGGGCCCGCGGGCTTCTTCTCCCTGCCGCCGGTAGGGTGTTGTTTTTGCACGAGGCTGTCCCCATTTGCAAAAGTTGGCGAGCCGGCCGTCCTCTGCGGACGGGCCGACTTAGAATTTTTGGGCTTCGATCCTTATCTCACCCATGGCTGACTCCTCCAACACCAAACTCCCGTTCCAGGCCGAAGTCGCGCAACTGCTGCACCTCGTCACGCATGCGCTGTACTCGAACAAGGAAATCTTCCTGCGCGAGCTGATCTCGAATGCATCGGACGCCTGCGACAAGCTGCGCTTCGAGGCCATCGACCATCCCGAGCTCTACGAAGGCCAGTCCGAGCTCGACGTGCGCATCAGCTTCGACAAGGCCGCGCGCACCATCACCATCGCCGACAAGGGCATCGGCCTGTCGCGCCAGGAGGCGATCGACAACCTCGGCACCATCGCCAAGAGCGGCACCAAGGACTTCGTGAGCAAGCTCAGCGGCGACCAGAAGGCCGACGCGCAGCTCATCGGCCAGTTCGGCGTGGGCTTCTACTCGGGCTTCATCGTGGCCGACCGCATCACCGTCGAGTCGCGCCGCGCGGGCCTGCCCGCCGAGCAGGGCGTGCGCTGGGCCAGCGGCGGCGCCGGCGACTTCGAGGTGGCCGACATCGTGCGTGCCGAACGCGGCACCAGCATCACGCTGCACCTGCGCGAGGATGCCGACGAATACCTCAACGCCTGGAAGCTCAAGCAGATCGTCGGCAAGTACTCCGACCACATCTCGCTGCCGATCCTCATGGAGAAGGAGGAGTGGAAGGAAGGCGAGAACGACCAGCCCGGCGACATGGTGAAGACCGGCGAATGGGAAACGGTCAACAAGGCCAACGCGCTGTGGAGCCGTCCCAAGAAGGACGTCACGACCGAGCAGTACGAAGAGTTCTACAAGAGCATCAGCCACGACTTCGAGGCGCCGCTGGCCTGGAGCCACAACCGCGTCGAGGGCAGCACCGAGTACACGCAGCTGCTCTACATCCCCGCCAAGGCGCCGTTCGACCTCTGGAACCGCGAGAAGAGCGCGGGCGTCAAGCTCTACGTGAAGCGCGTCTTCATCATGGACGACGCCGAGGCGCTGATGCCCAGCTACCTGCGCTTCGTCAAGGGCGTGATCGACTCGGCCGACCTGCCGCTCAACGTGAGCCGCGAGCTGCTGCAGGAAAGCCGCGACGTGAAGGCGATCCGCGAAGGCAGCACCAAGCGCGTGCTCGGCATGCTCGAGGACCTGGCCAGGAAGCAGAAGACCGGACCCGAGAGCGGCGAGGGCCGCATCGACGTGGGCTCGGGCGAATCGGTGCCCACGCCCGAGCCGACCGAGGCCGTGACGGACGTGGTCGACAAGAACGCGCCGACCGCGGCCGAGACCGCCGCCGCGGCGGCCGACGACGCGGGCAAGTACGCCAGGTTCTACGCCGAGTTCGGCGCCGTGCTCAAGGAAGGCCTGGGCGAGGACTTCGGCAACCGCGAGCGCATCGCCAAGCTGCTGCGCTACGCCTCGACCACCACCGATGCCGTGAGCGTGAGCTTCGCCGACTACAAGGCGCGCATGAAGGACGGCCAGGACGCGATCTACTACATCACGGCCGACACGCTGGCCGCCGCCAAGAACAGCCCGCAGCTCGAGGTCTTCAAGAAGAAGGGCATCGAGGTGCTGCTGATGACGGACCGCGTCGACGAGTGGGCGCTCAACTACCTCAACGAGTTCGACGGCACGCCGCTGCAAAGCGTGGCCAAGGGCGCGGTCGACCTCGGCAAGCTGCAGGACGAGGACGAGAAGAAGGCAGCCGAGGAGGCCGCCGAGTCGTTCAAGCCGCTGCTCGAGAAGCTCAAGGAAGCGCTCAAGGACAAGGCCGAGGACGTGCGCGTCACCACGCGCCTGGTCGACTCGCCGGCCTGCCTCGTGGTGCAGGACGGCGGCATGAGCACGCAGCTCGCGCGCATGCTCAAGCAGGCCGGCCAGCCCGCGCCCGAGCTCAAGCCGGTGCTCGAGGTCAATGCCGAGCACGCGCTGGTCAGGAAGCTCGAGGGCTCGGCCCACTTCGACGACCTCGCGAACATCCTGTTCGACCAGGCGCTGCTCGCCGAGGGCGGCCTGCCGGCCGATCCCGCGGCCTACGTGCGGCGCGTGAACGCGCTCCTGGTGTGAACACGCGGCCGCGCACCCGCATCGCGGCCGCCGGCCTTCCGGCCGGCGTGCTGCTCGCTCTGCTGGTGAGCGGCTGCTCGCACTACCGCATCGGCATTCCGATCGCGCCCGGCCTCGCGATCGGCCTGGGCGCCACCAAGGACGGCAACTTCTCGGTCGGCCTCAACACCGGCTTCGGCCCGCTCGGCGCGGGCGTCGCGGTGCACAACAGCGGCGTGGTCGCTGGCTCGGTCGGCATGGGCGCGGGCATCGGCCCCGCCGGTGTCGGCGTGGGCCAGAGCGTGGTGCTGCACGATCCCAACGCGGGCCAGGCCAATGCCCTGCCCACCGCGCCCGTGACCAGCATGAGCGCGGGCGTCGGTGGCGCCGGGCTCGGCATGGGCGTGACGAAGACGCTGCCGCCGGGCGATGGCTCGCAGCCCGCGGCCGAGCCGCTGCCCTTGCCCTCGACCGCCACCGCGTCGACGGCCCTGCCTGCCGCCGCCTCGGTGCCGGCCGTGCGCGGCCGTGGCAACGGCGTGGTCGTTCGCCGCGGCACCGGCGGCGCATCCTCCGCGGCGGCGCCGCCGGTGCGCATCGTCCACAGGCCGCCCGAGGCCGTGGCGTCCGCGCCCGCGGCCTCGGGCGCCGGCCCGGCGCGCGAGATCGTCCCCGCGCTCGGTTCCCCGGCCAACCCGATCGCGCCCTGAAGCGATGGCATCGAACGCGGCACGCACGGCATCGGCGCGGTCCGCGGAATCGACGGCGATCGACCCATGCCGCCGCCGCGCGGCCCTCGCGATCGGCCTCGCGCCCGCCTGGCTGCTGGCCGGCGTGCCCGCCACCGCGCATGCCCAGCGCGAATTCCCCGAGCGGCCGATCCGCTGGATCGTGCCCTACCCCGCCGGCGGCGGCTCCGACTTCCTCACGCGCATCGTCGGCCACCAGCTCGCGATCGACACCGGCCAGCCGGTGGTGGTCGAGAACCGCACCGGCGGCAACACCGCGCTCGGCGCCGCCGAGATCCTGCGCGCGCCGGCCGACGGCTACACCGTGCTGTCGGCCGACAACGGCACGCTGGTCTTCAACCCGCTGCTCTACCGCAACCTCGGCTACAACCCGCAGCGCGACTTCGCGCCGGTCACGCTGCTCGGCCGCTTCCCGATGGTGCTGCTGGTCGGCCCCGCGAGCGGCGTGCGCGACGCGCGCGCCTTCCTCGAGGACGCGCGCGCCTACCCCGGCAAGCTCAGCTTCGCCTCGGCCGGCACCGGCAGTCCGCACCATCTCGCGATGGAGCTGCTCGAGCGGCAGGCCGGCCTGCGCATGCAGCATGTGCCCTACCGCGGCGCCGCGAACGCGGTGGCCGATCTCGCCGGCGGCCAGCTGCAGACCATGATGTGCGACCTCGCCGCGGCGCTGGGCTTCATCCGCAGCGGCCGCGTGCGCGCGCTCGCGGTCGCCGACAGCGTGCGCCTGCCGCAGCTGCCCGGGGTGCCGACCTTCGCCGAGCTCGGCATCGCGGGCGTCGAGGCCGCGGCGCTGGTCGGCGTGGTGGCCTCGGTGCGCACGCCGGCCGAGCTGGTGGCGCGGCTGCAGCAGGCGATCGCGAGCGCGATCCACAACCCCGCGGTGCATCGCCGGCTCGCGGCCTACGGCATCGAGCCGGTGGGCGGCACGCCGGCGCAATTCGCCACGCTGTTGCATCAGGAATCCGAGCGCTGGGACGGCCTGATCCGCGAGCTCAACCTGACGCTCGACTGAACCGCCCGCGTACTTTGCGTGCCGTTCACGCACGGCGCGCGCTTTACGCGGCCTTTGCATGAACTTTGCGCGCGCGGGACGCGCGGCTCACCGCCCGCTAAGAGTGCGGTCCTAGATTGGCGCCTCCACCTCAGCCACCGGCCGGCGAGGCGGCCCGCAGGGCCTCCGGCACCGACCGTCCCACGCCATGCCAGCACGCCGGTTCCACCAGGTCATCTTCGCGGACGATCTCTTCCGCTCGCCCGCCAACGGGCTCAACCACTTCCCCGCCAACCGCCGTTTCCTCAAGGGCTTCTTCGGCTCGGCGCTCGGGCGGCTCGGCCTGCCGATGCGCGAGATCGCGCCACGCTCGCACGGCGGCGCGATCGACGTGGCGCGCGCGATGGCGCTCCTGGGCCTGCCGGCCACGCCGGCGGGCTGGGCCCGCGCCTGCATCGCCGACCTCGCGCCGCTGCGGGAGCTCGAGGGCTGGCCCGCCTTCGGCCCCGGCTGCCTGGTGATCGGCTGGGGCCTGACGCCCGCGCTGCAGCACGCGATCGACCGCGGCGGCGCGAGCTACCTCGACATCGAGATCGACCCGCGCCGCTTCACCGAGCACCTGCACTTCTGCGCGCGCACCAACGACGCGCGCATCCGTGCCGCGCTCGAGGCCCGCGCCATCGGCGAGGAGCTGTTCTGGAACCACGCGGCCTCGCTGCAGGGCTTCTTCGCGCGCCGCGGCACGGGCGCGCTGTTCGATCCGCGCCTGCGCGTGGGCGTGTTCTTCGGCCAGAGCCTGGTCGACCTGTCGCTGGTGAGCGGCGGGCGCAGCCAGCATCCGTCGGCCGTGATCGGCGCGCTGCGCACGCTGGCGCAGGAGGTCGACCTGCTGGTGGTGAAACCGCATCCCTACGAGCCCGCGCTGCACGACCTCGCGCCGATCGCGCGCGCCATTCCCAACGTCGCCTGGACGCGCGAGAACAGCTATGCGCTGCTGTCGGCCGACAACGTGCGCTTCGTCGCCGGGCTGTCGTCGAGCGTGCTGACCGAGGCGCGCTACTTCCTCAAGCCCACGCGCGCGCTGATCCGTGCCGACCGCAACGCGCCCGAATGCCTGCCCGCGGGCTGCTCGCCGTGGATGCCGGTGGGACCGGAGCTCGGCTCGCTCGACTTCGTGCTGGAGGCCTGCCAGGCGCCCGAGTCGCAGGGGCTGATCGCGGCATCGACCGGCGATGCCGGCGCCTGGCCCGCGGATGCGATCGAACGCGCCTTCTCCACGCGCTGGGGCCTCGACGACGACAGCCCGGGCCTGCAGCCGCTGCCCGAGCTCGTGCTCGGCCGCGACTACGCCTTCCGCACCGGCAATCCGGCCACGGCCTGGCTGGCCCATGGCTGGGCGGCACCCGACGACGTCGACACCTGGAGCGAAGGCGCGCTGGCCTGCCTGGCGATCCCGCTGCCGCCCGCGGCCGTGTTCGCGCACCCGCTGCAGGCGCCGGCGCAGCGCTTGCGCGTGCGCATCGACTACCGCTGCGAAGCCAAGGGCACGCGCGTGGTGGCGCTGCTCGACGGCGCGATGCTGCCGGGCCAGCGCACGACGGGCGCATGGCGGCGCAGCCTGGTGTTCGAGCTCGTGCCCTCGCCGCAGCGCAAGTGCCTGGTGCTGCAGTTCTTCGTCGGCGAGGCGGCCGGCGCGGAGGTGGCCGACGGCACGCAGGCGCCGGTGGTGCGCTCGGGCTTCACCTTGCGCCGGCTGCGCGTGTCGATGAACGCGACCGGCACGGGCGGGGTCGCGGCGCTGCCGCAGCCCGAGGCCTCGACGGCGGCGCCCGGTCGCGTGCTCGACCGGATGCTGCGCGTCTTCCTTCAGTCCGGCCGGCGCGCGGCAGGCTAGGAGTCTGCGCGGGCCGGGGCGGCCTGCGTGGCCAGCTCCAGCAGCAGCTGGCGCCACGGCTGCAGCCGCTCGAGCGCCGCTTCACGGCCCTGCGCGGCGGTGGCCTCGGTGCGCGCGCCCAGCTCGCGCGCCGCGGCCGCCACGTCGTTCGCGAACGCGGCCGCATCGCCGCGCCACACCACCGTGCGGTGATGCAGCCCGAGTTGCGCGGCGCGCTCGGCATTGCTCGCCTGCTCGGGCTGGTCGGTCAACAGCAGCAGGATCGGCTTGCGGTAGACCTGGGCCACCGACAGCGCCGCCATGCCCGGGGCCGAGACGATGAAGGCGCTGCGCGCCGCGCTGTCGATCCAGTGCGCGTCCTGCGGCTGCCAGCCGGCGCGCCCGGCATAGCCCTCGCCCACGCAATGCGCGTTCAGGCCCGCGGCGGCCAGGCCGCGTTCGAGGCCGTCGGCCAGCGCCGTGTCCCTGAAGTGCGGGTTGAGGTAGACCGCGGCTCGCGGGGCAACGGGCCCGGCCTCCTCGCCCGAGGCCACGGCCACCGGCGTCGAGAGCCGGTGCGTGCCATGGCCCTCGTGCGCCGGCGCTCCCTGCGCGAAGTCGTGCGCGATGCGCGCGCGGCTGCGCCCGATCTGCCAGGCCACGATGCGGCCGAAGGCGCGCGCCGTCCAGCCCGGCAGCCGGCCGCTGAAGTTGCCTTCGAGCGCGCGTCGCAGGCTCGCGCCGTACACGTGCACCACCTTGTGCCGCCACGGCGGCAGCGCGCCCATGAACAGCAGCGCGGGATGAAAGGAGTCGTTGACCACCAGGTCGGCATCGCGCAGCCGGCCGTGCAGCCGCACGATGTCGCGCAGCATGCGGCCGGGCCGGAACACGTAGTGCGCCACGTTGCGGTCGGTCTCGCGGCGCAGCATGTTCTGCCGCGCGTCGAACTGCACCGCGTAGTGGCGCGAGAGCACGGGCGCCTCGATGCCGAAGCCGGCGAGGAAGAGCGCGCCCTCGTCGGAGGTGGTCAGCACCTGCACCTGCGCGCCGGCCGCGCGCAGCGCGTGCGCGAGCAGCTGCGAGCGCATCAGGTGGCCGCGCGCGTCCGCGGTCGCGAGGTAGAGGATGCGCGGCATGGCTCAGCCGACGCTCAACCCGCGTGCGGCGCGAGCCGCAGCGCCGCGCCCGCGCACCACATGCCGAGCGCGCCCGTGACGCCGAAGCCGCGCTCGATGGCGCGCACCTCGTCCATCAGCCGCGCGAGCCGCGCGCGCTCGTGCGGCGCCACGCAGCGCCGCAGCGTGTGGCTGCACAGCCGCACATGGCGCTGCTCGTCGGCCCACACGCGCGCGAGCAGCGGATGCAGCGCATGCGCGGGCCCGATCAGCGCGCAGTGGCGCTCGAGGATGCGCGAGGCCATCTGCTCGGCCGCGAGGCCGATCGCATAGGCCGGCACCAGTCCGCCATGCGCGAAATGCGGCGCGTGGCGCCGGATCAGCGCCTGCCAGCGCGCGAGCTTGCGCCGGCTGAACCAGTCGGGCCGCGGCTGCTCGCCATCGAGGGCACCGGCCCGTGCGCGCCCGCCGCGTTCGGCGATGGCCTCGGCGAACAGCCGCGCATGCAGCTGCTCGTCGGCCAGGTGCTGGTCGAGCTGGCGCGCGAGCCAGTCGGGCGCGGCGGCGCGCAGTTCGCGCTGCAGCGCCTGCTCCGACGATTCCTCGCCCACGAGGTAGAAGCGCAGCAGCAGCGCCTCGCCCGCGCGGCTGGCATGCAGTTGCCGCAGCGCGGCGCGCTTCACGCGGTGCACCAGCGCGGCCTGCAGCGCGGGCCAGCCGCGCAGCGATGGCGGCGCGAGGCTCTCGAAGCCCGGGGCTTCGGTCTCGGCCTGCGCGTACGGCTCAGCGGCCATTCGGCCGCGCCTTCGCGTCCAGTGCCACGGGCTGCAACTGCTGTTGCTGCCAGCCGAGCACCAGCCCCAGGAAGCTGCCCTGCAGGAAACCGCGCGCCGTGGCGTCGGCGCCCGCGAACTCGCGCTGCTGCCCGTCGTAGCGCACGAAGCCCTTGCCGCCGGCGGCACCGATCGCGAGCGTCTCGTTCTTGCGGAAGCCGCGCTGCAGCAGCGGCTGCAGCAGCGACTGCGATTCGAGCCCGTAGAGGAACAGGTCGCGCTGCACCACCTGGCGCGGGATCCGGCCGCTGAGCGCCTGCAGCTCGAGCGACCAGTTGCCCTCGCGCATCGCCTCGGCCAGCGGCTGGTTGCGCGTCGTGGCGAAGCGCGTGCGCGCCACCCACTTGACGGCCTTCGACACGCCGAGCCCGACCGTGATGTCGGCGTCGCGCGCGGCGCTCTCGCGGTTGTCGCGCACCTGCACCAGCTCGTCGGCCAGGCGCGCCGTCAGCGAGGGCCTGGCGAGCGCCTCCATGACCTGCGCGCTGCTGAACAGCACGCGCTCGCCGCCGGCCTCGCCGACCACGAGCTGCCAGGGATCGATGCGGATCTCGGAGAACTCGCCGCGCACCGGCGCATGCGCATGGCTGCTGAACGACCAGTCGTTGCCCGAGCGGCTCAGCAACGCATGGAAGCTCAGCGGCACGCGCTGGCCGTCGGCCGTGCGGCCCGAACCCTGCAGCACCACGTCGCCGACGATGCGCTTGCTGTCGTAGCCGAAGCCATTCGAGAAGCGCAGCGTGTGCGTCGCCTCGTCGAGCGTGGCGCGCGTGTGCTCGTCGTCGAGCGCGAGCCGGTTGCAGTCCTCGCCGCCGTTGGCGAGAGGGCAGCCGCTGCCCGAGCGGAAGGCGAAGACGCCGCGGCCCGAGAACTCGGCCGAGGCCGCGAGTCCGGGGGCGAGCAGCGCGAGGGCGGCGAGAACGAGCATGCGTGCCATGGTCGCGGGCCTCAGGGGCGGTGGTATGACAGCGCCTGCGCATCGGCATGCGCGCGGCCCGTGGTGTGCAGGCCGATGCCGCGCGCGAAGGCGCCGAGCATGTCGACGGCCGAGAAGCCCAGGATCAGCAGCACGCCGAGCGCCCAGCGCGCGCCGCGCAGCGGCGGCAGGTCCTGCCGGTTGAGCGCGCGCAGGCTGAAGCCCAGCCGCGTGACGAGCACGCACAGCGGGCCGATCGGACCGCTCTTCGCGAGCCATTGCCAGCGCGGCGAGACGTAGCTGCGCAGCAGGTGCGGCGTGAGCGAATACGTGTCCTGCCCGCGCATCCAGCGCAGCTTGAGCGCCTCGCGCCGCGTGTCGGGCAGGCGGTGCTCGGTGTGGGCGCGCGCCGCGTAGTGCAGCGGGATGCCGGCCGCGCGCAGCCGCATGCCGAGCACCTGGCAGTGGGCGCGGTACACGCCGTCGAGCGCCTGGTAGCCGTGGGTGTCGAAGACCTCGCGCCGGAACGCCACGTTGTTCGCGTAGAAGTTGCTCGTCGCGCCCGCGTGCTCGTTCGGGAAGTACATGAAGTCGATGGTGGTGAGCGCGGTGCCCACCACGTTGGCCGCGTAGCTGGTGCGGCCCGCCACCACGGCCGGCGCGTCGGCGCGCGCGAAGGGCGCGAGCAGCTCGCGCAGCCAGTCCTCGTCGGGCAGGCAGTCGGCATCGGCGAACACCACCCAGTCGCAGCGCGCCGCGTCGGTGGCCGCGAAGCCGGTGTTCTTGGCGTCGTAGTAGCCGGTGCTGGCGTCGATGCGCACGAAGTCCACGGGCCGCTGGGCCAGTCGCTGCACTTGCTCGCAGGTGGCGGCATCGAGGCCGTCGTGCGTGATGACCACCTGGGCCAGCGTGGACAGCGGCTGCTTCTGACGCGCGAGCAGCGCGATGAGCCGCTGCAGGCTGGCGGCGGCCCTGGCCTGCGCATCGGCGCCGCCGCGCAGGTTGTTGGTCTCGAGGACCAGCGCGGTGCGTGCCGCCACGCGCGCGATGGCGCCGTCCGTTCCGGGAGGAACCGCAGGAGTGGATTGCATCCCGCCTTTATCGCACAAGGCGGGAACGGCGGGGGCTTCAGCGCGCCGGCGTGTCCGCCTCGCGCGGCAGGAAGGCATCGCCCGGCGTCAGCGGCGCATGCCGGTAGCTCGCGGGCGTGCGGCCCAGCTTCACGGGTGCACCGATGCCGCGATAGCCTCCTTCGAGCTCGACCACCATGCCGCGGTGCGCCGTGTGCGGATGCTCGAGCGCGGCGGCCACGGGCAGCACGGGCGCGGCCGGCACGCCCGCTGCCATGAGCTGCTCGACCAGCACGCGGCCGTCGAAGGCGGCCATGGCGGTCTCGAGTTGCTGCTTGAGCGCGTCGCGGTTCACCGAGCGCGCGCCCGCGGTGGCGAAGCGCGGATCGGTGGCCAGCGCGGGCAGGCCGATGCAGCCGCACAGGCTCGCGAACTGGCGGTCGTTGCCGACGGCGACGAACACGGGGTCGGTGCCGGTGGCGAGGGCGTCGTAGGGATAGATGTTGGGATGGGCGTTGCCGGTGCGGCGCGGCGCGCTGCCGTCCATGAACCAGTTGGCGGCGTGCGGATGCAAGAGCGAGATGCCGCTGTCGTAGAGCGCGGCCTCGACGAACTGGCCGCGTCCGCTGCGCTGGCGTTCCTGCAGCGCGAGCAGCACGCCGATGACGGCGTTGAGGCCGGTCACCATGTCGACCACGGGCAGGCCCACGCGCAGCGGCCCGCCCTCGGCCTCGCCGTTGACGCTCATGATGCCGGTCATGGCCTGCACGGCGGCGTCGTAGCCGGGCAGCGCACCGAGCGGACCGTCGGCGCCGAAGCCCGAGACGCGGCACCAGACCAGGCGCGGAAAGCGCTGCGACAGGGTCTCGTAGCCGATGCCCCAGCGTTCCATGGTGCCGGTCTTGAAGTTCTCGATCAGCACGTCGGCCTCGGCCACCAGCGCGAGCAGGGCGGCGCGGCCTTCCTCGGTCGAGAAGTCGAGGTGCTGCACGCGCTTGTTGCGGTTGAGGCCGTGGTAGTAGGAAGCCACGCCATCCTTGAACGGCGGGCCCCAGGTGCGCGTGTCGTCGCCCTGCGGCGGCTCGATCTTGAGCACGTCGGCGCCATGGTCGCCGAGGATCTGGCCGCAGTAGGGGCCGCCGAGGATGCGGGAGATGTCGAGCACGCGGATGCCCGCGAGTGCGCCTTGTGTCATTTCTTGTTCCCTTTGTCTTGTCGTTCGGGGCACGTGCGGCGGATCGGTTGCGGATGCGCTAGTCGAGTTGCGCGCCCGACTTCTTGACCACGTCCTTCCACTTCGCCGACTCGCTCGCGATGAACTGGCCGAGCTTCGGCGGCGAGGTGTCGGCGCTGGCCTCGAGGCCCTGGGCCGCGAACATCTGCTTGACCCTGGGCGAGTTCAGCACCTCGGCGAAGGCATGGTTGAGCTTCGCCACGCGATCGGCCGGCGTGCCCGCGGGCGCGACGATGCCGAAGAACACGCTCACGTCGTAGCCCTTGTAGCCCTGCTCCGAGATCGTGGGCACCTCGGGCAGCGCCTGCGAGCGCGCGAGGGTGGCCACGCCCAGCGCGCGCAGCTTGCCGGCCTTGACGTAGGGCAGCGCGGTGAGGATGTCGGTGAAGGTCATGCTGACCTGGCCGCCCAGCAGGTCGTTGAGCGCGGGGCCGGTGCCCTTGTAGGGGATGTGCTGGAAGTCGGTGCCGGCAATCGAGTTGAACAGCACGCCCGCGAGGTGCGAGGAGGCACCGTTGCCCGAGGAGGCATAGCTGAGCTTGCCGGGGTTGGCCTTGGCATAGGCGACGAGCTCGGGCACGGTCTTCACCGGCAGCGCGGGATTCACCACCAGGATGTTCGGCAGGTAGCCGACCTGGATCACGGGCGTGAAGCTCTTGACCGGGTCGTAGTTGATCTTGCGGTAGAGACTGGCGTTGATCGCGAGCGGGCCCGAGGTGCCGAACAGCAGCACATGGCCATCGGCCTCGGCGCGCGCCACGTACTCGGCGCCGATGTTGCCGCCCGCGCCGGCGCGGTTCTCCACGATCATCGGCTGGCCCATGCGGTCCTTCATCTCGGCCGCGAGCGTGCGCGCCATCGCGTCGGTGGGACCGCCGGGCGGGAAGGGCACGACCAGCATCATCGGCTTGGACGGGAAGGCGGTGTCGGCCTGCGCGGCGGGGGCCGCGGCCAGCAGGCCGGCGCAGGCGGTGGCCAGCGCGAGGACGGAAGCGAGGTGTTTCATAGAGGAGGTCTCCGTTCTTTGTTCGAGGGAAGGGCTCAGGCCGCGGTCCAGTCCGCGGGCAGCGCATCGGGCGCGAGCGGATCGCGCGGCAGCACGCGGTGCAGCAGCGCGAGCTGCGACCAGCGCAGCCGCGCGGCCGAGCCGGTGCGCGCGGCCTCCCAGGCCATCGCGCTCGCACTGGTGCAGTGGTAGAGCGCCGAGGCGGCCTGGCGCGCGAGCACGTCGCCGCCTTCGCGCGCGGCCGTCTCGGCCAGCGCGGCGGCGCGCGCCAGCGCATCGCGCAGCGCCTGGGCGAAGGCCGGGGCCGGTTCGGCTTCGGCGATCAGCTTTTCGCAATGGGCGCGCAGCACCGGCAGCGAGCCCTCGCGCTTGACGGCGCGGATCACGTCGAGCGCGACGATGTTGCTCGTGCCCTCCCAGATCGAGCCCAGGTGGGCATCGCGCACCAGCCGTGGATCGCTCCATTCCTCGATGTAGCCGCAGCCGCCGCGCACCTCCATCGCATCGCCCGTGACCTTGCGCGCATCGCGGCAGGCGCGGAACTTGATGAGCGGCGTGAGGATGCGCAGGAGCGCGTAGGCATCGGGCTCGCCGGCATCGGAGCGCGCGAGCGCCAAGGCGGTCTGGCAGACCATGGTGCGCGCCTGCTCGGCCGGCACGCGCAGCTTGTCGAGCTGGCGCTGCATCAGCGGCATCCGGTCGAGCGTGCGGCCGAAGGCCTGGCGCTCGGCCGCGATGTACTCGGCCTCGGCCACCGCGCGGCGCATCAGGCCCGCGGCGCGCACGCCGTTCGACAGCCGCGAGTTGTTGACCATGTCGGCCATCTGCACGAAACCGCGGCCTTCCTCGCCGACCAGGAAGGCGAGCGCGCCCTCGAGCCGGATCTCGCCGCTGGCCATCGAGCGCGTGCCGAGCTTGTCCTTGAGCCGGATGATCCGGTAGTGGTTGAGGCTGCCGTCGTCGAGCCGGCGCGGCAGCAGGAACAGCGACACGCCTTTCATGCCGGCCACGCCGTCCTCGGCGCGCGCGAGCACCATCGCGAAGTCGGCGTCGGGGTTCGAGCAGAACCACTTGTCGCCCGTGAGGCGCCAGCTGCCGTCGGCCTCGCGCCGCGCCAGCGTGGCGGTGGCGGCGATGTCGGAGCCCGCGGCCTGCTCGGTCATGAACATCGCGCCCTGCGCGAGTTCGTCGAAGTCGAGCGAGGTCAGGCGCGGCAGGTACTTCTGCACCAGCGCGGGCGCGCCGAACTTCTTGAGCGTGCGCGTGAGCGAATCGGTCATCGAGACCGGGCAGCACAGGCCGAACTCGGCCTGCACGAACAGGTAGGTCAGCGCGTATTTCACGAGCGGCGGCATGCGGCCCTTCCAGCCCAGCGTCTCGTCGCGATGCGAGATCGCGGCCAGGCCGAATTCGCTGAGCGCGAGGCGCTCCATCTCGACGTAGGCCGGATGCTTGATCACCTGCTGCTCGTCGAGCCCGATGCGCGTGCGCTGCATCAGGGTGGGCGGGTTGCGGTCGGCGGTGCCGGCCAGCTCGTCGAGCCTGCCGCCCGCGAGGCCGCCGAGGCGCTCGAGGTGTGGCCGCAGGTGGCGCAGCAGGTCCTCGGGCAGGTAGAGCGCGAGCAGCGACTGCAGCTCGGTGTCGACGCTGTAGAGGTTCTGACCGTGGCGGTCGGGGATGGGGTGAACGGCGGGCGCTGCAGGCACGGCAGACGTCTGGGGCATGGCTTGTCTCCTGGATTCGCGCCATTGTTCAAGCCGTGACGATCCGTGTCTAATATCGTTTGGGTCTTGCTCGATTCGATTTGCCTATTCATGGAACTGCGTCACCTGCGCTATTTCTCCGTGCTCGCCGAGGAGCTGCACTTCGGGCGCGCGGCGCGCCGGCTCTCGATCTCGCAGCCGCCGCTGTCGGTGGCGATCCGCCAGCTCGAGGACACGGTGGGCGCGCGCCTGTTCGAGCGCAACAGCAAGGAGGTGCGGCTCACGCCCGCGGGCGATGCGCTGCGCGTGTCGGCGCGCCGGCTGCTGCAGCAGGCCGAGGAGGCCGCGCTCGAGGCGCGCGATATCGCGCAGGGCTCGGCCGGCCGGCTGCGCATCGGCTTCGTCGGCGCGATGCTCTACCGCGGCCTGCCGCAGGCGCTGCGTGCGTTCCAGGCCAAACATCCGGCGGTGCGCATCACGCTGGCCGAACTCAACTCGGGCGTGCAGATCGCCGAGCTGATGCACGACCGGCTCGACCTCGGCTTCGTCCACACCGCGCGCATGCCGCCCGAGCTGCAGCACCGGCTGCTGCTGACCGAGCCTTTCGTCTGCTGCCTGCCCGCGGGCCATGCGCTGGCGCGGCGGCGCGCGCTCGCGCCGGCCGAGCTGCGCGGCGAACCCTTCGTGCTGTTCTCGCGCGAGGCCTCGCCCGACTACCACGAGCGCATCCTCTCGATCTGCGCCGACGCGGGTTTCCATCCCGAGGTGCGGCACGAGGTGCGGCACTGGCTCGCGGTGGTCTCGCTGGTGTCGCAGGGCATGGGCGTGGCGCTGGTGCCGCAGGCGATGCGGCACTCGGCGTTGAGCGGTGCGGTGTTCCGTCCGCTCGACCGCGAGGTCACGCCGTCGGAGGCCTACGGCGTGTGGCGCGCGGGACCGCCGAACATGCTGGTGCAGCGGTTGCTCGACGGGCTCGCGAAGAGTCTGCGCGAGAGCGCGAAGCGCTGAACGCGGACGCCGTTCTGCACCGTCTTCGTGGCAGGGCCGTGACCATGCGGGGCATCGACCCCGCGCCGCGCCGGGCTACCGGAACCGGTGATGCCCAAGGCCTTGCGAAGGCTTTAGTATTCCCGCCAACCTCGCCGTGGCCCGGGCCTTCAAGAGCACGCCAGAAAAAAGGGGTGCCGCCAGGGGGTTCAGATCAACGACATGGCCGAGTCGACGCCAGCATGCCCAAAGGTATCCCCAATTCCGCCGCCATGTACGGCATCTTCACCCGGCCCTGGGGCTACGAGGTCTCCGTCATGCGCAACGGAACCCGCCATTACCGGCAGTTCGGCCGGGCGAGCTACGGCGGCGCCGAACAGGCGCTCGCGCATGCGCAGGACTGGCGCGACGCCATCGTGCGGCAGCACCCGCCGATCGCGCGCCGCGCGCGGGCCGAGCAGCCGCGCGCCAACAACAGCACCGGCGCGCCCGGCGTCTACAGCCGCGTCGCGCCCGACGGCCGCGTGCGCGCCTGGCTCGCCAAGACCTACATCGCCGAGGACCAGATCCTGCAGACCTATTTCTCGGTCGATGGCGCCGACCGCGCGGCCCATGCGGCGGCGCTGGCCGAGCGCGCGCGCCAGCTCGCGCAGATGACCGGCCTGGCGCACGTGCACCCGGCCGAGGAAGCGATCCGCCGCGAGACCGATGCCGCGCCGCGCGCGCGCACGGCGCGGCTCTCGCGCGCGGAGATCGTGCGGCGCAACAACTCGAGCGGCACCAGCGGCGTGCAGTTCAAGTCGCCGCGGCCCGACCATCCGGGCTACTGGATGGCGATCACCTTCATCGCCGGGCGCGGCACCGTCAGCAAGGCCTTCTCGGTGAAGACCCATGGCGAGCAGGCGGCCAAGCGGCTCGCGATCGCCGAGCGCGAGACGCAGCTCGCGCTCAAGCGGCAGCTCGACGGCGCGGAGCTGGCGTCCTGATGGCGGCGCGTGCGTGCAGGGCCGGGCCGGCGGGCACGGCCGGGGCGGTGCTGCCATGAGCCTCAAATCGTTGAACCGGCTGCTGCGCGTGGCCTCGCACCTGCTCGACCAGGCCGCGGCCGACGTGCGGGCCTGCGGCCTCGAGCCGGCCACCGAGCAGGTGCACCGCATCGGCCGCGCGATGGTCGAGCTGATCGAGGTGCAGCGCCGGATCTATGCCGAGCAGCCCGAGCTGCAGCCGCGCACGCTCGCGGCCTCGCGCCGCGAGGCCGATGCCAACCGGCTGTTCACGCAACTGATGCTCGAGGCGCTGGACCTCGAGGACGCGGGCAACGTCGCGGCCGCGCTCGAGAAGTACACGCAGTTCATCGGTCTCTCGCCCTCGCACCATCACCGCGAGATCGTGCGCGAGGAGATCCGCCGGCTGTCGGCGCCGACGGTTCAGGCGTAGATCGGGTCCTCGGCCATCGCCTCGCACTGGTCCTGCAGCATCTGGACCTGGCCCTTCCAGTAGTCGCTGCTGCCGAACCAGGGGAAGTTGATCGGGAAGATCGGGTCTTCCCAGCGCCGCGCGAGCCAGGCGCTGTAGTGGATCAGGCGCAGCGTGCGCAGCGGCTCGATCAGCGCGAGCTCGCGGCGGTCGAATTCGCGGAACTGCTCGTAGCCGTCGAGCAGCCCGGAGAGCTGCGCGGTGCGCTGGGCGCGCTCGCCCGACAGCAGCATCCACAAATCCTGCACCGCGAAGCCGGTGCGCGCGTCGTCGAGGTCGACGAAGTGCGGGCCGCCGTGGGGGCGGTCGGTCGGCGTCCAGAGGATGTTGCCGGGGTGCACGTCGCCATGCAGGCGCAGCTTGCGCGGCCCGTCGCCAGCGGCGGCCGAGCCTGAAAGCGGGGTCGCGGCGATCATCTCGAGCGCCTCGTTGCAGGCCTTCTCCCAGTCGCGCTGCACGTCGAGCGGCAGCTTGTCGTGCGCCAGCAGCCAGTCGCGCGAGGCGGTGCCGAAGTTCCGCAGGTCGAGCGCGGGCCGCGCCTCGAAGGGGCGCGCGGCGCCCACGGTGTGGATGCGCGCGAGAAAGCGTCCGACCCATTCGAGCACCTCGAAGTCGTCGAGCTCGGGCGCGCGGCCGCCGCGGTAGGGGCTCACGCTGAAGGCGAAGCCGGCATGGCGGTGCAAGGTGGCGCCGCCGAAGGCCAGCGGTGGCACGGCGGGGACCTCGGCCGCGGCGAGTTCGAGCGAGAAAGCGTGTTCCTCGAGGATCTCGGCCTCGCTCCAGCGGCCGGGCCGGTAGAACTTGACCACCACGGCCGGGTGCGGCTGCGGGTCCTCGAGGTGCACCTGGTAGACCCGGTTCTCGTAGGAGTTGAGCCCGGTGAGCCGGCCGTCGCCGTGCAGGCCGAGGCCCGCGAGCGCGTCGAGCACCACGTCGGGCGTGAGGCTCTCGTAGGGATGGGCAGGGTGGCCGGCGGGCGCCGCGGGGGAATCGGGAATCATGCGGCGATTGTCGTCGCCCGCACCCCGCGCGTTTTTCAGAGGCCGCCGGGGTGCGCGTGCAGCGACAGGATGTGGCCGGTGCGCGGATCGCCCTTGCCGGCCAGCACCTGGGCATAGGCCGCCTGCGCGGCCGCGCCGCCGTGGTGGTGCTCGGCGCGCAGCCAGGGGCTCGCGGCATCGGTCGCGCGTGCGGTGAAGGCCTGCCAGGCCGCCACCATGCGGCGGCTGAATTCCTCGGCGCCCCATTCGGCGGTGCGCTTCTTGATCTGCGCGGGCGCGAAGAACAGCGTGGCGCGCGGGCCCGCGAGCTCGCGGGTGGCGCCCTTGGAGGCCAGTTCCTCGACATGCGTGCCGCCGATCGCGCAGCTGTAGCGCAGGCCGGTGAAGCGCGCATGGATCGCCTCGCGCAGCGCGCCGTTGCCCGCGAAGTCGATGTAGACGCAGGGCGTGTCGGCGGGCAATTCGTCGAGCGCGTCGTAGCGCAGCACGCGGTGGTAGCAGCCCAGGCTCTCGCAGTAGCCGACGTTGGCGGCCGAGGTCAGGCCGACCACCTCGATGCCTTCGCGCTGATGCAGCTGGAACGCGGTGCCGTAGGCCGTCTTGCTCGAGGCGCTCGACAGCAGCATGGTGCGCGCGCCGAAGAAGTCGTTGTCGGCCATGAAGTCGTCGATCAGCCAGGAGGTGATGAACAGCGGGCGCAGCAGCGCCTGCGTGTCCTCGCTGTCGGCGGTGTAGAGCGGGTCGGCATTGCAGCGGAAGTACTGGTTGTAGACCGCCGGCAGCTCGGCGCGGTGCGCGGCGCCGTCGGCGAGGCGCTCGGGCGACAGCCGCGTGGGACTGAGCACCGCGCTCGTGGCCATGGGCCAGTAGCCGTAGAGGCGCTCGCCCACGGCCACGCCCGGATGCAGCGACTGCACCACGCTCGCGAAGCCCCACACGGGGATGTTGCCCCAGGCCTCGTCGCCGGTGGGGAAGAAGCGCCAGTAGCTCATGGCGTCGCCGAAGGCGGCGTAGGTGATGTTGTTCGAGGTCAGCGCGAAGCTGTCGATGCGCACGCGCACCTGGCCGTCGGCCAGCGGGGTGTCGGTGCTGTCGTCGAGGCGGGTGTCGCCCAGTCGGCTCTTGCGGATCTGCAGGCTGAGGGTGGTGCTCATGGCGTGTCGAGGCTCCGTGGCTGCGCGGCGTTCCGGCCGCTGGGGTGGCAAGGGGTGCGTCCACGTGACATTAGCCAAGCTTCGTGAAAGGCGCCATCGCGCAGGTCGCCGGCGCGTCACGCGCGGGACAAGCGCGCGCACGCAAAAAAGCCCCGCGAGCGGGGCTTCGTCATGGAGCGCGGGAGGCTCAGGCGATCGTCAGTTCGACGTCGATGTTGCCGCGCGTGGCGTTCGAGTACGGGCAGACCTGGTGGGCCGTGTCGACCAGCTTCTGCTTCTGTTCGGCGTCGAGGCCGGGCAGCGTGATCGCGAGCTTGACCGCGATGCCGTAGGCGGCGCCGCCATTCGTCGGACCGAGGGAGACGCTGGAGTCGATCGCCACGTCGTCCGGCACCTTGACGCCGATCTTCGGGCCCACGGCCTTCATCGCGCCGATGAAGCAGGCAGCGTAGCCGACCGCGAACAGCTGTTCGGGGTTGGTGCCGGGCTTGCCCGAACCGGGCGAGCTCAGCTGGACGTCGATCGCGCCGTCGCTGGATTTGCCGGCGCCGTCGCGGCCGCCCGTGGTGTGGGCCTGGGCGGTGTAGAGCACTTTGTCGAGCTTGGTGGTCATGGTGATGTTTCCTTGGTCGAAGTGGAACGGTGGTTGAAGAAAGCCGTCGTGGTCCGGAATGGCACGCGGCGGGAGAAACCTGTTGTAGTGATTGAAATGGCTTGCTTGCTCAGGCGGCCTTGCGGATGCGGTCGCGCAGCGCTTGAATCTGGTGGGTGAGGTCCACGAGCTCGGGCACCGAGCATTCGGAGGCCGCGAGCAGGCATTCGGGCACGTGGCCCGCGCGCGCCTTGAGGCGACGGCCCGCGGCCGTGAGCGTGATGTGCACGCGGCGCTCGTCGGCCACGTCGCGCACGCGGGCCACGAAGCCGTTGGCCTCGAGGCGCTTGAGCAGCGGGGTGAGCGTGCCCGAGTCGAGCGAGACGCGCTCGCCGAGCTCGGAGACCATGGGACCGTCTTTTTCCCACAGGGCGAGCATCACCAGGTACTGCGGGTAGGTGAGGCCGAGCTTGTCGAGCAGGGGCTTGTACAGGCGGGTCATGGCCAGCGAGGCGGAGTACATGGCGAAGCAGAGCTGGTTGTCCAGCTTCAGGAGTTCGTCTTGCGTCAAGGAGGGCATGGGCGAATTATGGCACTCAATTAAATTGTGTGCAAAGTATTTCGTGACGCGGGGTTTTCAGGCGCCCTCTCCCGGCGGGAGAGGGGAGGAAAAATCAGGGGCGCTTCATCAGCGCATCGGCCACCGCGGCGAAGCCCGGCAGCGTCAGCGGGTCGTTGCCGGCATTGGCGGCGATCGGGTGCGCCGCGTAGCGCACGATCACCATCTGTGCCGCCGGGTCCACGTAGATGCTCTGGCCGTGGATGCCGCGCGCCATGTAGGCGCCGTGCGCGTTGTTCGACACCCACCACATGTTGCGGTACGACCAGCCCGGCAGCAGGCCGTAGCCGGCCTTCGCGAACTTGGCGGTGTCGCCGCCGCGGCGGATGTCGTCGACCACCGCCTTCGGGAACACCTGCTGCCCGTTGGGCGCGCGGCCGCCGTTGCGCAGGGTCTCGCCGAAGCGCGCGAGGTCGCGCAGCGTGGTGTTGAGGCCGCCGCCGCCCGATTCGGTGCCGATGCTGTCGACCATGAAATAGGCGTCCTGCTCGGCGCCGATGCGGCGCCAGATCTTCTCGCTGAGCAGGTCGGCCAGCGACTGGTTGCTGGCGCGGCGCAGGATCCAGGCCAGCACCTCGGCATTGATGGTCTTGTAGCCGAAGGCCTCGTCGTGCGCGCCTTCCTTCTTCTGCAGCGCGAGGAACTCGTAGAAGGTCTTCGGGCCGCTGTAGCCGGGCGCGCGCGGGATGAAGCCGCCGGCGCGCGAGTAATCCCAGATCTCGGCCTTGGGGTCGGCGTAGTTCTCGGAATAGCGCACGCCGATGGTCATGTCCATCACCTGGCGCACCGTGGCGTCGCCATAGGCGCTGTCCTTGAGCTCGGGCACGTATTGGGTCACGGGCGCCGCGGGGTCGAGCTTGCCCTCGTCGGCGAGGATGGCCGCGAGCGTGCCGACGAAGGACTTGGTGACCGACATCGCGAGGTGCGGCCGCTCGGGCGTGAGCGCGCCGAAGTACTTCTCGTACACCACCTGGCCGCGGTGCAGCACCAGGAAACCGTCGGTGTAGGTGTTGGCGATCATCTGGGCGACGGTGCTGTCCTCGCCCGACAGCGACTTGAAGCGGATGCCCTCGATCTGCTCGGGCGTCACGCCCGTGGCGGCCGGCAGCGGGCTCGCGGCGCCGCTGCCGCGCCACACGTTGGCGGTGGGCACGACCTCGCGCACGTGCGAGAAGGTCCAGCGGTTGCGCGGGAAGGCGTTGCCGGCGGGGTTCTCGAAGGTGATCAGCTTGTCGGGCGGCGGCGGGAAGCCGCGCATCCAGCCGAGCGCGTCGACGGAGGTGGCCGCGGGATCGGGCAGGGCCGCGGGCGCGGCCGGTGCCTGGGCGTGGAGGGAGGTGTTCACGGCGGAGAGGGTCAGGGCGGCCAGGGCCGCGCGCAGTCGCAGGGTCATGGTGAGAGGGGAAGAAGAGGGGAGGAACGGGGGCGTTCGTCAGCGCCCGCTGAAGCGCGCGGGCCGACGCTCGATGAAGGAGCGCACGCCCTCGGCCGCGTCCTCGCTGTTCGACAGCCGCTTCTGCGTCTCGATGAACTCGCCGACCGCGGCCAGCGGTCCGTGCTCGATCGCCTTGAGCACGTTGAGGCGCGTGGCCACCACCGCCAGCGGCGCCTGCGCGGCGATGCGCTGCGCGATCGCGAGCGCCTCGTCGAGCTCCTGGCCCGCGGGCACCACCTTCTGCACGAAGTTCAGGCGATAGGCCTCGGCGCTGCCGAACTCGTCGGCCGTCAGCAGGTGCAGCATCGCGTTGCCGAGGCCCGCGCGCTCGGCCATGCGCAAGGTGGCGCCGCCCGTGGCCATGATGCCGCGCTGCACCTCCATCTGCGAGAAGCGGCAGTTGTCGGCCGCCACCACGATGTCGGCGCCGAGCATCAGCTCGATGCCGACCGTGAAGCAGATGCCCTTGACCGCCACCACCATCGGCTTGGTGCGCCGGCGATAGCCCTCGAGGCCGAAGTCGTGCGGCTCCACCAGGCCCTGCGGGATCGCCTTCTCGCCGCGCTTCATGTAGTCGGCCACCGCGGGCAGGTCGAGGCCGGCCGTGAAGTGGTCGCCGAAGGCATGCAGCACGCCCACGCGCAGCTTCGGGTCGTCGTCCAGACGCGTGTAGGCCTCGGCGAGCTGGCGGAACATCGGCGGCGTCCAGCCGTTGCGCTTGGCGGGCCGGTTGATGCCGATCAGCAGCACGTGGTCGAGCACCTGGGTGTCGATGCAGCCTTCGGTCGGCGGGGTGGTGGGCGTGGCGGTCATGGCGTTCCCGGTCTCCTCGTTCTTCGGCGCGTCAGTAGGTGTAGACGCCGCGGCCGGTCTTGCGGCCCAGCTGGCCGGCGGCGACCATTTCCTTCAGCAGCGGGCAGGGGCGGTATTTGGAGTCGCCGAACTGGTCGAGGTAGACCTCCATCACCGCGAGGCAGACGTCCAGGCCGATCATGTCGGCCAGCGCCAGCGGGCCGATCGGCTGGTTGCAGCCCAGCTTCATGCCGGCGTCGATGTCCTCGGCGGTCGCGATGCCCTCGGACAGCACGAAGAAGGCCTCGTTGATCATCGGCACCAGGATGCGGTTGACCACGAAGCCCGGCGCGTTCTTCACCGTGATCGGCGACTTGCCCAGGCGCTCGGCCAGTTCCTTCACCGTGTCGTGGGTGGCGTCGCTCGTGAGGTAGCCGCGGATCAGCTCGACCAGCGCCATCATCGGCACCGGGTTGAAGAAGTGCATGCCGATGAAGCGGTCGGCGCGCGAGGTGGCGGCGGCCAGCTGCGTGATCGAGATCGAGGAGGTGTTCGAGGCGATGATGACCTCGGGGCCCACGAGCTCGTCGACCTGCTTCAAGATCTTGAGCTTGAGCGCGTGGTTCTCGGTCGCGGCCTCGATCACGAGCTGCGCGCCCTTGAGGTCATCGTAGTTGGTCGAGCCCTGGATCAGTGCCAGCGCGGCGGCCTTCTGCTCGGCGGTGAGCTTTTCCTTCTTGATCAGCCGGTCGAGGCTGCCCGAGACGGTGGCCAGGCCCTTGTCGACCGCCGCCTGCGCGACGTCGATCATCACCACCTTGACGCCCGCCACCGCACAGGCCTGCGCAATGCCGTTGCCCATCGTGCCGGCGCCGATGATGCCGACGGTCTGAATCGCCATGAGAAATGCTCCTTGAGAAAACGAAAGGGGAAGAAAAGAGAAGGCGGGCCAGCCGCCGTGCCGTCCATTGTGGATCAGCCCCGCCGGCGCGTCGTTGCCGCGGGCGACACGGGTGGCTTACAGTGCGCGCTCGCGCTTTTCCCCTCTTTTTCTTCCCTCCCGAACCGACAGAAGCCGCCATGACCACCCTCGGCACCCCCCTCTCCCCCTCGGCAACCCGCGTGATGCTCCTCGGCTCCGGCGAACTCGGCAAGGAGGTGCTGATCGCCCTGCAGCGCCTGGGCGTCGAGACCATCGCCGTCGACCGCTACGAGAACGCACCCGGCCAGCAGGTGGCCCACCATGCGCGCACCATCGTCATGAGCGACCCCGCGCAGCTGCAGGCGCTGATCGAGGCCGAGAAGCCGCAGCTCGTGGTGCCCGAGATCGAGGCCATCGCCACGCCGATGCTGCAGCAGCTCGAGGACGCGGGCACGGTGCGCGTGATCCCCACGGCCCGCGCCGCCCGCCTCACGATGGACCGCGAAGGCATCCGCCGCCTGGCCGCCGAGACCCTGGGCGTGCCCACCAGCCCCTACAAGTTCTGCGACTCGCTCGCCGAGCTGCAGGCCGCGATCGACGCGGGCATCGGCTACCCCTGCATCGTGAAGCCCGTGATGAGCAGCTCGGGCAAGGGCCAGAGCAAGATCGACGGCCCGGCCGATGTGCAGAAGGCCTGGGACTACGCCATGGCCGGCGGCCGCGTGAGCCATGGCCGCGTGATCGTCGAGGGCTTCATCGACTTCGACTACGAGATCACGCTCTTGACCGTGCGCGCCAAGGACGCCGGCGGCGCCGTGAGCACCCGGTTCTGCGAGCCCATCGGCCACGTGCAGGTCAGCGGCGACTACGTCGAGAGCTGGCAGCCGCACCCGATGGCGCCCGCCGCGCTGCGGAAGGCGCAGCAGATCGCCGAGGCGGTCACGGCCGACCTCGGCGGCCAGGGCCTGTTCGGCGTCGAGCTGTTCGTCAAGGGCGAGCAGGTCTGGTTCAGCGAGGTCAGCCCGCGCCCGCACGACACCGGCATGGTCACCATGGCCACGCAGTGGCAGAACGAGTTCGAGCTGCATGCGCGCGCGATCCTCGGCCTGCCGGTGGACACCACGCTCAAGAGCCCGGGCGCCAGCGCGGTGATCTACGGCGGCGTCGATGCCCAGGGCATCGCCTTCGACGGCGTGGCCGAGGCGCTGCAGGTGCCGGGCGTGGACCTGCGCCTGTTCGGCAAGCCCGAGAGCTTCGTCAAGCGCCGCATGGGCGTGGCGCTGGCGCATGCCGCCGACGTGGAGACCGCGCGCGCCAACGCCAAGGAAGCGGCTTCGCGCGTGAAGCCGCGCCAGGCCTGAACGCTGCGGCCGCCCGGTTGCGCGCGCGACAGCGGTAGCCAGTTTTCGCAAGCCGCGCCGCGCAGGCGCAGGCATGGTGCCGGGGCTGACGAAAGACGCCGGCCCTGGGGAGGGATGCGGGTGCATGCGGATACCGTCCGCGCGCGCCGCGCTCCACACTGGGTCGATCGATCGATCCACCGGAGACACCATGCTGCATCCCCAGGCCCGCGCGCTGCTCGACTTCATCGAGGCGCGCGGCATCCCGCCGACCCACACGCTGTCGCCCGCCGACGCGCGCGCCTTCTACCGCGAGCGCCGCGCCGCCACCCAGCCGCTGCCGGCCGAAGTGGCCGAGGTGCGCGACCTCGCGGCCGACGGGCCGCACGGCCCTATTCCCGTGCGCATCTACCGGCCGCTGGCCTCGGGCGCCGGCCCGCTGCCGGTGCTGGTGTATTACCACGGCGGCGGCTGGGTCATCGGCGACCTCGACACGCACGACGTGCTGTGCCGCGAACTGGCCAACGGCGCCGGCTGCGCGGTGGTGGCGGTCGACTACCGCATGGGCCCCGAGCACCGCTTCCCGGCCGCGGTCGACGACGTGCTGGCCGCCACGCGCTGGGTGCGGCGCGAGGCCGCGGCGCTGGGCGTGGACGCGAGCCGCATGGCGGTGGGCGGCGACAGCGCCGGCGGCAATCTCGCGGCGGTGGTGGCGATCGCCGCGCGCGACAGCGCCGACCTGCCGCTCGTCTTCCAGCTGCTGATCTACCCGGCCACCGACATGCGGCGCGGCCATCCGTCGCACCAGACCAACGGCCAGGGCTACCTGCTGACGCGCGACACGATGACCTACTTCCACGACCACTACATCACCGATGCGAAGCACGACCTCGACTGGCGTGCCTCGCCGCTGCTGCACGGCGATCTGTCGCGGCTGCCGCCGGCGCTGGTGCTCACGGCCGGCTACGACCCGCTGCGCGACGAGGGCCTGGCCTATGCCGAGGCGCTGACCGCGGCCGGCAACAGCGCGAACTACGTCTGCTTCGAGCGCCAGATCCATGGCTTCGTGACCATGGGCAAGGTGCTCGACGAGGCCAACACCGCGGTCGCGCTTTGCGCCACCGAGTTGCGTCGCGCGTTCGCGGCGCCACGGCCGCAGGCCTAGGGAAAGTCCCCGCGCAAATCGGTGCCGCGCCGCGCGCGTGCCCCGCTACGATCAGCCCCACAACGACGCCGACCCAGGGCCCGTGCCCTGGCCCAGGCCCCCGAATGCAGGAGACAGACACCATGCAGGGAACGAGGATGGCGCCGTCGACGCAAGGCGGTGCCCGCGAGGGTCGCGGCCAGGGCGAACGCCTGATGTGGCTCACCACGCAGCGCGTGTTCTACGCCGGCCTGCTGGGCCGTGCCGCCGTGCGCACCATGGGCGGCCATGGCGTCTATATCTCTCCCGCGGGTGCACCGCCCAACCGCCTGCGCGTGGGCGGCGGCGCCTGGCAGAGCGGCGAACTGCTGGTGGTGCCGCCGCAGGTGCCGATCGAGATCGAGAGCGCGCATCCGCTGATCCTCAACCTGCTGATCGAATCGGAGTCGGTCGATCCCGCGCGCATGCCCGACTGGCTGCAGCACTGCGGCCCGGTGCAGGCACCGGCCTTCGTCCAGCGCGTGCGCGAGAGCCATGCCCAGCTGCTGGCCGCCTCGGCGCGCGGCCAGCGCTTCGACGGCCTCGACTTCGACCGCCAGTTCTTCGGCGCGCCGCTCGCGCCGCGCGCGCTCGATGCGCGCATCCGCAAGGTCATCGACACGATCAACGCCGATCCCGCGGCCGCCACCTCGGCCGAGGAATGCGCGGCCTCGGTGCACCTCTCGTTCTCGCGCTTCCTGCACCTGTTCAAGCAGGAGACCGGCATGGCCTTCCGCGCCTTCCGCGCCTGGAAGCGCGCGCGCAGCCTGCTGCGCTACGTGCGCCAGACCGCCACCCTGACCGACATCGCGCTCGAGGCCGGCTATCCCGACTCCACCCATTTCAGCCATTCGATCCGCCAGGTCTATGGCCTGAAGCCCAGCGACATCCTGGCCGGCTCGCGGCGCCTCGCGCTGCACGACGCCGCCGGCGCGGCCTACCGCCCCTTCACGTCCCCGTTCCGTCACCTGCGCCAGTAAGGCCAAGGAGGTTCCCGTCGTGCAGATCCTCCAGCTCCTGCTGTCGGGCATCGCGCAAGGCTGCATCTACGGCCTGATCGCGCTCGGCTTCGTGCTGATCTACAAGGCCACCGAGACGGTGAGCTTCGCGCAGGGCGACCTGATGATGCTTGGCGCCTTCGCCGCGTTCGCGGGCATGTCGCTGTTCGGCATGCCGTTCTGGCTCGCGGCCGTGCTCGCCATCGCCGCGATGGCGGCCTTCGGCGTGCTGCTCGAGCTGGTGGTGATCCGCCCGATCCTCGGCCAGCCGCAGTTCTCGATCGTGATGCTCACCATCGGCATCGCCTACGTGGCGCGCGGCCTGGTCACCATGGTGCCGGGCATCGGCACCGAGACCCATGCGCTGGCCGTGCCCTACAAGGACCGGATCTGGAAGCTCGGCGAGCTGGTGGTGAACCTCGAGCAGCTCGTGATCATCGTCGCCACCGCGATCCTCTGCGGCCTGCTGTTCGCGATGTTCCGCTACAGCAAGCTCGGCATCGCGATGCAGGCCTCGTCGCAGAACCAGCTCGCGGCCTACTACATGGGCATTCCGGTCAAGCGGCTCAACGGGCTGGTGTGGGGGCTGGCGGCCGCGGTCGCGGCCATCGCCGGCATGCTGCTCGCGCCGATCACCTTCGTGCACGCCAACATGGGCTTCATCGGCCTCAAGGCCTTTCCGGCGGCGGTGGTCGGCGGCTTCGGCAGCCTGCCCGGCGCGATCGTCGGCGGGCTGGTGATCGGCATCGTCGAGTCGTTCGCGGGCTTCTACCTGCCCGACGGCTTCAAGGACACGGCGCCGTACATCGTGGTGCTCTTGATGCTGATGATCAAACCGAACGGTCTGTTCGGCGAGAAGCTGCGCAAGAAAGTCTGAACATGCGCTACATCTTCAAGACTTCCTACGACCAGGACATCCGGCTCGCCAAGCATGGCGGCCAGGTCTTCTGGTATGGCCTCTTGTGCATCTTCCTGCTGGCCGCGCCCTGGGTCATCGACGAGTACTGGCTCGCGCAGCTGACCTTCGTGCTGATCTACGGCATCGTCGGCCTGGGCCTGATGCTGCTCGCGGGCTTCACGGGCCAGTTCTCGATCGGCCACGCGGCCTTCCTCGGCACCGGTGCCTACACGCAGGGCGTGCTGACCAACCTCGGCGTGCCGTTCCCGCTCGCGCTGGTCGCGGCCGCGGCGCTGTCGGCCGGCGTGGGCGTGGTGGTGGCGCTGCCGGCGCTGCGCGTGAAGGGCATCTACCTGGGCATCGCGACGCTCTCGTTCGGCTTCATCGTCGAGGAGGTGTTCGCGCGCTGGGAGAGCGTGACCGGCGGCAACGCGGGCCTGCACGTGAAGTCGCCGCAACTCTTCGGCTGGTCGCTGGGCTCGGGCGACGGCTTCTACTTCCTGTGCCTGCTGGTGGCGGTGCTCAGCACGCTGGGCATCCTGAACCTGCTGCGTTCGCCGACCGGCCGCGCCTTCGTGGCGATCCGCGACTCGGAGATCTCGGCGCAGAGCATGGGCATCCATCTCGCGCGCTACAAGACGATGTCGTTCGCGATCTCGGCCGCGCTCGCGGGGCTCGGCGGCGCGCTCTATGCGCACAAGCTGAGCTTCATCTCGCCCGACCAGTTCAACATCCTGCAGTCGATCGACCTGCTGCTGATGGTGGTGATCGGCGGGCTCGGCTCGGTGCACGGCGCCTTCCTCGGCGCGATCTTCCTGATCGCGATGCCGCAGCTGATCTCGATGGGCAAGGACTGGCTGCCCGCGGTGATCGGCCAGGCGCCGGGCCTGCAGGGCTTCGTCTACGGGGTGGTGCTGATCGTGTTCGTGCTGTTCGAGCCGCTGGGCCTGTACGGGCGCTGGCTCAAGGTGCGCACCTACCTGCAGCTGTTTCCGTTCTACCGCAAGGGCCTGTTCAAGCGGCAGAAGTCCTTCACCAAGTCGGATCGCCTGAGATGAGCGGCGGCGACATCCTTCTCTCGGCCCGGGACCTGAGCGTGCGCTTCGGCGGCGTGCTCGCGGTCAACAAGGTCAGCTTCGACGTGCGGCGCGGCGAGGTGTTCACGCTGATCGGGCCCAACGGCGCGGGCAAGACCACGGTGTTCAACCTGATCAGCCGCATCTACACGCCGACTTCGGGCCAGATCACCTGGCATGGCGAGGCCGGCGGCGCGGTGGCGCTGACCAGCCAGGCGCCGCACGCGATCGCGGCGCTCGGCATCGCGCGCACCTTCCAGAACATCGAGCTGTTCGAGCATGCGACGGTGCTGCACAACCTGCTGATCGGCCGCCACACGCACCGGCGCAGCGGCTTCTGGCGCGAGCTGTTCTTCACGCCGGCCACGCGGCGCGCCGAGATCGAGGCGCGCGAGAAGGTCGAGCAGGTGATCGAACTGCTCGACCTGCAGCACCACCGCGACGCGATGGTGGCGGGCCTGCCCTACGGCGTGCGCAAGGTGGTGGAGCTGGCGCGCGCGCTGTGCACCGAACCCAAGCTGCTGCTGCTCGACGAACCCTCGTCGGGCCTCAACGTCGAGGAGACGGCCGACATGGCGTTCTGGATCCAGGACATCCAGCACGAGCTCGGCGTGTCGGTGCTGATGGTGGAGCACGACATGTCGCTGGTGTCGAAGGTGTCGGACCGCGTGCTCGCGATGAACCAGGGCGAGGTGCTGGCCACGGGCTCGCCGCGCGAGGTGCAGGCCGATGCGCGCGTGGTGGAGGCTTACCTCGGCACGGTCGACGACGTGAGCAGCCTGCGGAGGGTTCGAGCATGAGCGACGTGGTTCTTCAGTTGCTCAACGTCGAGAGCGCCTACGGCCCGATCAAGGCCATCCGCGGCGTGAGCCTCCAGGTGCGCCAGGGCGAGATCGCGACCGTGCTGGGTTCCAACGGCGCCGGCAAGACCACCATCCTCAAGACCATCTCGGGAATCATCGATCCGCGCAAGGGCAGCATCGAGTTCCAGGGCCGCGACATCACGGCCAGGGACCCGGCCCACATCGTGCAGCAGGGCCTGAGCCACGTGCCCGAAGGCCGCGAGGTGTTCCCGCTGCTGTCGGTGCGCGACAACCTGCTGATGGGCGCCTACACGCGCCAGGACCGCGACGGCGTGGCGCGCGACATCGAGACCGTGTTCGGCTACTTCCCGATCCTGCGCGAGCGCGCCACGCAGGACGCCGGCCTGCTCTCGGGCGGGCAGCAGCAGATGCTCGCGATCTCGCGCGCGATCATGGCGGCGCCGCAGCTGATCCTGCTCGACGAGCCCAGCCTGGGCCTGAGCCCCAAGCTCACCAAGGAGATCTTCGAGATCGTGGTGCGCATCAACCGCGAGCGCGGCACCACCATCCTGCTGGTGGAGCAGAACGCCAACATGGCGCTCAACGCGGCCGACCACGGCTACGTGCTCGAGAACGGCCGCATCGTGATGGAGGACAGCTGCGAGCGGCTGCGCGAGAAGGAGGACATCAAGGAGTTCTACCTCGGCGTGAAGGACGAGGGCGTGCGCGGCGAGCGGCGCTGGAAGAAAAAGAAGACCTGGAGGTAGCACCGATGAGCAGCACCTTCACACTGCGCGCGCCGGCCGGCCTCTGGGACCTCGCGCACCTGCAGCCCCGCACCGAGGTGGTGGTGCCGGGCGACACCATCCCGGCCGTGTTCTGGAAAGCGGTCGAGTTGCGCCGCGACAAGGTCTGGATGCGGCAGAAGGAGTTCGGCATCTGGCGCAGCTGGACCTGGGGCCAGACCGCCGAGGCGGTGCGCGAGATCGCGGGCGGCCTGATGGCGCTGGGCTTCGCGGCCGGCGAGTGTGCCTCGGTGCTGTCGAACACCGTCATCGAATGGGTGCTGGCCGACGTGGCGGTGCTCAGCTGCGGCGGCGTCTCCAACGGCATCTACCCGACCGACGCGGCCTCGCAGGTGCAGTACCTGTGCGAGGACTCGCGCACCACGGTGCTGTTCGTCGAGGACGACGAGCAGCTCGACAAGGCGCTCGAGGTGCGCGCCGCGCTGCCGCTGCTGCGCAAGGTGGTGGTGTTCGACATGGAGGGCCTGCGCGAGCTCGACGATCCCGACGTGCTGAGCCTGGAGGCCCTGCGTGCCCTGGGCCGCGCGCACCTGGCCGCGCATCCGCGGGCGCTCGAGCAGCGCGTGGCCGCCTGCCGCGCCGAGGACCTCGCGATCCTGGTCTACACCTCGGGCACCACCGGCAAGCCCAAGGGCGCGATGCACAGCCACGGCGGGCTGGTCTACACCATGCGCGGCTACAACACGCTGCTGGCACAGGACGAGAGCGACGAGCGCATGTGCTTCCTGCCGCTGTGCCACATCGCCGAGCGCATGGGCGGCGAGTACTTCGCGATGTACACCGGATCGATCCTCAACTTCGTCGAGAACCCCGAGACCGTGCCCGAGAACGTGCGCGAGATCGCACCCACGGTGTTCACGGCCGTGCCGCGCGTGTGGGAGAAGTTCTATTCGGGCGTGATGATCGCGCTCAAGGAGGCCAGCCGGCTGCAGCAGGCGGCCTACGGCTGGAGCATCGGCGTGGGCCAGCAGATCGCGCAGCGGGTGCTCGAGGGCCGGCCGGTGGGCGCGGGGCTGCGCCTGAAGTTCCGCCTGGCGCGCTGGCTCGCGCTCGACAACGTGCGCAAGCTGATCGGCATCCACCGCGCGCGCTTCCTCGTGACCGGGGCCGCGCCGATCTCGCCCGAGCTGGTGCGCTGGTACCTCGCGCTCGGCGTGCCGATGCTCGAGGTCTGGGGCATGACGGAGTCGTGCGGCGCCTCCACCGGCGTGCCGGTCACGCGCATCATGCCGGGCTCGATCGGCCCGGCGGCCGGCTACAACGAGGTGCGCCTCGATCCGCAGACCGGCGAGATCCTGGTGCGCGGCCCGAACGTCTTCATGGGCTACCTGAACCTGCCCGAGAAGACCGCCGAGACCATCGACGCCGAGGGCTGGCTGCACACCGGCGACGTCGGCACGGTCGACGCGGAAGGGTATTTCCGCATCACCGACCGCATGAAGGACATCATCATCACGGCAGGTGGCAAGAACATCACGCCGAGCGAACTCGAGAACGAACTCAAGTTCAGCCCCTACGTCACCGACGCGGTGGTGATCGGCGACAAGAGGCCCTACCTGACGGTGATCGTGATGATCGACCAGGAGAACGTCGAGAAATTCGCGCAGGACAACGACGTGCCGTTCAGCAACTACGAAAGCCTCACGCGCACGCAGGAGGTGCTCGACCTGATCCAGGGCGAGATCGACCGCGTCAATGCGAAGTTCGCGCGCGTGGAGCAGATCAAGAAGTTCTTCCTGCTCGAGACGCAGCTGAGCGCCGAGGACGAGGAGCTGACGCCGACCATGAAGCTCAAGCGCAAGCTGGTGCAGACCAAGTACGCGCCGCGCATCGAGGCCATGTACCGATGAGCGCATCGAAGAACGTCCCGATCGCCACCCGATTTTTTCGCCAACCCGAGGAGACAAGCGCATGAAGCTCAAGACACCGACGATGCTGGCCGTGCTGGGCCTGGCCGCGACGCTCGCGTCCGCGCAGCAGGGCGTGACCAAGGACGAGATCCGCATCGGCACGATCCAGGACCTCTCGGGGCCGCTCGCCGGCTTCGGCAAGCAGGCGCGCAACGGCATGCAGCTGCGCGTGGACGAGCTCAACGAGCAGGGCGACGTCAACGGCCGCAAGCTCAAGCTCTACGTCGAGGACTCGGGCTACGACCCGAAGAAGGCCGTGCTGGCGGCGCAGAAGCTGGTGAACCAGGAGAAGATCTTCATCATGGCCGGCCACATCGGCACGGCGCAGAACATGGCGGCGATGCCGGTGCAGTTCGACAAGAACGTCGTCAACTACATGCCGATCACCGCGGCGCGCGAGATGTACGAGCCGCTCAACCGCCTCAAGTACTCGTTCGCCGCCACCTACTACGACCAGATCCGCCTGGCGCTGCCGAAGATGGTGAAGGACAAGGGCGCGAAGAAGGTCTGCACCATCTACCAGGACGACGAGTTCGGCCTCGAGGTGCAGCGCGGCGCCGAGGCCGGCCTCAAGACCGTGAACATGGAGCTGGCCGAGAAGACCTCGTTCAAGCGCGGCGCCACCGACTTCAGTTCGCAGGTTGCGAAGATGAAGGCCGCCAACTGCGACCTGGTGGTGCTCGGCACCATCATCCGCGAGACCATAGGCACGGTGGGCGAGGCGCGCAAGACCGGCTTCAACCCGACCTTCCTGGGCTCGAGCGCGGCCTACACCGACCTGATCCACAAGCTCGGCGGCAAGGCCATGGACGGCATCTACGCGACCATGACGGTGCAGAACCCCTACACCGACGAGCAGTCGCAGCCGCTGCGCTTCTGGGCCAACAAGTACAAGACCAAGTTCAACGAGGACCCGACCGTGTTCTCGGTCTACGGCTACGTGATCGTCGACTCGTTCATCAAGGCGGCGCAGAAGGCCGGCCCGAACCTCACGACCGACAGCTTCATCAAGGCCATGGACAGCATCACCTTCGAGCCCGACATGTTCGGCAGCCCGAAGAGCACCTACACCGCCACCAAGCGCCTGGGCAACGACCAGTCGCGGCTGTCGCAGATCAAGGACGGCAAGTGGGTGGTGGTGTCGGACTACGTGGCACCCTGAGGCCGGGCCCCGGCGGCGGGGCGGGCGGCTATATTGCGCGGCATCCCATCCTCGCGAGAACGCCATGCCCCAGTACTGGCTGATGAAATCCGAGCCCGACGAGGTCTCGATCGACGATGCGCTGGCCGCGCCCGACGCCACCGTGGCGTGGACCGGCGTGCGCAACTACCAGGCCCGCAACTTCATGCGCGACGGCATGAAGGTCGGCGACGGCGTGCTGTTCTATCACTCGAGCTGTCCCGAGCCCGGCATCGCCGGCCTCGCGCGCGTGGCCTCGGGCATCAAGCCCGATCCCACGCAGTTCGACCCGAAGTCGCCCTACTACGACGCGGCCTCGAAGCAGGACGATCCGCGCTGGCTGCTGGTGGACGTGCAGGCGCTGCGCAAGACGCGCCTGCTGGCGCTGCCCGAGCTGCGCGCGAAGCCCGAACTGGCCGAGCTCACGATCCTGCGCAAGGGCAACCGGCTGTCGATCACGCCCGTGGAGCCGGCGCACTGGAAGATCATCGAGAAGATGCTGGGCTGAGCCGGCCCGCATCCGGTCGCGCTACTTGGCGAGGATCGGGAACAGCTTGCCCAGGCCGTCGGTCATCACCTCGACCGCCAGCGCCGCGAGGATCAGGCCCATGAGCCGGGTCATGATGTTGATGCCGGTCTTGCCGAGCACGCGCGCTATCGGCTGGGCGAGCGAGAAGGCGATGGCCGTGGCCAGCGCCACCACCACGCCGTAGCCCACGAGCACCGCGAGCTCCCACAGGTGCCTGGCCTTGTCGGCGTAGATCACCACGGTGGAGATGGTGGCCGGGCCGGTGAGCAGCGGGATGGTCAGCGGCACCACCGCGATCGAGGCGCCCATCGAGGCCTTGACCTCGGTGGCGCGCAGCTCCTCGACGTTGGTCTTGCTCTCGGCCGGCTGCGCGTTGAGCATCGACAGCGAGCTCATCAGCAGCAGCAGGCCGCCGCCGACCTGGAAGCTCGCGATCGAGATGCCGAAGAAGGACAGGAGCTGCAGGCCGATCAGCGCGCTGACCGCGATCACCACGAAGGCGCTGAAGGCCGACATGCGCACCGTGCGGCGGCGCTGCGCGTCGGAGTAGCCCTGCGTGTAGTGGATGAAGAAGGGCACGATGGCCAGCGGGTTGACGATCGCCACCAGCGTGACCAGCGGCTTGATCAGGTCCATCGAGGTGCTCATCAGCGTCCTCCCGAGACGTCGAGCAGGGCCATGGTGGTGTAGCTGGCCTCGTCGGACAGCAGCCACACGATCGCGTTCGCCACCTCTTCCGCGCTGCCGGGGCGCTTCATCGGCACCGAGGCGGCGAGGTCGAAGGCCCGGTCGGGCATGCCACCCGAGGCATGGATCTCGGTGTCGATCAGGCCCGGGCGCACCGCGTTGACGCGGATGCCTTCGTCAGCCACTTCCTTGGCCAGGCCGAGCGTGAAGGTGTCGATCGCGCCCTTGCTCGCGGCGTAGTCCACGTACTGCTCGGGCGAACCCAGCCGCGAGGCGGCGCTCGAGAGGTTGACGATGACGCCGCCCGTGCCGCCGTGGCGCGTGCTCATGCGGCGCACCGCCTCGCGCGCGCAGACGAAGCTGCCGATCACGTTGATGCGGAACATGCGTTCCAGCCGCGCCGCGCTCATCTCGTCGACGCGCGCGCGCACGTCGACCACGCCGGCGCTGTTGACCAGCGCGGTGAGCCGGCCGAGCCTGGCGTCGACCTGCTCGAACATGGCCATCACCTGCGCTTCGTCGCCGACATCGGCCTGCACCGCGATCGCCTTGCCGCCCGCGGCGCGGATCGCGCGCACGACTTCGTCGGCCGCGAGCGAGTTGCTCGCGTAGTTGACCGCCACGGCATGGCCGCGCCGCGCCGCCAGCAAGGCGGTGGCGGCGCCGATGCCGCGTCCGCCCCCCGTGACCAAGAGCACCTGCTGGTTCAATTCCGATCTCCTGCACAAAAGCTGCGCGTCAGTTAAAACCGTCGGTCCGGATTACATCACCGAGGGTGGCTCGCAAGTCGCGGGCCTTACCCGCAGTACCGGGATGTTCCGGCGGCGCTTCGTGCGCGGAGGTGAAATTCATGAGCAAGACCATCGACTACTACTTCCCCCCCCAAAGCCCCTGGACCTACCTGGGCCATGCCCGCTTCGCCGCGATCGCGGCCGCGGCCGGCGCCACGGTGCGCGTGCGACCGGTGGACATGGGCAGCATCTTTCCGGTCTCGGGCGGGCTGCCGCTGGGCAAGCGCGCACCGCAGCGGCAGGCCTACCGGCTGGTCGAGCTGGCGCGCTTCTCGAAGCACCTGGGGATTCCGCTGCATCCGAAGCCGAAGTTCTTTCCGGTCGCGGGCGACGACGCGGCGCGGCTGATCATCGCGGTCGATCTCAACGACGGCTGCGAGGCCGCGATGCGCATGTGCGCGGCGGTGTTCGGCGCGGTGTGGGCGCAGGAGCGCAACATCGGCGACCCCAAGGTGCTCGAGGCGCTGGTGGCCGAATGCGGCCTGCCGGCCAAGCGCGCCGAGCAGGCGCAGAGCCAGGCGGTGCAGGAACGGTACGAGGCCTACACGCAGGAGGCCATCGACATCCAGGTCTTCGGCGCGCCGAGCTACGTGATCGACGGCGAGATCTTCTGGGGCCAGGACCGGCTCGATTTCGTCGAACGCGCGCTGCGCGCGGGGCCGGCGGGCTGAACGCCGCCGACACGCACCGGACACGCACCGGACACGCATCCTCTCCATCCTTCCCATTGCCATCAAAGGAGCAACAACTCATGGGTCAATTCATCGATCTCACCGCCAAGGACGGCTTCGTCTTCCCCGCCTACGTGGCCGAACCCGCCGGCACGCCGCGCGGCGCCGTCGTCGTGGTGCAGGAGATCTTCGGCGTCAACTCGCACATCCGCTCGGTGGCCGACGGCTACGCGGCCGCGGGCTACCTGGCCGTCGCGCCCGCGACCTTCCACCGCGTGAAGCCCGGCGTCGAGCTCGGCTACAGCGAGGACGACATGAAGACGGGCTTCGGCCTGAAGACGGCCGTGGAGGCGCTGCCCGCGCCCGGCGTGCTGCAGGACATCGAGGCCGCCGTGGCCTACGCGGCCAAGGCCGGCAAGGTCGGCATCGTCGGCTACTGCTGGGGCGGCCTGCTGACCTGGCGCGCCGCCGCGCTGGTGCCCGGCCTCTCGGCCGCCGCGCCCTACTACGGTGGCGGCATGACCTCGCCCGAGGAAACCGCGCGTCAGCCCAAGGTGCCGGTGCAGGCCCACTTCGGCAACCAGGACCACTGGATCCCGCTCGACACCATCGAGAGCTTCAAGAAGGCCCATCCCGAGGTCGAGGTGCACGTGTACCCGGTGGGCCACGGCTTCAACTGCGACCAGCGCGGCTCGTACGACGCCGACGCGGCCAAGCTGGCGCGCGAGCGCGTGCTGGCCTTCTTCGCGCAGCACATCGGCTGAGCACGCTCGCTTCGTCGCATGGGAGCCCGGCGCCGCCGGGCTTTTTCATTTCTTGAGGCCGGGCTTGTCGCCCACGCGGGTCTCGAGGAAGTCGAGCAGCGCGCGCAGCGCGGCGCTGTTGTGGCGCCGCTGCAGGTAGACGGCCGACAGCCACATGTCCTTGCGCGCATAGTCCTGCAGCACCGGCACCAGCTCGCCCTGGTCGATGTGCGACTGCACCAGGATCGAGGGCAGGTAGATCACGCCGAAGCCGCGCATCGCGATGCGGATCAGCGGCGCGCCCTCGGTGCAGTCCATGCGGCTCCTGACGTGCACGTCGAGCGGCTCGCCGCCGTCGTCGAAGCGCCAGACCGGCTGGGCGCCGAGCAGCGAGTGGGTGAGCGCCTCGTGGTCCGCCAGGTCGCGCGGATGCTCGGGCTTGCCGTGCTTCTTCCAGTAGACCGGCGAGGCGCACACCACCATGTTCATGAGCCGCAGCTTGCGCATGATCAGGTTGGCGTCCTCCACCGGGCCGCTGCGGATGTCGACGTCGATGCCTTCCTCGGCGAGGTCGACCGTCCGGTTGGTCAGCTGCAGGCTGATGCGCACGTCGGGGTAGTGGCGCATGAAGTCGGCCAGCAGGTTGGGGAACTCGCCGTTGCCCATGCCGTGCGGCGCCGAGATGCGCAGCCGGCCGCCGGGCTGGCTCGCGCGCTCCTGCAGCTCGGCCTGCGTGAGCTCGACCATCTCGAGCACCGGCGTGCTGCGCTCCAGCAGCAGCTGGCCGGCGTCGGTGAGGCTCACCGAGCGCGTGGAGCGGTTGAGCAGGCGCACGCCGAAGCGGGTCTCGAGTTCGGCGACATACTTGCTGACCGTGGCCTTGGACATGTCGAGCCGCTTGGCCGCCTGCGAGAAGCTGCCATGCGCCGCGACTTCGCGAAAGGTTCTGATCAGGTCGAGGCTGTCCATGGATGTCGTGCCGGTAGCGCTGGGCGATGGCGCGATTCTCAAGGGTTTTTCTTAGCATGGCCGCGCGGCACTTTCGTGGCGCGCCGCGACTCGCACGCAGGCAAGGATGCATTCGATGACACGTACTTTTCGATTCCATGCGGCCCTCGCGCCGGCGATGCTGGCACTGGCGGCCCTGTGGCTGCCGGCCGGCGGGGCGCTCGCCCAGGCCTTTGATCCGATCCGGCCGATCGGCCCCGGCGCGGACCGCGCCGCGCTGGCCGCCGAAGCCGCCGCGGCGGCGCGCGCCGGCAATGCGTATGGCGACGTGGAGGCCGAGCGGCCGCTCGCCGCGCCGCGCACCGGCGGGCGCGACCGCGCGGCGGTACGCGCCGAGGCGGTGGCGGCCTCGCACGACCCGAGCCTGAACCTCGACCGCCGCGCCTTTGTCAACAGCGAGATCCCGCCGCAGATCAAGGCCGTGCCGGGCACGCCGCGTACCGGGCGCTGAGCATGCGGCGGGGCGGAATGGCCCGCTGCGCGCCCAGGTTAATGACTGAACGGTCGACCTGACATTGTTTCAATACCGGAAACACCGTGTCTCTGAACCGGGTGTTTTCCCGAACGATTTCGCCTTGAAACTCGCCGCACAGGCGAGCCGATTCGCGCGCCTGGTGGCTAAACCCTCCGACGTACCGTATCAAGGACAAACGAAATGAAGACCTCGCACATCATCGCCGCCGCCGCTCTGGCCCTCGTTGCCGCCGCTGGCGCCCAAGCCGAAACCTATGAAGGCGTGACCCAGGCCGTCTCGACCAAGAGCCGCGACGAAGTCAACACCGAAGCCGTGCGCGCCGCCGCCGCTCCGAACCAGAACGTGACCCGCGGCTCGCGCGGCCCGGAAACGGTCGCCGTGTCGAAGGACCGCGCCCTGGTCGAAGCCGAAGCGATCCGCACCGCCGCCGCTCCCGACCAGAACGTGACCTCGGGTTCGCGCGTGAACAGCAAGGTCATCTCGACCATGCAACACCCGCTCGACGCACGCGTCCAGGCCCAGCAAGGCACCGGCGCCACCGCCAAGTAAGCTGTCGCACGGCACCGGGCGGCCTTCGGGCCGTTCGCATCCGGACGAGAAAAAGCCACGCGGAGATCGCTCCGCGTGGCTTTTTTTCATGCGCGTTCGGTCAGCGCGTGCGCGCGAGGTAGCGCTTGCGCCAGAAGATCAGCACCAGCAGCACCGCGATCGCGAGCATCGAGCCCATGGCGATCCAGAAGCCGTCGGCCTTGTGCACCAGCGGGATGAACTCGAAGTTCATGCCGAAGATGCCGGCGATCAGGTTCAGCGGCAGGAACACGGCGGTGAGCACCGTCAGCACCCGCATGATGTCGTTGGCCCGGTGGCCCTGCACGCTGAAATGCATCTGCACCGCGGTCTCGGCGTTCTGCTCGAGCCGGCGCACGTGGTGCACCACGCGCTCGATGTGCTCGAGCACGTCGCGGCTGCGGATCATCACCAGCTCGCGCTCGCGCCCCTCGGCCGCGTCCTTGGGCGGCGGCAGGGTCTCGAGGTTGTCGAGCCAGTCCTGCATGGCGGCGCGCTGGTCCTCGCAGATCTCGTCGAGGTGGTGCAGCGACTGGCGCGATTCCATCAGCGCGCCCCAGTTGGTGAAGCGGCTGCGCGGGTCGATGAGCTCGGCCTGCCAGTGGTCGAGCTGCTTCGTGAGCTCGCGCCGCAGGTCGAGGTAGCCGTCGACGATCTGGTTGATGACGCGCAGCATCAGGTCGGCCGGGCTGGTGGGCACGCGGTTCGTGACCGCGCGCACGTCGAGCGCCGGCGTGCCGCGGTCGCCGGGCGCGGCGGCCGCCAGCAGGCGCGCGGCGAAGACGTCGCGCACCGCGCCGTCCTCGGGATGCACCGACAGCAGCACGCGGTCGAACACGGCGAAGCCGACCGGGCGGGTGTCGATGCGGCGCAGCACGGGCGGGCCGCCGCGCGGGCGCGGGGCCGGGGCGGCGGCGGGTGGCGCGGTCGAAGCGGGCGGCGCCGGCTGGCCGTTGCCGCTCGCGAGCCGGCGGAACACCAGCACGTCGTACTGCGAGGTGTAGTCGCTGTGCGAGGGCAACTGGTCGTTCAGCAGGTCGGCCACGTGCAGGTCGACCAGCTGGGTCTGGCACAGCGTCTGCAGGATCTGCTGCACCTCGGGCAGCGAGGCGCGGAATTCGTCGCGCGTGAGCGAGATCCAGAGATAGCTGGCGGCGCTGCAGGAGCCGGGCAGGGCCAGCGGCGCCAGCGCGGCATGCTCGCTGACCTGCGAGCTGTTGATTTCGAAGATTCGCATCGCGCGCCCCCGTGCTTGCTCAAGATGGCCCGAACCGAAGGCCGGGCGGCCCCATTGTGCTACTTAGTTTGTAGCAGGCGGGCAGCGTCGAGCGCGAAGTAGGTGAGGATGCCGTCGGCGCCCGCGCGCTTGAAGGCCAGCAGGCTCTCGAGCACCACGGCGTCGTGGTCGAGCCAGCCGTTCTGGGCCGCGGCCTTGAGCATCGCGTACTCGCCGCTCACCTGGTAGGCGAAGGTCGGCACGCGGAACTCGTCCTTCACGCGGCGCACGATGTCCAGGTAGGGCATGCCGGGCTTCACCATCACCATGTCGGCGCCCTCGGCGATGTCGATTCCCACCTCGCGCAGCGCTTCGTCGCTGTTGCCCGGGTCCATCTGGTAGACCTTCTTGTTGCTCTTGCCGAGGTTGGCGGCCGAGCCGACCGCGTCGCGGAACGGGCCGTAGAAAGCGCTCGCGTACTTGGCGCTGTAGGCCATGATCCGCGTGTGCACGTCGCCGCGCGCTTCGAGCGCCTGGCGGATCGCGCCGATGCGCCCGTCCATCATGTCGCTGGGCGCCACGATGTCGACGCCGGCCTGCGACTGTGTGAGCGCCTGCTTCACCAGCACTTCGACCGTGGGGTCGTTGAGGATGTAGCCGCTGTCGTCGAGCAGGCCGTCCTGGCCGTGGCTGGTGTAGGGGTCGAGCGCGACGTCGGTCATCACGCCCAGTTCGGGAAAGCGCGCCTTGAGCGCCGCCACCACGCGCGGGATCAGGCCGTCGGGGTTGAAGGCCTCGTCGCCGGCCGGGGTCTTGAGGCTCGCGTCGATCACCGGGAACAGCGCCATCACCGGGATGCCGGCCGTCACGCACTGCTCGGCCACGGGCAGCAGCAGGTCGAGGCTCAGGCGTTCCACGCCCGGCATCGAGGCCACCGCGTCACGCCGGCCGCTGCCTTCCTGCACGAACACCGGGTAGATCAGGTCGTGCGTGGTGAGGGCGTTTTCCCGCACCAGGTTGCGCGTGAAGGCGTCGCGGCGAAGGCGGCGCGGGCGCCCGGCGGGGAAGGCGGCGAAGGAGGAAAGGGTGGAGCTCATGCGGAAAATTGTGCCCGAACTAAAGTTCCTGACCTGTTGTCGCGGATGGGACCAGTTGTCCGACAACTACGGAAATTAGTAGTACCAAAGTAATAAATTTTTACCCGAGAATGTTAATTAAAGCGCAGCAGTCGCTTGAAACCTTGTTTCGTCTTTGTTAAATTCTGCCCCGGACGGCTTGCCGTCCCCCGCTTTTCCTCCCTGAGCGGGTGCCTTGATGTGTGACAGCAAAAGGGCTTCCCAGCCCGACGTGAAGACGTCGGGCTTTTTTTTGTCCGCCGCTTTCGTGGGGGCCGCCGAAACCGGGTGCCTGGGGGCGGGGAGCGGCCACTAAACTGGCCGCCATGCTCTGGGTCAAGTCCTTCCACATCGTCTTCATCGCCAGCTGGTTCGCCGGCCTGTTCTACCTGCCCCGGATCTTCGTCAACCTCGCGATGGTGCCGCCCGAGTCGCTCGCCGAGCGCGAGCGCCTGCTGCTGATGGCGCGCAAGCTGCTGCGCTTCACCACCTTCCTGGCCGTGCCGGCGCTGGGCTTCGGCCTCTGGCTGTGGCTGGGCTACGGCATCGGGCGCGGCCCGGGCAACGGCTGGATGCACGCCAAGCTGGCGCTGGTGCTGGTGGCGATCGGCTACCACCACGGCTGCGCGGTGCTGCTGCGTCGCTTCCTGGCCGGCGAGAACCGGCGCAACCATGGCTGGTACCGCTGGTTCAACGAGCTGCCGGTGCTGCTGCTGCTGGCGAT
The DNA here is from genome assembly GCF_057809595.1 of Variovorax sp. FG153. Taxonomy (NCBI): domain Bacteria; kingdom Pseudomonadati; phylum Pseudomonadota; class Betaproteobacteria; order Burkholderiales; family Comamonadaceae; genus Variovorax; species Variovorax sp. FG153. The sequence goes on from NZ_JBMDKG010000008.1 coordinate 95,542, forward strand.
CGTGATCCTGGTCGTGGTCAAGCCCTTCTGACGGCGGTGGCGACGCAGCACAAGTCCGCAGCGCTGCCCCTTGCGCTGGCCTATGCGGCGCTGATCGTCTACGCGAGCCTCTATCCCTTCGCCGACTGGCGCGACCAGGGCATCGCGCCCTGGGCCTACCTGTGGGCGCCCTGGCCCAAGTACTGGACCGGCTTCGACTTCGCGATCAACGTCGCGGGATACGTGCCCTTCGGATTTCTCTGCGCGCTGTCGGTGCTGCGCACCCGCAGCACGGCGAGCAACGGCCGCGCCGTGCTGCGCGCCACGCTGGCGGGCGTGGCGGTGTCCTTCGCGATGGAAACACTGCAGAGCTACCTGCCGGTGCGCATTCCCTCGAACGTCGACCTGGGCCTGAACAGCGCCGGCGCGCTGCTGGGCGCCGTGCTGGCGGTGGCGCTCGAGCGCTTCGGCGCGGTCGCGCACTGGGGGCGGGTCCGGGCGCAATGGTTCGGCGACGACGCCCGCGGCGCACTGGTACTGCTCGCGCTGTGGCCGTTCGCGCTGCTGTTCCCGGCCGCCGTGACCTTCGGCCTGGGCCAGGTGTTCGAACGGCTCGAGGCGGCGATCTCCGAATGGCTGCTCGACACCCCGTTCATCGACTGGCTGCCGGTGCGCCAGTTCGAGCTCGAGCCGCTGGTGCCGGCGGTCGAGCTGTTGTGCGTGATGCTGGGCGCGCTGGTGCCCTGCCTGCTCGGCTATCTGGCGGCGCGCACGGTGGTGCAGCGCGCGGTGCTGCTGCCGCTGATCCTGCTGACGGGCGTGGCGGCCTCCGGGCTGTCGGCCGCGCTGAGCTACGGCCCCGACCATGCCTGGGCCTGGCTCGGGTTGCCGGCGCAGGTCGGCATCGCGGCGGCGCTGTTCGCCGGGGTGGCGCTGCTGTTCGCGCCGCGGCGCCTGTGCGGCGCGCTGCTGCTGGTGGCGCTGGTGCTGCAGCTGAGCCTGCTGAACCAGGCGCCCGAGAGCGCCTATTTCGCGCAGACGCTGGCGACCTGGGAGCAGGGGCGCTTCATCCGCTTCCACGGGCTGGCCCAGTGGCTGGGCTGGTTCTGGCCGTTCGGGGTGCTGGCCTACGTGATCTTCCTGCTGTCGCGGCGCAGCCGGGCGCCGGCCGCCTGAGGGGGAAGGTCCGGGCGCGCGGGCGGCGGTCCTAGAATCCGCCGATGTCCACCCCCGCCAGCCACGCCGCGCCTTCGGGCTACTACGGCCGCCACATCTTCTTCTGCCTCAACGAACGCAAGAACGGCGAGGATTCCTGCGCCATGCACAACGCCCAGCAGGGCTTCGACCGCTGCAAGTCCAGGGTCAGGGAGGAGGGGCTCTCGGGGCCCGGCAAGGTGCGCGTCAACAAGGCCGGCTGCCTCGACCGCTGCGCCGGCGGCCCGGTCGCCGTGGTCTATCCCGAGGCGGTCTGGTACACCTTCGTCGATGCCGACGACATCGACGAGATCGTCGACTCGCACCTGAAGAAGGGCGAGATCGTCGAGCGCCTGCTGCTGCCGCCCGACGTCGGGCGCTGAACTTTTCGCCCGGGCCTGCGCTCGTACCGTGCTCGCCGCAGGCACCCCTCTCACTGTCGGCCTGCCGGCCCGTTCCACTCTGAGCCTCATGAATTCCCAGACCGAAAAGATCAGCCTCCAGGGCGCCGCCGGTGCCATCGAGGTGCAGCGCGACCAGCCGGCCGAGGCCGCGCGCGGCATCGCCGTCATCGCCCATCCCCATCCGCTGTTCGGCGGCACCATGGACAACAAGGTGGTGCAGACCCTCGCGCGCGCCTTCATCGCCTGCGGCTGGACCGCGGTGCGCTTCAACTTCCGCGGCGTCGGCGCCAGCCAGGGCGTGCACGACGAGGGCCGCGGCGAGCTCGAGGACATGCTGAACGTCGTCGGCCAGCTCGCGCCCGAGGGCCCGCTGGCGATCGCCGGCTTCTCGTTCGGCGCTTTCGTCGCGAGCGGCGCGGTCGAGAAGCTCTGGGCAGCGCGCGACGTGCGGCAGATCGTGCTGGTCGGCACCGCCGCCGCGCGCAACACCGTGGCCGTGCTGCCGCCCGAGGCCCACGAGCGCACGCTGGTGGTCCACGGCGAGGCCGACGACACGGTGGCGCTGTCGGCCGTCATGGACTGGGCGCGGCCGCAGTCACTTCCTGTCACAGTCGTCCCCGGGGGCGGCCATTTCTTTCACGGACAATTGCCGCTGCTCAAGAGCCTGGTCTCGCGCCATCTGCGCGCGGACAACCCGGCCGCCTGAAAGCCTGGCTTGCAGGCACGTCTTCGTTTCTTTCCCATCGCTCCCATGAATCGCTTCCTCCACGGTGCCCGCGCGCTGTTGCTCGCCGCCGCCGCTTCCGTCTGCCTGATCGCCGCCGCCCAGGTGCCCGCACCCCCCGAGATCGCCGCGCGCAGCTACCTGCTGCTCGACGTGACGGCCAACCAGATCCTCGCGCAGAAGGACATCGACAGCCCGGTCGAGCCCGCATCGCTGACCAAGCTGATGTCGGCCTATATCGTGTTCGACGCGCTGCGCGCCAAGAAGATCACCCTGACGCAGACGATGCCGGTCAGCCCGCGCGCCTGGAAGATGCCGGGCTCGCGCATGTTCATCGACCCGAAGATGCAGGTGCCGGTGGAAGACCTGATCAAGGGCCTGATCGTGCAGTCGGGCAACGACGCCACCGTGGCGCTGGCCGAGGGCGTGGGCGGCACGGTCGAGCATTTCGTCGAGATGATGAACGCCCAGGCCAAGGTGCTGGGCATGAAGAACACCACCTACAAGAACCCCGAGGGCCTGACCGCGCCCGGCCACACCACGACCGCGCGCGACCTCAGCATCCTGGCGACCCGGCTGGTGCGCGACTTCCCCGAGGAAGCCAAGTACTACGCGATCAAGAAGTACCGCTACCCGGGCACGCCCTCGACCAACGACACCAACCGCAACCTGCTGCTGTTCCGCGATCCGACCGTCGACGGACTGAAGACCGGCCATACCGAAGCCGCCGGCTACTGCATGATCGCCACCGCCAAGCGCGACTTCCCGAACCTGACCGGCGGCCGCCGCCTGCTGTCGATCGTGCTCGGCACCTCGGGCGAGACCGTGCGCGCCAATGAATCGCAGAAGCTGCTGAACTGGGGCTACACCGCCTACGACGCCGTGCGCCTGTTCGACGGCGGCCAGCCCGCGGCCACGCCGGCGGTCTGGAAGGGCAAGCAGAACGTGCTCAAGCTCGGCCGCCCCGAGCCGATCGTGGTCGCCGTGCCCGCGGGCACCGCCAGCAAGCTCAAGACCCAGATCGCGCGCCCCGACCCGCTGGTGGCGCCGTTCACCAAGTACCAGCCCGTGGGCACGCTCAAGGTCACGCTCGACGACCAGCCGGTGGCCGAGGTGCCGCTGGTGGCGCTGGAGCCGGTCGAGCAGGCCGGCATGCTGGGCCGCGCCTGGGATGCGGTCCGACTCTGGATCAAGTAACCGGCAGGGCAGGGAGCCGGCGGTTTCAGGCCGGCGGCAGGGGGCGGAATGCCTCCAAAGCCGGCTGACTTTGCCGTTTCACGAGCCCGCTGCTATACTCGTGGGCTTTTCGGAAAATTCCGAAGGGATTCACGTTTGCGTCATCTCCCGGTTCCTGAGTCACGATCAGGGCGCCGCAAGGCAGTTCCGGGGTATTTCTCGTTTTGGGACTAATTCATTCATGCCAACCATCAATCAACTGGTGCGTCAGGGCCGGACGGTCGAAAAGATCAAGTCCAAGAGCCCTGCCATGCAGAACTCGCCGCAACGTCGCGGTGTCTGCACCCGGGTCTACACCACGACTCCCAAGAAGCCGAACTCGGCACTTCGTAAAGTTGCCAAGGTCCGCCTGACCAACGGCTTCGAAGTCATCTCCTACATCGGCGGCGAAGGCCACAACCTGCAGGAACACAGCGTCGTGCTGGTTCGCGGCGGTCGTGTCAAGGACTTGCCCGGTGTGCGCTACCACATCGTGCGCGGTTCGCTCGACCTGCAAGGCGTGAAAGACCGCAAGCAGTCGCGTTCCAAGTACGGCGCGAAGCGTCCCAAGAAGGCCTGATCAGGTTCTTCTTTCAGTAGTTGTTTCATCGGTGTTCGAGTGCCTTGGCGGGCATGTCGAGCGTAGTGACCCGAAGTTGGGTCGAGTAAGTGAGGGTCCGAGTCGACTCTCGCGGTGCCGGAGACGGTGCCAACTGAAGCAAAGAGGTTAAGAAAATGCCACGTCGTCGCGAAGTCCCCAAACGTGAAATCCTGCCGGATCCCAAGTACGGCAATGTCGAGCTGTCGAAGTTCATGAACGTGATCATGGAAGGCGGCAAGAAGGCTGTTGCCGAGCGCATCATCTATGGCGCGCTCGACTTCATCGAGAAGAAGAACCCGGACAAGGACCCCCTCGAGGCGTTCACCGTTGCCATCAACAACGTGAAGCCGATGGTCGAAGTGAAGTCGCGCCGCGTCGGCGGTGCGAACTATCAAGTGCCGGTCGAAGTCCGTCCCGTCCGCCGCCTCGCCCTGTCGATGCGCTGGATCAAGGAAGCCGCCCGCAAGCGTGGCGAGAAGTCGATGGCCCTGCGTCTGGCCAACGAACTGATGGAAGCCACGGAAGGCCGTGGCGGCGCGATGAAGAAGCGCGACGAAGTGCACCGCATGGCGGAAGCCAACCGGGCGTTCAGCCACTTCCGCTTCTAAAAACCAAACTTCGCTTGGGCGTTGGGTGTCGGGTGTCGGGCGTATAGCCCGCCCCGGGGCCCAGCGCTCAACGCATTTCAACCCGAAAGTAAATCATGTCCCGCAAGACCCCCATCGAGCGCTACCGCAACATCGGCATCTCCGCGCACATCGACGCTGGCAAGACCACGACGACGGAACGTATCCTGTTCTACACCGGTGTGAACCACAAGATCGGTGAAGTGCACGACGGTGCCGCCACGATGGACTGGATGGAGCAGGAACAAGAGCGCGGCATCACGATCACCTCGGCTGCCACGACCTGCTTCTGGAAGGGCATGGCCCAGAATTTCCCCGAGCACCGCATCAACATCATCGACACCCCCGGCCACGTGGACTTCACCATCGAGGTGGAGCGTTCCATGCGCGTGCTGGACGGCGCCGTGATGGTCTATGACGCCGTCGGCGGCGTGCAGCCCCAGTCGGAAACCGTCTGGCGCCAGGCCAACAAGTACAAGGTTCCCCGTCTCGCGTTCGTCAACAAGATGGACCGCACCGGCGCGAACTTCCTGCGCGTGCGCCAGATGATGATCGACCGCCTGAAGGCCAACCCCGTCGTGATCCAGATCCCGATCGGCGCCGAAGACAAGTTCCAGGGCATCGTCGACCTCGTGAAGATGAAGGCCATCATCTGGGACGAGGACAAGGGCGTGACCTTCACCTACGGTGAAATCCCGGCCGACCTGGTCGACGTCTGCAACGAGTACCACGAGAAGCTGGTCGAAGCAGCCGCCGAAGCGAGCGAAGAGCTCATGAACAAGTACCTCGAAGGCGAGAAGCTCTCCGAAGAGGAAATCAAGAAGGCCCTGCGCCAGCGCACCATCGCCGGCGAAATCCAGCCGATGCTGTGTGGCTCGGCCTTCAAGAACAAGGGCGTGCAGGCCATGCTCGACGCCGTGATCGAGTACATGCCCGCTCCGACGGACATTCCCCCGGTTGCCGGCACCGACGAAAGCGACGCACCGGTGGTGCGTCAGGCCGACGACGAAGAGAAGTTCTCGGCGCTCGCCTTCAAGCTGATGACCGACCCGTTCGTGGGCCAGCTGACCTTCGTGCGCGTCTATTCGGGCGTGCTTTCGAAGGGCGACAGCGTCTACAACCCGGTGCGCGGCAAGAAGGAACGCATCGGCCGTATCGTGCAGATGCACGCGAACAACCGCGAGGAAGTCAGCGAAATCCGCGCCGGCGACATCGCCGCCTGCGTGGGCCTGAAGGAAGTGACCACCGGCGAGACGCTGTGCGATCCCGATTCGGTCGTGACCCTTGAGCGCATGGTGTTCCCGGAGTCGGTGATCTCGCAGGCCGTCGAGCCGAAGACCAAGGCCGACCAGGAAAAGATGGGCATCGCCCTGCAGCGCCTCGCGCAGGAAGACCCGTCGTTCCGCGTCAAGACCGACGAGGAATCGGGCCAGACCATCATTTCGGGCATGGGCGAGCTCCACCTCGAAATCATCGTGGACCGCATGAAGCGCGAGTTCGGCGTGGAAGCCAACGTGGGCAAGCCGCAGGTGGCCTACCGCGAAACGATCCGCAAGACCGTCGAGGAAGCCGAAGGCAAGTTCGTTCGCCAGTCGGGCGGCAAGGGCCAGTACGGCCACGTCGTGCTGAAGATCGAACCCCAGGAAGCCGGCAAGGGCTTCGAGTTCGTCGACGCCATCAAGGGCGGTGTGGTTCCTCGCGAATACATCCCCGCGGTGGAAAAGGGCGTGGTGGAAGCGCTGACGCAAGGCGTGCTGGCGGGCTACCCCGTCGTGGACGTCAAGGTCACGCTGCACTTCGGCTCGTACCACGACGTGGACTCGAACGAAATGGCGTTCAAGATGGCCGCGATCTTCGGTTTCAAGGAAGGTGCCCGCAAGGCCAACCCCGTGATCCTCGAGCCGATGATGGCCGTGGAAGTCGAGACGCCCGAAGACTACGCCGGCAACGTGATGGGCGACCTGTCGTCCCGCCGCGGCATGGTGCAGGGCATGGACGACATGGTCGGTGGCGGCAAGGCCATCAAGGCCGAAGTGCCGCTGTCGGAAATGTTCGGCTACTCGACCACGCTGCGCTCGATGTCGCAAGGCCGCGCCACGTACACGATGGAGTTCAAGCACTACGCCGAAGCTCCGCGTAACGTCGCCGAAGCCATCGTGGCTGCCCGCGCGAAGTAAGCGTTTCAGGAATGCAGGGCCGCGCAGTGCGCGGCCCTTCTTGTCTGCGATCCGGTGCCGTCTCGTTCCCGTGCGAGGCGATCCAGCAATCGGATGCAGACATAAAACCAATACACGGGACTGCTCTTTCAAGGATTGAAAAATGGCAAAAGGTAAATTCACCCGCACGAAGCCGCACGTGAACGTGGGCACGATCGGTCACGTTGACCATGGCAAGACGACGCTGACGGCCGCGATCGCGACGGTGCTGTCGTCGAAGTTCGGCGGCGAAGCGAAGGCCTACGACCAGATCGACGCTGCGCCCGAAGAAAAGGCCCGCGGCATCACGATCAACACCGCGCACGTCGAGTACGAAACGGCCAACCGCCACTACGCACACGTCGACTGCCCCGGCCACGCCGACTACGTGAAGAACATGATCACCGGCGCCGCCCAGATGGACGGCGCGATCCTGGTGTGCTCGGCCGCCGACGGCCCGATGCCCCAGACGCGTGAGCACATCCTGCTGGCTCGCCAGGTGGGCGTGGGCTACATCATCGTGTTCCTGAACAAGTGCGACATGGTCGACGACAAGGAACTGCTCGAGCTGGTCGAGATGGAAGTCCGCGAACTCCTCGACAAGTACGAATTCCCCGGCGACGACACCCCGATCATCCATGGCTCGGCGAAGCTGGCCCTGGAAGGCGACAAGGGCGAGCTCGGCGAAGGCGCGATCATGAAGCTGGCCGAAGCCCTGGACACGTACATCCCGACGCCCGAGCGCGCCGTGGACGGCACGTTCCTGATGCCCGTGGAAGACGTGTTCTCGATCTCGGGTCGCGGCACGGTGGTGACCGGCGCTGTCGAGCGCGGCGTGATCAAGGTCGGTGAAGAAATCGAAATCGTGGGCATCCGCCCGACGGTCAAGACCACCTGCACCGGCGTGGAAATGTTCCGCAAGCTGCTGGACCAGGGTCAAGCTGGCGACAACGTGGGCGTGCTGCTGCGCGGCACGAAGCGCGAAGAAGTCGAGCGCGGCCAGGTGCTGTGCAAGCCCGGTTCGATCAAGCCGCACACGCACTTCACCGCCGAGGTGTACGTGCTGTCGAAGGACGAAGGCGGCCGTCACACGCCGTTCTTCAACAACTACCGTCCGCAGTTCTACTTTCGCACGACGGACGTGACCGGCGCGATCGAGCTGCCGAAGGATAAGGAAATGGTCATGCCTGGCGACAACGTCAGCATCACCGTGAAGCTGATCAACCCGATCGCGATGGAAGAAGGCCTGCGCTTCGCCATCCGCGAAGGCGGCCGTACCGTGGGTTCGGGCGTCGTGGCCAAGATCCTCGACATCTAAGCCGAACGCAAAGGAAACACCATGGCAACCAAGCAAAAAATCCGCATCCGCCTGAAGGCGTTCGACTACAAGCTGATCGACCAATCGGCCGCCGAGATCGTTGACACCGCGAAGCGCACCGGCGCGATCGTCAAGGGCCCGGTGCCCCTGCCGACTCGCCTGAAGCGTTTCGACATCCTGCGCTCGCCGCACGTCAACAAGACCAGCCGCGACCAGCTCGAGATCCGCACGCACCAGCGCCTGATGGACATCGTCGACCCCACCGACAAGACCGTGGACGCGCTGATGAAGCTCGACCTGCCGGCCGGCGTCGACGTCGAGATCAAGCTGCAGTAAGCAGCATCGAACGAAGCCCGCTCGCGCGCCGAGCGCGGCATCGCTCCTCGAGGCCCGTTCACAGAAATGTGAGCGGGCCTTTGTCATTTGCGCGTCGTCTGTGGCATCCTCGCGCACCACCGGCCATCGATGCGTTGGCCGGAGCTGAATGAGGGCAGCACAAGCTATGAGCCACAGGATTCTTTCTGGTATCGGTTCGGCGTCGATTGCCGCGGCGCTCCTCGCGGGTTGCGGTGGAGGCGGCGGTGGTGGCGGTGGTGGCGGCGGTGGAATCCCGATCGGTTTTCCGCCCCCGGTAATCGGTGGGGTCACGCTCAGCGGCAAGGCCACCTACGACTCGGTGCCCAACAACAGCGGGCCGCTGGTCTATTCGGCCACCGTCGCGAAGCCGGTGCGCGGCGCCTTCGTCGAGGTGCTCGATGCACTGTCGAACCAGGTCGCGGTGACGGCCACCGACGCCAACGGCAACTATTCGGTGTCGGTGCCGGCGAACAGCACGGTGAGCGTTCGTGTCCGAGCCCAGCTCCAGACCGCGGCATGGGACGTCAGCGTGCGGGACAACACCGGCGCCAACACACCGCTCTACTCGATGCAGTCGGCCGCCTTCGCGACCGGCTCCGCGGCGCTGACGCGCGACCTGCGCGCGGATTCGGGATGGGGCGGCTCGAGCTATACCGGGCCCCGCGTATCGGCACCGTTCGCGGTGCTCGATACGGTCTACACCTCGATGCTGAAGGTGCTGTCGGTGGCGCCCGCGACGAACTTCCCGCCGCTGAAGGTGTTCTGGAGCCCGAACAACGTGCCGAGCGGCGGCAGCCTCGCGCTCGGTCAGATCGGCAGCACCTTCTTCACCAACCGCAGCACCGGCCGCGAGATCTACGTGCTCGGCAAGGAGAACGTGGACACCGACGAGTTCGATGCGCCGGTGATCGCGCACGAGTGGGGGCACTACTACCAGTCGTCCTTCAGCCGGGACGATTCGGTCGGTGGATCGCACGACCTGAGCGACCGCCTCGATCGCCGCGTGGCCTTCTCCGAAGGCTGGGGCAACGGCTGGTCGGGCATTGCGCTCGGCCGCAGCAACTATGTCGATTCCCGCGGCGAAGGGCAGGTCGCGCCCGACGTCAGCGTGTCGGTCAACCTGGCGGCGGGGCCATCCAGCAATCCGGGCTGGTACCGCGAGCGCTCGATCCACTCGGTCTTCTGGAATCTCAACCAGCAGGTGGGCTTCAAGCCGATCCACGATGCGATGACCAGCGCGCAGTTCAGGGGCGGCGCCGCCGTGACCTCGATCCATCCGTTCACCGCGGCCTTCAATGCGGCGGCGCCCGGCAGCGCGTCCGCATTGGCGGGCCTCCTGAGCGCGCAGAACATCAGCGCCGGTGCCAACGATCCGTTCGGGGAAGCCGAGGGCAACGGCGGTGGAACGCCGAGCGTGCCGAACGCACTGCCCCTGTACGGCAGCGCCGTGGTGGGCTCGCTCGCCAATGCCTGCGTCTCGACCGTGGCGGGACGCGGCAACAAGCTGGGCAACTACGCCTACCTGCGCTTCGTGGCACCCACCACGCGCGAGTACCAGATCTCGGTGGCGTCGAGCGCGCCGACGGTGAATCCGGATTTCGCCGTGTTCCGCGCCGGCCAGATCCCGCGGTCGGGCAACAAGGTCAGCCTGCCGGCCGGCGAGTACGTGCTGGCCGTCACCGATCTCAACAGCTCGGGCGCGAACTGCATCAGCGTCGCGATCCAGTAAGAGGAATGATGGCCATGACGATTCGCTCGAACACACGGACCGCCATCGCGGCGCTCTCGCTGGCGGTGCTGACGACCTGGGCGCTGGCCGACGGCACGCCGGACTCGCGCGTGCACAAGCGCATGCCGCACAAGGCGGCGGCGGCACCCATGACCACGGCCGTGCAGAAGTCAAACGGCGCCGGTGTCGCGGTGCAGTACCGTGTCGACGGAGTGCCGCGGGCGGGGAGCGCCACGTCGGTGGTGCTGCAGTTCGACGACGTGACCGATCCGCAGGGCGCGTCGGTGCGCTTCACCGCGGACCCCGGCCTGACGCTGCGAAACGGCGCGCCGCTGACGCTTCCCGCCGGCCAACGCAGCACCGCGACGCTGTCGGTCATCGGCGAATCGGACGGGCTGCGCTACCTGAACGTGTTCGTGACCCAGGGCGGCGCGAGCAGCGCCATCTCGATCCCGATCCAGACCGGAGCGGCACCGTTGATGAAGACGCAGGGCGACACCCAGACCACCAAGGAAGGCGACAGCATCGTCACGATGCCCGCCAAATAGGCAAAAAGCGGCCTCCAGGAGCCGTTGCAGCCGCCCCGAAAGGGGCCTTTTCCAGCACTTGCAACCCGCGCAGGACGCGGGCTATAATCGCTGGCTCTGCCCTTGTTGCGTCCGCAAGGTACGTGCAGGTCGGAGATTTATCAACCTTCCCCCGTTGCCGCGAGTCGGTCATACGACTTCGGTCAAACGCTGTCGCCAATTGAAGTGGCAGCGGCGGGAGAAGCTTCCATTTTTTGGAGAAAACACATGAGTCTGAGCAACTCCCTCGGGTTGCTGGGCCGCAAGGTGGGGATGATGCGTCTCTTCACCGATGACGGGGACGCAGTTCCTGTCACGGTGGTGGATGTGTCGAACAACCGCGTGACCCAGATCAAGTCGCAAGAGACCGATGGCTACGTCGCACTGCAAGTGACGTTCGGTTCGCGCAAAGCATCGCGCGTGACCAAGCCCGAAGCCGGCCACCTCGCCAAGGCGGGTGTCGAAGCTGGCGAAATCATCCAGGAATTCCGCGTCACCGCAGATACCGCAGGTCAGCACCAGGCTGGCGGCGTGATCGCGGCCGGCAGCGTGTTCTCCGTGGGCCAGAAGGTGGACGTGCAAGGCACCTCCATCGGCAAGGGCTACGCCGGCACGATCAAGCGCCACAACATGAGCTCGCAGCGCGCGTCGCACGGTAACAGCCGTTCGCACAACGTGCCCGGCTCGATCGGCATGGCGCAGGACCCCGGTCGCGTGTTCCCCGGCAAGCGCATGACGGGCCACCTCGGCGACGTCACCCGCACGACGCAGAACCTGTCGGTGTTCCGCATCGACGAAGCGCGTCAACTGCTGCTCATCAAGGGCGCGATCCCGGGTTCGAAGGGTGGCTTCGTCACCGTGCGTCCCGCCGTCAAGGCCAAGCCGCAAGCGGCTGAAGGAGCGAAGTAATGGAACTCGAACTCCTGAACGAGCAAGGTCAGGCCGCGTCGAAGTACGACGCCCCCGAAACCGTGTTCGGCCGTGACTACAACGAAGACCTGGTCCACCAGATCGTCGTCGCATTCCAGGCCAACGCCCGCCAAGGCACGCGCGCCCAGAAGGACCGCGAACAGGTCAAGCACTCGACCAAGAAGCCTTTCAAGCAAAAGGGAACGGGCCGCGCCCGTGCCGGTATGACGTCCTCGCCGCTGTGGCGCGGGGGTGGCCGGATCTTCCCGAACATGCCTGACGAAAACTTCTCGCAGAAGATCAACAAGAAGATGTACCGCGCCGGCATGGCGTCCATCTTCTCGCAACTCGCTCGCGAAGGCCGTCTGGCCGTGGTCGATTCGATCAAGGTCGACTCGCCCAAGACCAAGCCGCTGGCGGCCCGCTTCAAGGCGATGAATCTCGACTCCGTGCTCGTGATCGCCGAAGAAGTCGACGAGAACCTTTACCTTGCCTCGCGCAACCTGGTGAACGTCCTCGTGGTCGAGCCGCGCTACGCAGACCCGGTGTCGCTGGTGCACTACAAGAAGGTGCTGGTCACCAAGGGTGCCGTCGACAAGCTCAAGGAGATGTTCGCATGAGCCGCGTGAACCCCACCCCTGCTCAACGTCAGTTCGACGAAGGCCGTCTCATGAACGTGCTGGTCGCCCCGATCGTGTCCGAAAAGGCCACGATGGTCGGCGAGAAGTCGAACGCTGTCACTTTCAAGGTGTTGCAAGACGCCACCAAGCCCGAGATCAAGGCCGCCGTCGAACTGATGTTCAAGGTCGAAGTCAAGGGCGTGTCGGTTGCCAACATCAAGGGCAAGACCAAGCGCTTCGGCAAGTCCGTCGGCCGCCGCGACCACGTTCGCAAGGCCTACGTCACGCTGAAGGCCGGTCAAGAGCTCAACCTCGTCGGGGAAGGCGCTTAATCATGGCCGTCATCAAGATGAAACCCACTTCGCCGGGCCAACGCGGCGCGGTGAAGATCTCGCGTGACCACCTGTACAAGGGTGCTCCGCTCGCATCCCTGCTGGAACCCCAGTTCCAGAAGGCCGGCCGCAACAACAACGGCCACATCACGACCCGTCACAAGGGCGGCGGTCACAAGCACCACTACCGCGTGGTGGACTTCCGTCGCAACAAGGACGGCATCCCGGCGAAGGTCGAGCGCATCGAGTACGACCCGAACCGCACCGCCCACATCGCGCTGGTCTGCTACGCCGACGGCGAGCGCCGCTACATCATCGCCCCGCGCGGTCTGGAAGCCGGTGCAACGCTGCTGTCGGGTTCGGAAGCTCCGATCCGCGCCGGCAACACGCTGCCGATCCGCAACATTCCGGTGGGTTCGACGATCCACTGCATCGAACTGCAGCCCGGCAAGGGCGCGCAGATCGCCCGCTCGGCCGGTACCTCGGCCACGCTGCTGGCCCGTGAAGGCGTCTACGCCCAGGTCCGCATGCGTTCGGGCGAAGTCCGCCGCATTCACATCGAATGCCGCGCGACCATCGGTGAAGTGGCCAACGAAGAACACAGCCTGCGCCAGCTCGGCAAGGCCGGTGTGAAGCGCTGGATGGGTATCCGCCCGACCGTTCGCGGCGTGGTGATGAACCCGGTCGACCACCCGCACGGTGGTGGCGAAGGCAAGACCGGCGAAGGCCGTCACCCTGTCGACCCGTGGGGCAACCTGACCAAGGGTTACCGTACCCGTAACAACAAGCGCACGCAGGTCTTCATCGTGTCGCGCCGCAAGAAGTAAGGGATAGCAAATGACTCGCTCTCTCAAAAAGGGTCCGTTTGTTGACCATCACCTCGTTGCCAAGGCCGACAAGGCCGTGACGACGAAGGACAAGAAGCCGATCAAGACCTGGTCGCGCCGCTCGATGGTCCTGCCCGAATTCATCGGCCTGACCATTGCCGTGCACAACGGCAAGCAGCACGTGCCCGTGTACATCACCGACCAGATGGTCGGCCACAAGCTCGGCGAATTTGCGCTCACGCGCACGTTCAAGGGGCACCCCGCGGACAAGAAAGTCCAGAAGAAGTAAGGAACGACCATGTCTGAAACACGTGCAGTCCTCCGCGGTGTCCGCCTCTCGGTCGACAAGGGCCGTCTGGTCGCCGACCTGATCCGCGGCAAGAAGGTCGATCAAGCGCTCAACATCCTGCAATTCACGCAGAAGAAGGCCGCTGTGATCGTCAAGAAGGTGCTCGAGTCGGCCATCGCCAACGCGGAGCACAACGACGGTGCCGACATCGACGAACTGAAGGTCAAGACCATCTACGTCGAACAGGGCGCCACGCTCAAGCGCTTCACGGCGCGCGCCAAGGGTCGCGGCAATCGCATCAGCAAGCCCACGTGCCATGTGTACGTGACGGTTGGCAACTAAGAGCCTGGAAGAAATATGGGACAGAAAATCCATCCGACCGGCTTCCGTCTGGCGGTTACCCGTAACTGGTCCAGCCGCTGGTACGCCAGCGACCGCGATTTCGCGGGCATGCTGGCCGAAGACATCAAGGTTCGCGAATACCTGAAGAAGAAGCTGAAGAACGCTTCGGTGTCGCGCGTCCTGATCGAGCGTCCCGCCAAGAACGCCCGCATCACGATCTACTCGGCTCGTCCGGGCGTCGTGATCGGCAAGAAGGGCGAAGACATCGAGAACCTCAAGCGCGAACTGGGCCGCCAGCTCGGCGTGCCGGTGGCAGTGAACATCGAGGAAGTGCGCAAGCCCGAAATCGATGCCCAGCTGATCGCCGACAGCATCACGCAGCAGCTCGAAAAGCGGATCATGTTCCGCCGCGCCATGAAGCGCGCCATGCAGAACGCCATGCGTCTGGGTGCCCAGGGCATCAAGATCATGTCGGCTGGCCGCCTGAACGGCATCGAAATCGCTCGTACCGAGTGGTACCGCGAAGGTCGCGTGCCGCTTCACACGCTGCGCGCCGACATCGACTACGGCACCTCGGAAGCCAAGACCACCTACGGCGTCATCGGCGTCAAGGTGTGGGTCTACAAGGGCGACACCCTGGGCCGCAACGACCTGCCCGCCGTCGAGACCCCGCGTCCCGAGGAAGAGCGTCGTCCGCGTGGTCCGCGCCGCGATGGCCGCCCGGGTGGCGACCGTCCGGGCGGTGACCGCCGCGGCGGTCCGCGTGCCGGTGCCCGTGGCCCGATCGGTGGCAACACCGCTCCCGCCGACGGCAGCGACAAGCCCGCAGAAGCAACCGGCGGTGCCGGTGCAGACTCGAAACCCGCCGTTAAGCGCGTCCGCAAAGCCGCGCCCGCTGCAGCAGCGGACGGTGCCAAGACCGAGTAATCGGTCTGTAGCCCCGGGTGTGCATCCGCACAGGAAGCCCGGGGCAGTCCTCACGGAGTAACAAGACATGCTGCAACCTGCACGCAGAAAGTTCCGCAAGGAACAAAAGGGCCGCAACACCGGCGTCGCCACCCGGGGCAACTCGGTGGCCTTCGGTGACTTCGGTCTGAAATGCACCGACCGCGGCCGCCTCACGGCGCGCCAGATCGAAGCCGCTCGCCGCGCGATTTCGCGTCACGTGAAGCGCGGTGGTCGTATCTGGATCCGCGTGTTCCCCGACAAGCCGATCTCGACCAAGCCCGCAGAAGTGCGGATGGGTAACGGCAAGGGCAACCCCGAGTACTACGTCGCCGAGATCCAGCCCGGCAAGATCGTGTTCGAGATCGTCGGCGTGCCCGAAGAACTCGCCCGCGAAGCCTTCCGCCTGGCCGCTGCCAAGCTGCCGCTGCGCACGACGTTCGTCTCGCGCCAGCTCGGCGCCTGAGAGGAGAACATCCATGGCAACACGTAAGAAGAAAGAAGCCGCGGCTCCGGCCAAGGTGAGCAAGGCAGCAGCACTGCGCGAGAAGGACGTCGCCGGTCTGCAAGCCGAAATCAAGGATCTGCAGAAGGCCCATTTCGGCCTGCGCATGCAGAAAGCCACGCAACAGCTGTCGAACACCTCGACGCTGCGCGTGACGCGTCGCGACATCGCGCGCGCCAAGACCGTTCTTGCTCAGAAGCAGCAAGAAACCCAAGCCGCCAAGTAAGGAGTGAACATGACGGAAGCTAAAAAATCCCTCAAGCGCACCTTGATCGGCAAGGTGGTCAGCGACAAGCGTGCCAAGACCGTGACCGTGCTGGTCGAGCGCCGTGTGAAGCACGAGCTCTACGGCAAGATCGTGGCGAAGACGAGCAAGTACCACGCCCATGACGAAAAGGGCGAGTACAAGCTGGGCGACACCATCGAGATCACGGAAAGCCGTCCGATCTCGAAGACCAAGAACTGGGTCGTGACCCGTCTGGTCGAGAAGGCCGTCCTGGTCTGATCCCCCTCGGGTAAGCCGGCTCCGCGAGGCAGCCGGCAGTCCATCGCGAAACGGCCCACAATGTGGGCCGTTTTTCTTTTTCCAGGAGCACTTTCAAATGATCAAAGTTGGCGACACCCTTCCCTCGGCCACCCTGCAGGAGTATTCCGAAGTCGAGGGCGAAGGCTGCAGCATCGGCCCGAACCCCGTCGACGTGAGCAAGGCAATGGCTGGCAAGACCATCGCGCTGTTCGCGCTGCCGGGCGCCTTCACGCCCACCTGCTCGGCCAAGCACGTGCCCGGCTATGTGCAGCACTTCGACGACTTCAAGGCCGCGGGCGTGGACGAGATCTGGTGCGTGAGCGTGAACGACGCCTTCGTGATGGGCGCCTGGGCGCGCGATCAGAAGACCGGCGCCAAGGTGCGCATGCTGGCCGACGGCAGCGCCGATTTCGCCAAGGCCACCGGCCTCACGCTGGACCTCACGGGTCGCGGCATGGGCCTGCGCAGCAACCGCTACTCGATGCTCGTGAAGGACGGCAAGGTCGCGACGCTCAATGTCGAGGCACCGGGCAAGTTCGAGGTCAGCAACGCCGAGACGCTGCTGGCGCAAGCCAAGGGCTGAAGCGGCGAAGCCGGGGCGACGCCTACAGGTCCACCTTCAGGTAGTGCGCCCCCGCAATGGGGTTGTGATAGAAGGGCGGCACCTCTGCGAAGCCCAGGTCCTCGTAGAGGGCGCGTGCCGACTCCATCTCGTCGAGCGTGTCGAGCAGCACGCAGCCGTAGCCCGCGCCACGCGCCGCGTCGAGGATCGCCTCGGCGAGCTGGCGGCCCAGTCCCAGGCCGCGAAAGCCCGGGCGCACGTACAGGCGCTTCATCTCCGCCGCATTCACATAGTCCGCGCTGTCGAGCGGCCGCAGCGCGCAGCAGCCGGCCACGTGCGCGAGCCGGCCATCGGCGCGCACCAGCGTGGGCGTGGCGCGGCCGGCCTCGTCCCTGACGTGCGCCGGATCGACCAGCGCCAGCAGCAGCGTGCCGCGCGGCTCGACGTATTCGCCCGGCAGCGCGGCCAGTTCCTGGTCGAAATTCTGGAAATCGAGATCGATGCCCAGCGAGGCGGCGTAGTCGCGGAAGATGAGGCGCGCGGCCTCGAGTTCGTGGGCCTCGTCGGGCGTGAGCAGCACGACGGCCGGCGTGTCCGACAGCGGCAGGGGGCGTGAGACGGATGAGCTCATGCGCGCAACGACGAAACCCAGTACGCGACGCCCGCGCACAGCAGCGCGAGCACCAGCGCGAAGCCACGCGACGCGGCGTCGTCGCGGCTGCCGGCGGCGGCGATGTGCTTGTCGCCCGACACCATCGGCGCGACCAGCCGGTGGCGCTTCACCAGCACGTAGAACAGCACCGCGAGCACGTGCAGGCTCGCGAGCGCGATCACGATCCACTTGCCCTGCGTGCTGTGCCAGCCCGTGGCCAGGCTCACGAGATCGCCCGAGACGAAGCGCGTGAGCGGCCCGGCGGCCGAGATCTCGTCGTCGGCCACGAGGCCGGTGGCCACCTGCAGCGCCAGGATCGCGAGCACCGCGAACACCGACAGCGCGCCCAGCGGCGTGTGGCCGATCAGGTGGTCGGGATGGGCGCGGCCGCGCAGGTAGGCGAGGAGCGAGCCCGGCGCGTAGACGAAGGCCGCGAAGCGCGACCAGCGTCCGCCGACGAAACCCCAGACCAGCCGGAACAGCAGCAGCGCGAGCACCGTGTAGCCGAGGCGGAAATGCCATTCCATGACGCCGCCGAGGCCGGTGGCGATCAGCCCGATCACGGCGGCGGCCAGGGCCCAGTGGAACAGCCGGGTCGGCAGGTCCCAGACGCGTGTTCGGGTGGCCTGGCGGGACGCCGCGGCCGCGGGGGAGTCGGTCATCGAAGGAGGGGGGAGCGCAAGGCTGCGGAAGGCGCAGATTAGCAAAGTCCGGGCCGTCCGCTCCATCGGGTTGTTGCTATGCGCGCCGGCCGGCCTGCCCCTACACTGCCGCGCAGGTGCCGCGCCCGACGGCATCACCCACGATTTCCCCACGTCAGGAGGACCCCGATGATCCGACTCGCCACCTTCGCGCTGGCCGCCGCCTGCGCCGCCACCACCCTGCCGGCCGCGGCCCAGTTCGCGAAGCCTGAAGACGCCATCAAGTACCGCCAGAGCGCGCTGTTCGTCATGTCGCAGCACTTCGGCCGCCTGGGCGCCATGGCCAATGGCCGCGCGCCCTACGACGCGGCCGCCGCCGCGGCCAATGCCGAGGTGGTGGCCGACATGGCGAAGCTGCCCTGGGCCGGCTTCGGCGCCGGTACCGAGGGCGGCAAGGCCAAGCCCGAGGTCTGGAAGGAAGCGCCGAAGTTCAAGGAGCACCAAGACAAGCTGATCGCCGAGACCGGCAAGCTGCTGGTGGCCGCCAAGGCCGGCAACATCGATGCGCTCAAGGCCCAGTTCGGCCCGACCGCCGCGAGCTGCAAGGCTTGCCACGACAGCTTCCGCGACCGCTGATCCGCCATCGCTTGCCCCAACGAAAAAGGCGCTGCCCGGTCACGGGCAGCGCCTTTTTGGCGGGCAGGGGGAGGGCTCAGGCCTCGGCCAGCAGCTTCTCGATCAGCTTGTGCAGCTCGGCGAAATCGGGTTCGCCCACGTAGCGCTTGACGATCTGGCCCTGCTTGTTCACGAGGTAGGTGGTCGGCGTGAGCTTCACGTCGCCCCAGGCCTGCGCCACGCTGCCGGTGTTGTCGATCGCCACCTTGAACGGCAGCTTGCGGGTTTCGGCGAAATTGACGACGTAGCTCGGCGGGTCGTAGCTCATGGCCACCGCCAGCGTGTCGTAGCCGCGCGCCTTGTACTTGTCGTAGGTGGCGATCACCTTGGGCATCTCGCCGACGCAGGTCACGCAGCTGGTGGCCCAGAAGTTGACCAGCGTGACCTTGCCCTTGAGGTCCTCGGTGCTCTTTTTCGTGCCGTCGAGCAGCACGAAGGTCGAGGCGGGCGCCGCGGTGGTGCCCGAGCCGAGGTACACCCCCACGCCGGTGGCCAGGGCGACGGCAACGGCGGCTGCGATAACGTACTTTTTCATGGCTGCTGACTGAGTGGGGCGGCGCGATTCTAGTTCCGTGCGTCCGAACGTGCAGGCGCGCGCGACAGTCTCCGTGGAACGGTGGATCGATAATCCGATCCCCATGCCGCTGCCCACCTCCCGTCTTCGCCGCCGTGCGCGCGCCGCCTGCGCCGCCGCCGCGGTCCTCGCGCTCGCGGCCTGCAGCCCGACCTTCAACTGGCGCGAAGTCCCGGTGGCCGAGGCCGGCCTGATCGCGCTGCTGCCCTGCAAGGCCGACCGCGCCACCCGCGCGCAGCCGCTGGGCGCCGAATCGGTGCAGGTCGACATGGCCGGCTGCGAGGCCGGCGGTGCCACCTTCGCGATCGCGCATGCCACCGCCGCCGATGCCGCCCAGGCCGAGAGCTGGCTGCGCGCCTGGCAGCTCGCCACGCGCGAGCAGCTGCAGGGCGCGGCCACCACCGAGGCGCCCGCCACGGTGCCGCGCGCCGCCCCCGTGCCCGCGCCGCTGCGGCTCGACGCGCCGGCCACGCCCACGGGGCAGCCGCTGCAGGTGCTGTGGTTCGCCCAGGCCGAGACCCGCTCGACGCCGCCGGGCGCCGTGTCGCTCTACCAGGCGATGGTGCTGGGCCGGCCCTCGTCGGGCGAGGCCGCCAAGACCTTCTTCGAAGGACTGCGGCTGCCATGAGCCGCGCGCGGCGACGGTTTCGATCGTGCGTCGTTGCCGCGCGCCGCGGCGTCCGTTGCGCAATGGCCAAGCTTGCGGGCTGGCGCGTTATGTCGTCTATCTACTTCCTCCGGGCGCCCCCGCATAATCGAAGCGCCGTCCCCCGAGCCGCATGAACAGCATCCTCATCATTGCCCATTCGCCGTTCGCACAAGCGTTGCGGAAGTGCGCGCTGCATGTGTTTCCCGACAGCGAGAACGCCATCGTCGCGCTCGACGTGCTGCCCAACGTGCCGCCCGAGGAAACCCTGGCGGCCGCGCGCATCACGCTCGCGCAGCAGCTCAACGGGCCGCGCGTGCAGGTGCTGGTGCTGGCCGACGTGTTCGGCGCCACGCCCTGCAACGTGGCGCAGAAGCTGGTGGACGGCGTGCGCTCGCGGCTCGTGGCGGGCGTCAATCTTCCGATGCTGCTGCGCGCCGTGACCTACCGGCACGAGCCGCTCGACGTGCTCGTGCAGCGCGCCATCACTGGCGGCACTTCGGGCGTGATGCAAGTGGCGGTGGCGGCACCGCAGAACCAGGCCAAGAGAAAGCACAGTGATCAAGAAATCCGTGACCATCAGCAATAAGCTGGGACTGCATGCGCGCGCATCGGCCAAGCTGACCAAGCTCGCCGGCAGCTTCCCCTGCGAGGTGTGGCTCTCGCGCGGTGACCGCCGCATCAACGCCAAGAGCATCATGGGCGTGATGATGCTGGCCGCCGGGCTCGGCTCGACCGTCGAGCTCGAGACCAACGGGCCGCAGGAAGAAGAAGCGATGAACGCCATCGTCCAGCTCATGGACGACAAGTTCGGCGAGGGCGAATGACCTTCGCAGTCCACGGCCTCCCCGTCGCCCGTGGCATCGCCATCGGCCGCGCGGTGCTGGTGGTGTCGAGCCGCATCGACGTGGCCCACTACTTCATCAAGCCCGAGGAGATCGAGACCGAGATCGACCGGGTGCGCATCGCGCGCAACGAGGTGGCCGAGGAACTCGCCAAGCTGCAGACCAGCGTCGCGCAGATGGGGCCCAACGACGCGCCGCACGAACTCGCGGCGCTGCTCGAGGTGCACCAGCTGCTGCTGCAGGACGAGGCGCTGACCGGCGGCGTCAAGCACTGGATCACCGAGCGGCTCTACAACGCCGAGTGGGCGCTGACCACGCAGCTGGAGATCGTCGCGCGCCAGTTCGACGAGATGGAGGACGAGTACCTGCGCGAGCGCAAGGCCGACCTCGAGCAGGTGGTGGAGCGGCTGCTGCACCGCATGAAGGGCACGGCCGCGGTGCTGGCACCGAGCCCGCCGCGGCGCAAGCGCGCCTCGTCCGACGAGGACGACGACCTCACCGCGGGCGACGGCATCGACGTGCCGCTGGTGCTGATCGCGCACGACCTCTCGCCGGCCGACATGCTGCAGTTCAAGAAGAGCGTGTTCGCCGGCTTCGTCACCGACGTCGGCGGACGCACCTCGCACACCGCGATCGTGGCGCGCAGCATGGACGTGCCGGCCGTGGTCGGCGCGCGCACCGCGAGCCAGCTGGTGCGGCAGGACGACTGGGTCATCATCGACGGCGATGCCGGCGTGATGATCATCGATCCCTCGCCGATCATCCTGGCCGAGTACGGCTTCAAGCAGCGCCAGGGCGACCTCGAGCGCGGGCGCCTCGCGCGGCTGCGCCACAAGCCGGCCGTCACGCTCGACGGCCAGCGCGTCGAGCTGCTCGCCAACATCGAGATGCCAGAGGACACGGTGGGCGCGATGAAGGCCGGTGCGGTCGGCGTGGGCCTGTTCCGCAGCGAGTTCCTGTTCATGGGCCGCGAGTCGTCGGCGCGCCAGACCCGGCTGCCCGACGAGGAGGAGCAGTACCAGGCCTACAAGCGCGCGGTCGAGGGCATGCAGGGCATGCCGGTCACCATCCGCACCATCGACGTGGGCGCCGACAAGCCGCTGGACAACAAGTCCGCCAACAAGCAGGAGCACCTGAACCCCGCGCTCGGCCTGCGCGCCATCCGCTGGAGCCTGGCCGATCCCGCGATGTTCCTCACGCAGTTGCGCGCCATCCTGCGCGCGGCCGCGCACGGAGAGATCCACCTGCTGATCCCGATGCTCGCGCATGCGAGCGAGATCCGCCAGACGCTGGCGTTGCTCGCGCTCGCGCGCACCGAGCTCGACAACCGCGGCGCGGTGCACGGCCAGGTGAAGCTCGGCGCCATGATCGAGATCCCGGCCGCGGCGCTCACGCTGCGCACCTTCCTGAAGCACTTCGACTTCCTCTCGATCGGCACCAACGACCTGATCCAGTACACGCTGGCGATCGACCGCGCCGACGAGTCGGTGGCGCACCTCTACGACCCGGCCCATCCGGCGGTGCTCAAGCTGGTGGCCGACACCATCGCGGAGTGCCGGCGCCAGGGCAAGGCCGTGGCGGTGTGCGGCGAGATGGCGGGCGACGTCGCCTTCACGCGGCTGCTGCTGGGCCTGGGGCTGCGCAGCTTCTCGATGCATCCCTCGCGCATCCTCGCGGTCAAGCAGGAGGTGCTGCGCGCCGACACGAGCAAGCTCGAGGCCTGGGCGCGCTCGGTGGTCGACTCGGACGATCCCGCCACCATGCTCGCGGGCTGAGCGCCGCGCGCGCTTCAAGCCCGCCGCAATAAAACGAAACACGCCGAAACCGCGGCGAAAGGACTTGCCGCGCGCCGGCAAGCACGATCAGGCCTTCTCTTCACCAACCCTGAAAGGCCCGATCCATGAAGCTCTCCCTGACCCAGGCTGTCGCCGTCGCCTCCTTCGCCATGCTCGCCGCCGCGGGCGCCAAGGCCGAAAGCTATGACGGCGTGCACCAGGCCGTGTCGGCCAAGACCCGCGCCGAGATCAACGAGGAAGCCGTGCGCGCCGCCGCGGCACCGAACCAGAACGTGACGCGCGGCTCGCGCGGTCCCGAGACCGTGGCGCGCTCCACCGACCGTGCCAACGTGGTGGCCGAGGCGGTGCGCACCGCGGCCGCGCCCGACCAGAACGTGAGCTCGGGTTCGCGCGTCAACAGCAAGGTGATCTCGACGCTGCAGAACCCGGTGGACGCACGCGCCGCCGCCTCGCGCGACGCCAGCAAGCTCTGAGCGACACGGCCCTTCGCGCCCCCGGAAGCAAGCGACGCATCGGCGTCGCTTTTTCGTTTCGGCCCTCCGGCCTCGCATCGCAATAAAACGAAACACGCCGATACCGCGGTGAAAGGACGCGAAGCCGCTCCGAAAGCACCATCGAGCTTCCTCCTCCAACACACACAAGGACCCGTCATGAAACACTGGATCAAACGCACGCTCTTCGGTTTTGCCGGGCTCGCCGTGGTGGCCGGCAGCGTCGCCGGCTGCGCTGGCCATCGCCACGGCTGGAACGGCGACAGCGCCGAGTTCCGCGCCAAGATGGTCGAGCGCGTGGGCAGCAAGCTCGACCTCGATGCAGCGCAGAAGCAGAAGCTCACCGTGCTGGCCGAGAAGCTGCAGGCGCAGCGCCAGGCCCTGCGCGGCGCCGACGGCTCGGGCGACCCGCGCTCGCAGTTCCGCGCCCTGTTCGCCGGCAACAAGCTCGACCAGGCTGGCGCCACGCGCCTGGTCAACGAGAAGACCGCGGCGCTGCGCAACGGCAGTCCCGAGATCATCGCGGCCGCGGCCGACTTCTTCGACCACCTGAACCCCGCGCAGCAGCAGAAGGTGCGCGAGTTCATGGAGCGCGGCGGACGCCGCTGGAGCCGCCAAGGCTGATGCACCGGCGGCCCCGTCCCCCGGCCGGGGCCGCATTCCCATCCTTTCCGGGGCCCGGCGCCCTCCACCTGATGCGAGCACACCATGAAGACCATCGAACCGAACCTGGCCGACCTGATCGCGCTGCGGCGCCAGGCCGCGCGCCGCGCGAGCGATGCCGCGACCGATGCGCAGGAAGGCGCCGCGACCGGCGGCGTGCGCACCACGCTGCGGCTCGAGGCACTGGCCGTGCTGGCGGGCGCGCTGATCGCCTACGACCGCACCGGCAGCGGCTGGGGCCTGTTCGCGCTGCTGTTCCTGCTGCCCGACCTGTCGATGCTCGGCTACCTGACCAATGCACGCATCGGCGCGCGGGTCTACAACCTCGCGCACTCGTACCTGGTGCCGCTGGGCATCGGCGCGCTGGGCCTGCTGGTGGCGCTGCCCTTCGCGCTGCCGCTGGCGCTGGTCTGGGCCGCGCACATCGCGTTCGACCGGACGCTGGGCTTCGGCCTCAAGTACGAGGCGGGCTTCGGCTTCACGCACCTGGGCCGCGTCGGAAGGCAGGACCCATGGTGAGCGCGCGTCCCGACGATGTCGTGCGGCCCGTGCTGCGCCCCGCCGTCGCGCGCACCTGGCTGCTGGCCGAGGCGCTCGCGCTCGGCACTGCCTCGGCCGTGCACGCGGGCCGGCTGATCCCCGGCTTCGCGCATGCGCAGGCGCGCACGGCCGAGGCCGTGATCGCGCTGGTGCTGGTGGGTGCCGCGGCCGCGAGCTGGCTGCGCCCGGCCTGGACGCGCTGGTTCGCGATCCGTGCCCAGGGCTTCGCGCTGCTCGGCACGCTGGTGGGCCTGTTCACCATCGCGATCGGCATCGGGCCGCAGACCGTGCCCGATGTCGCCTATCACCTGGTCCTGCTCGCCGCGCTCGCGGCCGGCCTCGTCGTGGCGGTGCGATGCCGGGCGGGTTGATCATCAGCCAGCTCCTGGCCAGGAGGCACAATCCGCCCATGCCGCGCATCCTGCTGATCGACGACGACGAGCATCTCGGCGCGCCGCTGGCGAGCTACTTCGCGCGCTTCGGCTGCACGCTCGAGAGCGCGGTGCGGCCCAGCGAAGGCCTGGCGCGACTGCGCGCCGAGAGCTTCGACGCCGCCATCCTCGACGTCATGCTGCCCGAGATGGACGGCTTCGCGCTGTGCCGCGAGATCCGCAAGGAAAGCGACATCCCGATCGTGATGCTGACCGCGCGCGGCGAGGTGATGGACCGCGTGGTCGGCCTCGAGCTCGGTGCCGACGACTACGTGCCCAAGCCCTTCGAGCCGCGCGAGCTGGTGGCGCGCGTGCAGACCATCCTGCGGCGCCAGCGCGTCGCGCCGCCCGCGGCGGCCGCGTCGCAGCAGCGCGTGTTCGACGGCCTGGCGATCGACCTCGACCGGCGCCTGGTGCTGCGCCAGGGCGAGCGCGTCGACCTCACCGGCACCGAGTTCGAGCTGCTGGCGCTGCTGGCGGCCGAGCCCGGCAAGGTGTTCAGCCGCGACGACATCCTCAACCGGCTGCGCGGCCACGAGGCCGAGCTCTACACGCGCGCGGTCGACATCGTGGTGAGCCGCCTGCGCAAGAAGCTCGAGCCGCTGGACTGCATCAAGACGCTGCGCAACGCGGGCTACGCGCTGGCCGTGGCGCCCGGCGAGCCTTCTTCATGAACTTCCGCCGCAGGGAACGCCGCGATCGCGAGGGCGCGTGGCATGCCTTCGCCTGCCGCCGCGACGAGCTGCACCGGCAGTGGCATGCGCAGTGGCACGAGAAGGTGCAGGGCAAGCGCCGCTGGCGCCGCTCGCTGCGCATCCGGCTGGTGATGATGTTCGTGCTGCTCGCGGTGGTCATGACCGGCGTGTTCCTCGCGGGCATGAAGAAGTCCTTCTCCACCGGCTGGGCCGAGGCCGCGCAGCCGATGCTGGTCGACTACGCCGACCGGCTGGTGGCCGAGCTCGGCACGCCGCCCGACGTGTCGCGCGCGCAGGCGCTGGTCGACCGCCTGCCGATCACCATCCGCATCGTGGGGCCGACGGTCAACTGGGATTCCAATCCCGGCGAGCACGGCACGCGCGGCGGCTGGATGCGCGACCACGACGAATCGATGTGGGGCGACAAGTGGTTCATCCGGCCCACGGCCGACGGCCACCGCGTGATCTTCGGCTGGGCGCCGCGGCTGTGGCAGATCGCGCCGCGCGCGGCCGGCTGGGCCACGCTGAGCCTGCTGCTGCTGCTCGTGGTGCTGGGCTATGCCTACGTGAGCCGGCTGCTGCGGCCGCTGATCGACATCCGCGAGGGCGCGCAGCGCTTCGGCCGCGGCGACTTCGAGCGACCGATCCCGGTGCGGCGCAACGACGACATCGGCGACCTCGCGGAACACATCAACACCATGGCCCACGACATCCAGGCCATGCTCGATGCCAAGCGCGGCCTGCTGCTGGCGCTGAGCCACGAGCTGCGCTCGCCGCTCACGCGCGCGCGGCTCAATGCCGAACTGCTGCCGTCCACGGCCGAAGGCCGGGCCGAGCGCGAGGCGCTGCTGCGCGATCTCAACGAGATGCGTGACCTGATCAGCGACCTGCTCGAGAGCGAACGGCTCGCGAGCCCGCACGCGGCACTGCAGCGCGAGCGCATCGACCTCGCGGCGCTGGTGCGCGAGACCGTGGCCGAGATGCCGGCCGCGCGCGAGGTCCACCTCGACCTCGCCGAGGGCCTGCCGGCCCATTCGGTGGATCGCATGCGCATCCGCCTGCTGGTGCGCAACCTGCTGGACAACGCGCTGCGCTACAGCACCGAGGCGCCGCGTCCGCCGAGCGTGTCGGTGCGCGCCGTGCTCGAGGGCCAGGCGCAGGGCGTGGAGATCGAGGTGCGCGACTTCGGCCCGGGGGTGGACGAGGCGCAGCTCGAGCGGCTGACCGAGGCCTTCTACCGCACCGACGGCGCGCGCCAGCGCGCCACCGGCGGCGTCGGCCTGGGCATGTACCTGTGCCGGCTGATCGCCGAGGCGCACGGCGGCAGCCTGCGGGTGCGCAATGCCTCGCCGGGGCTGCAGATCGTGGTGCGGCTGGGCTGAGCGCGGGCCTCGCTGTCGCCTGCGCTACGCGCTGCCTGGAGCGGCGCGGCTAGCATGCGCCGCATCCGCCACACCGGGGCGCGGGCCCCATCTCCAGGAGACGCTTCATGACCGACACCACCGCACTCGTCAACCACCAGGTCCGCCTTGCCAAGCGTCCCGAGGGCGCCGCCACGCGCGAGCACTGGAGCTTCGGCAGCGAGCCCGTGGCCCAGCCGGCCGAGGGCGGCGTGCTGGTCAAGACGCTGTCGCTGTCGCTCGACCCGGCCATGCGCGGCTGGCTCAACGACGCCAAGAGCTACATCCCGCCGGTCGAGATCGGCGCCGTGATGCGCGCCGGCGGCATCGGCCGCGTCATCGCCTCGAAGAACCCGCAGTTCGCGGTCGGCGACACCGTCTACGGCACGCTCAACGTGCAGGAATACATGCTGATCCCGCAGGAGGAGATCAAGCGCAACGGCCTGGTGAAGATCGACCTGCGCGTGGGCAGCATCACCCAGTGGCTCAACGTGCTGGGCATGCCCGGCATGACCGGCTACTTCGGCCTGATGGACGTGGGCCAGCCCAAGGCCGGCGAGACCGTCGTGATCTCGGGCGCCGCCGGCGCGGTCGGCCAGACCGTGGGCCAGCTGGCCAAGATCAAGGGCTGCCGCGTGGTCGGCATCGCGGGCGGCGAGGCCAAGTGCGACTGGGTGGTCAAGGAGCTGGGCTTCGACGCCTGCATCGACTACAAGGCCGGCGCCGCCGCCGTGCGCGACGGCCTCAAGCAGCACTGCCCCAAGGGCGTGGACATCTACTTCGACAACGTCGGCGGCGAGATCCTCGACCTCGTGCTGGCGCGCATCGCGCGCAAGGCCCGCATCATCATCTGCGGCGCCATCAGCCAGTACAACAACGCCAACAGCATGCCTGCGGCCGGCCCGCGCAACTACCTGAGCCTGCTGGTGAACCGGGCCCGCATGGAAGGCATCGTGGTGTTCGACTACGCCGACCGCTATCCCGTGGCCATTGCCGAATTGGCCGGCTACCTGAAAGATGGGCGCATGAAGAGCAAGGAAGACATCGTGCAGGGCCTCGATACCTTCCCCGAGGCCCTGAACCGGCTCTTCAGCGGCGCCAACTTCGGCAAGCTGGTCCTGCAGGTGGCGACCGAGTGATGACAGCTGGGTAGTATTTGGCAAAACTTTCGTATCGAAAAGTTCGCGATTGGCTTTAGTTCACAAACAGTTAGTTAACAATGTCAACCACTGTCAACTGAGGCCAAATGCACTTCTTCTCCTAGGAATTGATTAATAGACTGCGCTCTGCCTTGTAAAGGCATGTAGTCCTTTTGTTAACAATCCCCAGGGAATTCAGATGCGTAAAAGTTTCTTCAAGCTGGCGGCTCTGGCCGCTGTTGCCGGTGCGCTGTCTCAAGGCGCGATGGCTGCCGACGGCACCATCAACTTCACGGGCGAAATCGTCGATGCGCCCTGCTCGATCTCGCCGAACAGCCAGAACATGACCGTGCCGCTGGGCAAGGTCGCGCGTACGGTGCTCGACGGCGGCAAGGGCAAGAAGGCCACGCCGTCGAAGTTCACGATCGACCTGCTCGGCTGCGGCGCCACCGCCAAGGGCGCGACCGTGTCGTTCACCGGCACGCCCGACCTCGACGACGCCACCACCCTGCGCCTGGCGAATGCCGGCCAGGTCGGCGTGACCACCGCTTCGGGCGTGGCCATCGAGCTCGGCGATTCCGCCGCCACCAAGATTCCGCTCGGCTCGGAATCGGCGCAGTACGTCCTGGGCCAGGGCGACAACGCCCTGAAGTTCCAGGCCGTGTACGTGTCGACCAAGGACACCGTGACGGTCGGTCCGGCCAACTCGGTGGCCCAGTTCACGGTCAACTACAAGTAAGCCGCTGACGCGGGATCCGGCCCCTGCCATCGCGCAGGCGCCGGCCGGATTTCGCTCCGGACCGACGCGGCGCGGCGACCTCGCGTGGGCGCGCCGCGTCGGCCGGTTTTTTCCATCACCCGTCTTTTTTCCGCCGGTGCGCCGCGTGCGCCGCCGTGCTGGGGTGCGCCCGGACGCCAGCGTCCACCGCACCGAGGAACCCGTCGTATGTGCAGCAAGAATCGAATTCGTTGGACCCTGGGCATCGTGGCGATGCTCTGCCTTCAATGGCCGGCCGCGGCGGGCGTGATGCTCGGCGGCACGCGCGTCATCCTGGGCGAGAAGGACCGCGAAGCCTCGATCCCGGTGAAGAACACCGGCACCTCGCCCTACGTGGTCCAGGCCTGGATCGACGCCGGCGAAGGCAAGAACAAGACCCCGATGCTGGTCACGCCGCCGCTGTCGCGGCTCGATCCCGGCATGGAGAACATCCTGCGCATCATGCGCGTGGCGGGTGAGCTGCCCGCCGACCGCGAATCGGTGTTCTGGCTCAACGTGAAGGAGATTCCCGAGCGCTCGAAGGACGAGAACGTGCTGCAGATCGCGGTGCGCAGCCGCATCAAGCTGTTCTACCGGCCCAGCGGCCTGGGCGGCAAGTCCGAGGAGGCCCGCGCGCAACTGCAGTGGGCGGTGGCCGGCGGCGCGCAGGGCCCGGTGCTTCGAATCGGCAACCCGACGCCCTACCACGTGACCTTCACGGGTCTGAAGATCAACGGCGGCCAGCAGGACATCAACGCCGACATGGTGCCGCCCTTCGGCGAGTCGGTGTATCCGCTGACCGCGGTGAAGGCGCCGCAGGCGATCCAGGTCAACTTCACCACGCTCAACGACTACGGCGGCGAAACGCCCGAGGAGCTGGTGCGCGTGCCCGCGGGCGATGCGCCGGTGGCCGTGAAGGCCGAGCTGGTTCCGGTCGCGGCGGACGCCGCGAAGCGCTGAGGAAGGCGAGCCGAGCCATGCGCCGCCGCGTGCCCACCTTCCCCGCGCTGCGTCGCGCGCCGGTCGCCGCCGCGCTGCTCGCGGGACTCGGCATGCACGGCGCCCATGCCACGCCCGCGCCGCAGAAGCAGCAGCTCGCCGCCTCGAGCTTCAACGAGGAATTCCTCGGCATCGGCGGCGACCAGCCGAATGCCGACCTCTCGCTGTTCTCGTTCGGCAACCGCGTGCTCGCGGGCAAGTACACCGTCGACGTCTCGCTCAACGAGCGCGGCGTGGGCCAGAGCGAGGTCCGCTTCGAGGACAGGGAAGGCACGAACGACGCGGTGGCCTGCCTCACGCGCGGCCTGCTCGAGGGCTGGGGCGTGAACGTCGCCGTGTTCCCCACGATCGCCGGCGCCGCCGACGAGGCCTGCATCGACCTCGCCAGCGCCATTCCCGAATCGAAGCTCAGCTACGACGCCGGCCGCCAGCGCCTGTTCCTGAGCATTCCGCAGGCCGCGCTCAAGCGCAGCGCGCGCGGCGCCGTGGGTCCCGAGAAGTGGGACAAGGGCATCACCGCCTTCATGCTGGACTACCAGCTCAACTACTCGCGCTTCAGCGGCAGCAACTACCGCAACGACACCCCGCTGGCCAACCCGCAGCTCAACGTCTTCGACGCGGCCGACCCGTTCAACCGCAACCGCAACACGCTCCAGCGCAACACCTTCTTCGCGGGCGTGCGCGCGGGCTTCAACATGGGCGACTGGCGCTTTCGCCACTACTCGACCTACAACCGCGGTCTCGACGGCAAGAGCCGCTGGCAGGGCGTCACCAGCTACGCGCAGCGCGACCTGGCCTCGATCAACGGCCAGCTGCTGATCGGCGACGGCAACACGCCCGGCAACTTCTTCGACAGCCTGCCGTTCCGCGGCGTGCAGGTGTCCTCCGACGACGCGATGCTGCCCGACAGCCTGCAGGGCTACGCGCCCACGATCCGCGGCATCGCCCAGACCAATGCGCGCGTCACCGTGCGGCAGAACGGCTACGTGGTCTACAGCACCTTCGTGGCGCCCGGGCCGTTCGTGCTCGACGACCTCTACCCGACCTCCTCGAGCGGCGACCTCGAGGTCACGATCACCGAGGCCGACGGCCGCCAGACCAGGTACACCCAGGCCTTCTCGGCCGTGCCCACGCTGTTGCGCGAAGGCACCTGGCGCTACTCGGCCACCGTGGGCAAGTACCGCAACGGCTACGACAGCGTGAACACCAACCCGCTGCTGCCGAGCCAGGTGCCGGCCGAGCCCGTGTTCCTGCAGGCGACCCTGGCGCGCGGCCTGCCCGACGAATACTCGGTGTACGGCGGCCTGATCGCCGCGCGCAGGTACCAGTCGGGCCTGGTGGGCGTGGGCAAGAACATGCGCACCTTCGGCGCGGTCTCGGTCGATCTCTCGGCCGCGCGCACCGTCGACCGCTTCGACAAGACCTACAACGGCCAGTCGCTGCGCTTCCTCTATTCGAAGGCCTTCGTCGATTCCGGCACCAACTTCCGCGTGGCCGGCTACCGCTACTCGACCAGCGGCTATCGCACCTTCCAGGAGGCGGCGCTGATGCAGGGGCTGCTCGCGCCCGGCAACTTCAACAGCCGCCGCAACGAGCTGCGCTTCGAACTCTCGCAGCAGATCGGCGACTGGGGCTCGGTGTTCGCCTCGGCGCGCCAGCAGACCTACTGGGGCACGCCCGCCAAGGACCGGCTGGTGCAGATCGGTTGGTCGGGCAACTACAAGCAGTTCGGCTACAGCATCTTCTACAACTACAGCACCAACAACGGCAGCGTCGACGCCCTCGGCACCGGCGTGGCGCGCCCGGCCAACCGGCAGCTCATGGTGCTTTTCACCATTCCGCTGGGCGACACCCGCGCGAGCGCGCAGTACACGGTCAGCCGCGACAGCGACGGGCGCCTGAACCAGCAGGCCAGCGTCTACGGCAGCGCCTTCGAGGACAGCCGGCTGACCTACAACGTCACGGCGGGCCACACCAGCGTGCAGGGCGACGGCGCGAGCGGCAGCAGCAGCGCCAGCGCCAGCGCCAGCGCCAGCTATCTCTCGCCGGTCGGGCGCTTCGACCTCGGCCACTCGCAAGGCAAGGGCTACGGGCAGACCACCTTCGGCATGTCGGGCGGCCTGCTGGTCCACGGCGGCGGCATGACGCTGTCGCAGCCGCTGGGCGAGACCATCGCGCTGGTGCAGGCACCCAAGGCCGGTGGCGTGGGGCTGGAGTCGCAGCCGGGCGTGGCCACGGACAGCGCGGGCAACGCCGTCATCCCGAACCTGAGCCCGTACCGTCTCAACCGCCTCGCGCTGCGCACCGGCGACCTCGGCGACACCGTCGAGGTGAAGAACGCGGCGATGGAGGTGGTGCCCACGCGCGGCGCCGTGGTGGTCGCCAAGTTCGAGACCTCGGTGGGCTTCCGCCTGCTGATGACGCTGACCGACACGAAGGGCCGGGCGTTGCCGCTGGGCTCGAAGATCGAGAACGAGGCGGGGCAGGAGGTCGGCATCGTCGGCCCCGACGGCCAGGCTTTCGTGACCGGCGCGGGGCAGAGCGGGCGCCTCGTGGTGCGCTGGGGGCAGGGCGCGAGCGACCAGTGCTCGGTGGCCTACAGCCTGCCCGAGGACGCCAATCCGCCGCCGATCCGCGAGCTCGCGGGGCGCTGCGACGCCGAGCCGGCGCCGCAGGCCGTGCCCGGCTTCCTGCAATCCAGGGATGGCGCGGGAGGCGGCCAGGACGCCCGCGCCACCCCCTCATCGAAGGGAGCGGAATGACGCATCTCCGACACCGACCCGCCGCGCGGCGCCTGCTTCGCCTCGCGCTGCCCGTCGCCATGCTTTCGCTGGGCGCCCAGGGCGCATGGGCCGCCTGCACGAAGAATCCCGCCTACACCGAGCGCGTCATCAACATGGTGATGGGGACGATCGTCGTGCCCAACGACGCGGTCGTGGGGCAGAAGATCGGCGAGAAGGACTTTCCCGTCTACACCGCCGGCGTGAACAACCAGCCCTGGGTCTGCAATGGTGCGGGCGGCACGGTGAGCGGCGTGATGCTGCAGGGGCAGGACCTGAACTTCCCGGGGTTGGAGAAGCTGTACTCCACCAATGTCCCGGGCATCGGCATCCGGCTGCTGCGCACCATCTCCAGCACGCAGAAGACCTACTACCCGCACACGCTCACGGGCAGCTTCGGCTCGTTCGACCCGAACGCCGCGTTCCGCGTCGAGGTGTACAAGACCGCGGCCACCACCGGCAGCGGGCCGCTCGCCTCGGGCACCTACACCCAGTACTACAGCCTCGACGACGGCAAGTCGGTGCTGACCACCTTCCTGAGCGCCAACGCGATCACGATCATCACGCCGACCTGCTCCGTGGACGTGGGCTCGCGCAACATCTCGGTGCAGTTCGGCAAGGTGCCGCAGAGCGATTTCAAGGGGCGGGGCACGACCGCGGCCGAGCGCAACTTCAACATCAAGCTCAACTGCAAGGCGGGCACGGGCATCACGAACACGGTCTACCTGCGCATGGATGCGACCAAGGATCCGGCCGGCGACGATGGCGTGCTGCGCATCACCCAGGGCGGCGCCGGAACCGCCACCGGCGTCGGCATCCAGGTGATCGACGGGCAGAAGACGCCGGTGAAGTACGGCGAGGGCGCGCTGGTCGGCCCCTCGAAGGACGGCGACTACACGCTGCCCTACACCGCGCGCTATTTCCAGACGGGCAACGCGGTGACGCCCGGGCGCGCCGACGGCACCGCGACCTTCACGCTCGAATACAAGTAGCGGCGGCGCGCGCTGGAAGGACCGGACAGGCTGTGACTCAGCCCAGGTCCGGCCGCATCGGAATGTCGCCCATCGCGTCATCCTCGCGCAGCCCGCGCGCGGCCTTCAGCAGCTCGATCGACAGTCCGTCGCCATGGCCCGCGAAGCCCTGCGCGATGCCCTCCAGCGCGGTCGAGAGTCCGAGTTCCCCGTCGGCGCGCGCGTCCATGCTGATGTTGAGCACGCGCGCCGCCATCTGGCGGTAGGTGACGGCGCCCGCGCCCTCGAGCGCCGCGACCAGGTCGAGGTACAGCGCGAGGTTCATGTCGAACACGAGCTTGGGGGTGATCTCGAAATCCTCGTTGTTGTTCTTCTTGTCCATGCGGTGACTCCTTTCTTCGGGAGTCACCACTCTAGCCACAAAAAGCGCGCGCGCCCGTCGGACACGGGCGATGTTGTGCCGCGTGCACGCATCCGGGGCCGCGCCCGCGCCGCGGTCATCCCAGCCGCAGCAGCAGCGCTGAGGCCGCGCACACCAGCAGGAAGGGCACGCTCAGGCGATGGAACTCGCGCAGCCCGTTCGGCAGCTTCGCGAGCCGCAGCGCGATCAGGTTGGCGAGCGAGCCCAGCACGCAGCCGAAGCCGCCCACGCTCACGCCAGCGGCCAGCGCCGGCAGGTCGTGCACGTAGCGGTCGAGCAGGATGGTGGCCGGCACGTTGCTGATGAACTGCGAGCTCACGATCGCCGCCAGGTAGGCGCGCCAGCCCTCGGCGATCGGCCACTGCGTCATCAGCGCGGCGATGAAGGGCAGCTCGGCGAGCTGGCGCAGGTCGACGAACATCAGCGCGATGATCGCGAGCAGCGCCCAGTCGACGTCGCGCAGCACGCGGCGCTGGAACAGCAGGTAGGCGCCGAACACCACCGCCAGGCCCGCGGCCAGCCAGTGCCGGTCGAGCGCGACCACGAAGCCCACGAACAGCAGGCCCGACAGCGCCAGCAGCCGCGGCTGCACCGGCGCGCTGTCGGCCGCCGGCTTGAGCGCGATCGCGGTGCGGGGCACCAGCAGCCAGACGGCGGCGAACAGCCAGAACAGCATCACGCCCACGGTGGGCGCCATCATTCCCATGAAGCCCGCGAAGCTCTCGCCGCTGCGGTGCCACAGGTAGAGGTTCTGCGGATTGCCGATCGGCGTGAGCGCCGAGCCCGCGTTGACCGCCAGCGCCTCCAGCACCACCAGCCGTGCCAGCGGCAGGTGCGCCTGGGTGGCGAGCACGCGCGTGAGCGGCACCAGCAGGAACAGGCTGACGTCGTTGGTGACCAGCGCCGACAGCACGGCGGCGCTGGCCACGAGCAGCAGCGCGAGCCGGCGCAGGTCGGTGGTGCGCGCCAGCAGGCGCTGCGCGGCCGACTGCAGCACGCCGCTCTTCTCCACGCCCTGCGTGATCGCGAGCAGGCCCGCGAGCGCGCCCACGGTCTGCCAGTCGATCAGCTTGAGCCAGTCGAGCGGCGCGTGCGGCCGCAGGAAGGCGAACAGCACGGCCACCGCCACCAGCACCCAGAGCAGGCCGTTGCCGCCGCCCTCGTGCGGCGGTGCGGAGTCCGTGGAGGCGGTGGCGGGGGGCAGGGCGGACGCGGTGTCTTTGGTCATGGAGCGGCGGTGATCGGGGCACGGGCGGCGGGAGCGTGCGCGGCACGCACCTGCCGCCCCCGAGTTTCGGGCATGGCGAGCGCGAACAGCGCGAGCGCCGCGGCGGCGATGGCCGCGAGCACGACGAAGGCGCTGCCGTAGCCGGCCGCGTGCGCGATGCTGCCCGCCAGCAGGTTGCTGAGCGCGGCACCCAGCCCGACGCAGGCCGCGCCCAGGCCGAGCGCGAAGTTGAAGTGGCCGCTGCCGCGCGTGAGGTCGCCGATCATCAGGGTCAGCATCACGCCGAAGATGCCCGCGCCGATGCCGTCGAGCACCTGCAGCGCGAGCAGCGCGGCGGGGCTGTCGGCCAGCAGGTAGAGCAGCCCGCGCACCGGCAGCACCGCGAAGCCGACCAGGAACACCGGCTTGCGCGCGAGCCGCGGCGCCCAGCGCCCGACCGCCATCGCGATCGGGATGGTCACCAGCTGCGTGACGATCACGCCGGCCGACAGCCACAGCGTGGCGACTGCGCCGGTGCGCGTGCCGACCTTCTGCGCCACCAGCGTCAGCATCGCGGCATTGGCCAGGTGGAACAGGAAGGCGCAGGCCAGCAGCACGACGAGGCGGCGGTCGTGCCAGCGGACGGTGCCCTGGGCGGCGTCATCGGATGGCGCGTCGGCGCCGCGCGCCAGCCGCGGGTCGACGTCGCGGTCGCGGATCAGCAGCGCCGCCGCGATGGTCGGCAGCGCCATCGCCACCGCGTAGAAAAACATCGCGCGCGGCCCGAAGGCATGGCCGACCCAGCCGGTGCCCAGCGCCCACAGCACGGTGCCGGCCGCGGTGATCGCGGCATTGCGGCCGATGCGCGCATCGAGGCCGGCGCGGCCCACCATGCCGAGGCTGGTGGCCGCGATGGCGGGCGCGACCAGCGTGCCCGCGGCGCCGATCAGCGACTGGCCCGCGAGGATCACGCCATAGGTCGGCCAGCGCGCCATCGCCACCAGGCACAGCGCGATCAGCGCGATGGCGCCCGCGATCCAGCGCGGCTTGCGGCGCACGCTGTCGATCAGCGCGCCGGCCGGCGCCTGCACCGCCAGCCCGACCAGCGCCGAGACGAACATCACGCTGCCGATGCGCTGCGGATCCCAGGCCAAGGAGCCGGCCATGAAGACCACCAGGAAGGGGCCGACGCCGCCCTGGATGTCGGGTGCGAAGAAGGCCAGCGCATCGAGGGCGCGCAGGCTGCGGCGGGCGGGCGTGGTCGTCATGGCGGGGCGAGCCGAGGATCAGGAAGCCGGGCCGCGCGGGGCAGGGCGCGGACCGGGCCCGGACGTGGACCGCGCAGCACCTCGGCGACCGTGTCCGCCGTCGGGCCCAGGCCGGTGGCCTCGAGCGCCGTGCCCTGCGCGCCGCGCGTGCCCCAGCCGCGCGCATGGAGCTCGGCGCCCGGCCGCAGCTGGTCGCGGTACATCGCGCCCACATGCGGCGGGAAGCGCACGATGGTCTGGTCGGCCAGCAGCACGCCGTTCACATCGCCGCGGTCGGTGTAGAGCAGGCGGTCGATGCGGCCCTGCGCGCTCAGCGCGTCGAGCGCGCCCGGTTCGCGCGGCGGCCGCGGCGGCGCCTTGCCGGGCGCGGGCGGGGTGTCGGCCAGGCTGCGGCCGTTGGCCTCGAGCGAGCGCATGCGCAGCACCGGCACGCCGGGCGCGCGCCAGCCGCCGACCTGCACCGTGTCGCCGGGCCGCAGCAGCTGCATCGCGTCGGCCGACAGGTGCGGCGGGAACGCGACCTGGGTGCCGTCGGCCAGCAGCAGGCCGTCGGCCTCGCCGCCGGGGTTGAGCAGGAAGCGCTGCACGCGGCCTGTGACGACCGTGCCGGCCTCGGGCGCGGCGGTTGCGGCGCCCGGGGGCAGCGGAGCACCGGGCGGCGGGGACGGCAGTTGGGCGAAGGCCGTGCCGCCCGCGAGCAGGAGGGCGGCGGCGATGAAGGGGGTGCGGACGGTCATGGGAGGCTCCTTGCGGGGTGGATGTCTCCAGGACATCTCACGCAACGTGCCAGCACCGGAATCCTTTGGAATCAACGACTTGCGAGCGCCGCCGCGGCGGCGTCCGGATGATCCGGGGACAGCGGGCGTCCGCTTTCCGGACACCGCGTCACTCGAGCCCGTACTGCGTCAGCTTGCGATAGAGCAGTTGGCGGTGGATGCCGAGCCGGCGCGCGGCCTCGGCCCGGTTGCCTTGCGCCTGCGCGAGCGCATGCGCGATCAGCAGCCGCTCCAGCCTTTCGACGGCCACCGGCAGTTCGGCCTCGAGCCAGTCCGCGGGCAGCGCCGGCGCGGCATCGGTGGCCGGCGCGGCACCCAGCGCGGCGGCCAGGTCGGCCTCGCCGATCACGCGGTGCCGCACCAGCGCCTGGCAGCGCTCCATCGCATTGCGCAGCTCGCGCACGTTGCCGGGCCAGGGATGGCCGAGCAGGCGGCGGGCGGCCTCGGCCGACAGCGACTTCGGCGGCTCGGTCGCATCGCGCGGGACCGCGCGGCGCAGGAAGTGCTCGGCCAGCGGGATGATGTCGGCCAGCCGCTCGCGCAGCGGCGGCAGGCGGATCGACAGCACGTCGAGCCGGTACAGCAGGTCCTCGCGGAAGCGCCCCTCGCGCACGGCCGCGCGCAGGTCGCGGTGGGTCGCTGCGACCACGCGCACGTCGACCTTCACCGTGCGGTGCCCGCCCAGCGGCGTCACTTCGCCCTCCTGCAGCGCGCGCAGCATCTTGGCCTGCACGTCGAGCGCCATGTCGCCGATCTCGTCGAGCAGCAGCACGCCGCCGTCGGCCGCGCGAAAGCACCCGGGCCGCTCGCCGGTGGCGCCCGTGAAGGCGCCGCGCACATGGCCGAACAGCTCGCTCTCGAGCAGCTCCTTCGGGATGGCCGAGCAGTTGATGGCCACGAAGGGCCCGCCGGCGCGCGCCGAATGGCGGTGCAGCGCGCGCGCCACCATCTCCTTGCCGGTGCCCGTCTCGCCGAGCACCAGCACCGGCATCGCGCTGGCGGCGGCCAGGCCGATGCGCTTGTGCACCTCGCGCATGGCTTCGCTCGGCCCGATCAGTTCGGCGTCGTCCGCGTCGTCGGGTGCGGCCGAGGGCGCGGTCGCCGTGCGCTGCTGCAGCGCGCGCTCGAGCACCTCGCGCACCGCCTCGCGGCCGATCGGCTTGGCCAGGTGGTCGAAGGCACCCAGGCGCATCGCCTCGATGGTGTTGCCCGCGCTCGCGAACGCGGTCAGCACGATCACCGGCGGCAGCCGGCCCGCGCGGGCGCGCAGCGCCGAGAGCGTCTGCAGGCCGTCCATGCCGGGCATGCGGTGGTCGAGGAACACGGCGTCGAAGCGCGTGCGCGCGAGCGCATCGAGGGCCTCGGCGCCGCCGGCCACGGCCGTCACGCCATGGCCCAGGCCCTCGAGGGTTTCGGCCAGCGTGTCGCGGAAAGCGTCGTCGTCGTCGACGATCAGGAGGTGCGCCATGGAAGCTCCAGTTCGAAACGGGTGCCCGGCGCCAGCGGCAGGTGGCGCAGCTCGCCGCCATGCGCCAGCGCCACCTCGCGCGCCAGCGCCAGGCCCAGGCCGGTGCCGTCGGCGCGACCGGTGGCGAAGGGCTCGAACAGGCTGGCCTGCAGCGATTCGGGCACGCCCGCGCCGTCGTCGTCGACGCGCAGCGCCAGCGTGCGCGCATCGGGTTGCACCGCCGCGAGCACGACCTCGCCGCCGCGCGGCGCATGGCGCACGGCGTTGTCGAGCAGGTTGTCGATGGCGCGCGCCAGGTGCACGGGGTCGAACACGGCGCTGTCGGGCGCCTCGTGCCGCAGTACGAGCCGCACGCCCGCGGCCTCGGCCTTCGGCGCCACGGCCGCCAGCCGCTCCTCGAGCCAGCGCGCGAGCGGCACCGGCACCGGGGTCAGCGTCACGGGCTGCACCAGCGCCAGCAGGCTCTGCACCAGTCCGTCGAGCCGGTCGATCTGGCCGACGATGGCCTGCAGCGCCGGGCCCTGCCGTTCGGGCGAGGCGGCCAGCGCGTTCTCGGCCTTCAGCCGCATGGTGGCGATGGGGTTGCGGATCTCGTGCGCGATGCCGCCCGTCATGCGGCCCAGCGCGGCCAGCCGCTGGTCGCGGCTGCGCTGCTGCGCGGCCGCGCGCAGGTGGGCGCGCGCCTCCTCGAAGCGCAGCCGGTAGCGGTTGAAGCCGTCGACGATGCGGTCGAGCTCGCGCACGCCGGTGCGCGGCAGCTCGGGCATGGCGTCGCCATCGGCGTCGGCCCGCGCCAGCCGGCTCTCGAGGCGCTGCACGTGGCGCAGCCCGCGCAGCAGGATCGAGCCCAGCCACAGGCCCGAGGCCAGCACCAGCAACAGCAGCACGCCGAGCCCGGTGCGCAGGCTGTCCTGGGCCGCGAGCGCGCCGCCGTTGGTGCGCGTCATGGTCCAGGCGGCGAGGTCGTCGGCCGGCGCCGGGAGCGGGCAGGCCGAGACGATCAGCGCCTCGCGGCTGCCGCGCACCACGTCGGTCTGCGGCTGGCGGGTGCGCGCCGCGAGCTGCGCCAGCTGGGCGATCAGCGGCTGCTCGGCCGCGGGCACGTCGCGCTTGACGCCGCTGCCCTCGTAGGTCGGGTAGGCATAGGCCAGCGGGCCGTCGACCGCATGCCAGACGCCGCCCTCGACATGCGGCGCCTCGATCAGCACCAGTTGCAGCAGCACGCGCAGCAGGTCGAGTTCGGGCCGCGGCGGGGCGGGCGTGGCGATCGACCTGGCGTAGCGCGTCGCGATCGCGCGGCAGGACTGCTCGGTGGCGGCGCGTCCGGCCGCCACCTGGGCGCCCGCGCTGCTGCGGTAGAGCGTGAACATCACGACCGCGAGCGCCGCGCACATGCCGAGCAGCAGCACCCAGAAGAAGACCAGTTGACCGCGCAGCGATTTCATCTGCCGCGATCCTGCCCGGTCTTCACGGCGCGGCGCGTCAGCCGCGGACGCGTTCTCTCAGCTCGCGCTTGAGCACCTTGCCGATCGCGCTGCGCGGCAGTTCGTCGATCAGCTCCAGGCCCGCGAGCCGCTGCGTCTTGCCGAGCTGGGCGTTGGCCCACTGCAGCAGCGCCTCGGCATCGGTGGCATCGCCCTCGCGGCGCACCACGAAGGCCACCGGTGTCTCGCCCCATTGCTCGGACGGCACACCGACCACCGCCACGTCGGCCACGGCCGCATGGCCGCGCAGCACCGCCTCGAGGTCGCTCGGGTAGATGTTGAAGCCGCCGCTGATGATCATGTCCTTCTTGCGGTCGAACAGCGTGAGGAAGCCGTCGGCGTCGAAGCGGCCCACGTCGCCGGTGCGGATGAAGCGCTTGCCCGTCGCGTCGAACCACTCGGCCTCGCGCGTCTTCTCGGGCTGGCGGTGGTAGCCGGTCATCATGCCGGCCGAGTGGCCGACCACCTCGCCGGCCACCTCGGTGTCGCCGGCCGGCAGCTCGCGGCCTTCCTCGTCGATCAGCCGGATGTCGCTGCCCGGCGCCGGCTGGCCCACGGTGTGC
Source organism: Variovorax sp. FG153 (assembly GCF_057809595.1). NCBI lineage: Bacteria > Pseudomonadati > Pseudomonadota > Betaproteobacteria > Burkholderiales > Comamonadaceae > Variovorax > Variovorax sp. FG153. The sequence goes on from NZ_JBMDKG010000008.1 coordinate 136,189, forward strand.
AGCTTGGTCGGATGCAGGTGGGCCTCGAGGATGCAGGTGCCGCCGCCCTCGGTCATGCCGTAGAACTCGATCAGCCCGCCGGGCCAGCGCGCGAGCACGTCGGCCTTGAGCGCGGCATTGAAGGGCGCGCTGGTGCTGAACTTGAAGCGGTAGGCCGAGAGGTCGTGCGCGTCGAAGCGTGGATGCGCCATCAGCCGCTGGTACTGCACCGGCACCAGCATGGTGTGGGTCACGCGGTGCCGTTCGGCCAGCTGCAGGTAGCCGAGCGCGTCGAACTTCGGCATCAGCACCACGCAGCCGCCGAAGGCCAGCGTGGGGAAGAACACGACCAGCGTGGTGTTGGAATAGAGCGGCGTCGACAGCAGCGTGACGGTGTGGCTGTCGTACTCGTACTTGGCACCGCGCTGCACGTGGGCCCAGCGCATGCCGTGGCCCTGCACGATGCCCTTGGGTTCGCCCGTGGTGCCCGAGGAATAGATGATGTTGAAGGCCGTGCCGGGCTGCACGTCGGCGGGCTCGGGCGTGGCGCCTTCGGGCGCGAGCCAGTCGACCAGCGAGCGGCCGATGGCCGAACCGTCGAGCGCCACGCGCGCGATGCCGCCGGGCTGCGCCGGGCCGATCACCTCGGCCGCGCCCGCGTCGGCGAAGAGGATGCGCGCATCGGCGTCCGAGATCATGCGCGCCAGGCTGGCCGGCGTGGAGCCCGGGGCCAGCGGCGCCACCGCCACGCCCGCGCGCAGCGCGCCCAGGAACACGGCCGCGTAGTTCACCGACGAGGCGGCGCAGACCGCGATCGCGTCGCCGGCGCGCAGGCCGTCGCGCTGCAGGCTGGCGGCGATGCGGTCCATCAGCGCGTCGAGCGCGCGGTAGTCGAGTTGCTGCGCGGCATCGGCGAGCGCGGGCCGCTCGGGGGTGTTGTGCGCGTGGAAGCGGATCAGGTCGGCGATCACGCCGAAGTCGCGTTCCATCAGGGCCTGAAAGGAAGCGTCGGAAGAAGCGGAAGCGGGTTGCTGCAAGGTCGGTCCTCGGTCGTTGCCGGTCGTGCAGGATAGCGAAGATGCCCCGCGCCCGGTGAGCCCGAGGCGACGGGCCGCGCCATGAAAAAAGCGGCCCGGAGGCCGCTCGTTGCAGGGGCTCGCGCGGCTCAGACGCCGGCCGCGTGCGCCTGCTGGTCCGCGTGGTAGCTCGAGCGCACCATCGCGCCCACGGCCGCGTGCGTGAAGCCCATCTTGTAGGCCTCTTCCTCGAACATCTTGAAGGTGTCGGGATGCACGTAGCGGCGCACCGGCAGGTGCGAGCCCGACGGCGACAGGTACTGGCCGATGGTCAGCATGTCGATGTCGTGCGCGCGCATGTCGCGCATCACTTGGAGGATCTCCTCGTCGGTCTCGCCGAGGCCGACCATGATGCCGCTCTTGGTCGGCACGTCGGGGTGCAGCGCCTTGAACTTCTTCAGCAGGTTGAGGCTGAACTGGTAGTCGCTGCCCGGGCGCGCTTCCTTGTACAGGCGCGGCGCGGTCTCGAGGTTGTGGTTCATCACGTCGGGCGGCGCGGCCTTGAGGATCTCGAGCGCGCGGTCGTCGCGGCCGCGGAAGTCGGGCACCAGGATCTCGATCTGCGTCATCGGCGAGAGCTCGCGGATGTTCCTGATGCAGTCGACGAAGTGCTGGCTGCCGCCGTCGCGCAGGTCGTCGCGGTCGACGCTGGTGATCACCACGTACTTCAGGCGCAGCTTGGCGATGGTCTTCGCGAGGTTGAGCGGCTCGTCCTTGTCGAGCGGATCGGGGCGGCCATGGCCCACGTCGCAGAAGGGGCAGCGCCGCGTGCACTTGTCGCCCATGATCATGAAGGTGGCGGTGCCGTTGCCGAAGCATTCGCCGATGTTGGGGCACGAAGCCTCTTCGCAGACCGTGTGCAGGTTGCTCTCGCGCAGGATCTGCTTGATCTCGTAGAAGCGCGTGGTGGGGCTGCCGGCCTTGACGCGGATCCACTCGGGCTTCTTGAGCACCTCGCCCTGCTGGATCACCTTGACGGGGATGCGCGAGAGCTTGGCCGCGGCCTTCTGCTTGGCCAGCGGGTTGTAGGTTTCGGCGCTCTGGGCGTCGCGGACGACTTCGGTGGTGCTCATTGGAGTTCTCGTCAAGGCGCCAGGAAAGTACCGAGCTTGCGGCCCAGCACGGCGGCGGCTTCTTCCCATGTGGATTGGACGCCGATTGTAGAAAGGTCGACCGTTTGCAGCCCGGCGTAGCCGCAAGGGTTGATTCGCGAGAAGGGTTCGAGGTCCATCGCGACGTTGAGCGCCACGCCGTGGTAGGTGGCGTGGCGGCTGACCTTGATGCCCAGCGCGGCGATCTTGCCGAGGCCGCGGAACGGGTCGTGCGCGGGCCGCGGGCCGGTGAGGGCGGCGTGCGAGAACGGGTCGTCCAGGCGCACGTAGATGCCGGGCGCGCCCGCCACGCGGTGGCCGGTGACGCCGAAATGCGCCAGCGTGCGCAGCACCGCCTCCTCGAGCCGGTAGACGTATTCCTTGACGAAGTAGCCCGCGCGGCGCAGGTCGATCAGCGGATAGGCCACCACCTGGCCCGGGCCGTGGAAGGTGACCTGTCCGCCGCGGTCGGTCTGCACCACGGGGATCTCGCCGGGGTTGAGGATGTGGTCCTGGCGGCCCGCGATGCCCTGCGTGAAGACCGGTGCGTGCTCGCAAATCCATAGCGCATCGGGCGTGTCGGGCGTGCGTTCCAGCGTGAACTGCTTCATCGCGGCGAAGGTGGCGGCGTAGTCGACGCGGCCTTGCCGGTCGAGGGCGATGGGGGGCGCTGCGGTGTCGGTGCTCATCGTGGGGGCTGCCGCTCGGGCAGGGTGCGGGTCTCGCCGATGGCGAGCGTGAAGAAGTCGTCGGCGGCCACGCCCTGGGCCCGGCGCGCGGCGGCGAGGTCGCGCGGCGGCTGGTCGAGCGCCTCGTCGGTCAGCGCGAAGGTGCCCCAGTGCACGCCCAGGCTGCGCCTGGCGCCGAGTTCGCGGTGGATGCGCACGCTCTCCTCGGGATTCACGTGCTGGTCCTTCATGAACCAGCGCGGCTCGTAGGCGCCCACGGGCAGCAGCGCGAGGTCGAAGCCGCCGCCCTGGCTCGGGCCCTGGCGCGGCGCGAAGCGGGCCTGGATGTCGGCGAAGTCGCGCGAGTAGCCGGTGTCGCCCGAATAGAAGAGCTGCAGCTTCGGCGACAGCACGGCGAAGCCGCCCCACAGCGTCTTCAGGCGGTCGCCGAGGCCGCGCGCGCTCCAGTGCTGGGCGGGCGTGAGGAAGACCTGGGTGGCGTCCGTCGCGGCCGCGAGGCCCGCGCCGTTGCGCTGGATGCGCGCCTGCGAAGCCCGCGGCGGGGCGCTGCCGGCGCCCGTGCCGGCCGGCAGCTCGAGGCTGTCCCACCAGTCGAGCTCGACCGCGTTGGCGATGCCGCGCTCGGCCAGCCAGGGCGCGATGCCCAGCGGCACCACGAACAGCGGCGATCCGCCGGCCTGCGCCGCGAGCGCCTTCACGCTGGCCTCGTCGAGGTGGTCGTAGTGGTTGTGGCTGATCAGCACCAGGTCGATGCGCGGCAGCTCGGCCAACGCCAGGCCCGGCGGCTGGAAGCGCTTCGGGCCCGCGAAGGACACCGGCGAGGCGCGTTCGCCGAACACCGGGTCGGTCAGCACCTGGAGGCCGCCGGTCGCGGTCGGCAGCTGCACCAGCACGGTGGCATGGCCGATGAAGGTGGCGGTAGGGCGCATCGGCTGCGCCGTGGCGTTGGCGCGCAGCAGCGCGAGGTCGGGCTTCACTACCGGTGGCGGCGCCTCGGGCGCCTTCGGCAGGCCCTTGAACCAGGACGGGATCTGCCAGCGCACCAGCACGTCGATGAAGAAGTTCTTGGGCTGGAACTCGACGTAGTTGTCCTGGAAGCCGTCGGGCCGGTGGTGCGGGCGGCTCGCGTCGTAGTAGGGAGTGGGGGCGGTGGAGCAGGCCACCGCCAGGCCGCCCGCGCACAGCGCGGCCGCGAGGTGCCGCCAGCGTGTCAGCGCGGAACGCGGCATCGCTCGCCCGTGCTCAGAGCACGACCTTGACCATCGGGTGCGAGGACAGGGCGCGGTAGAGGTCGTCGAGCTGCTCGCGGCTGGTAGCGGTCACGGTGATCGTCACGCCGAGGTAGTTGCCGGCCTTGCTGTCGCGCAGCTCGACGGTGGTGGCGTCGAACGTCGGGTCGAAGCGCTCGGCGATCTGGGTGATCGCGTGCACGAAGCCGTCGACCTTCGCGCCCATCACCTTGATCGGGAACTGCGAGGGGTACTCGATCAGCGAATCCTTGCGCGGATCGGTGACGGCGTCGGTGGCGGGCGTGTCGGGACGTTCGGTGCTCATGCGGATACTCCTCGTGGCGGCTGCTGCGCCTGTGCGTTGCGTCGCTTGGCCTCCTGGTAGGCCGCGTACAAGCTCTGGTAGATGGGGCCGGGTCGGCCATTGCCAATGGGCCGGTCGTCGAGCTGCGTCACGGGCAGCACCTCCTTGGTGGCCGAGGAGATCATCAGCTCGTCGGCCGCGAACACCTCGTCGCGCGCGATGCGCCGCAGCACGAACGGGATGCCGCGCTCGGCGCACAGGCGCTCGAGCAGGCCGTAGCGGATGCCGGTCAGCACGAGGTTGTCGCGCGGCGGGCCGTACACGGTGCCGTCCTTGACCACCCAGACGTTGCTCGAGGCGGCCTCGCTGAGCCATTCGTCGCGGAACATCACGGTCTCGGTCGCGCCCGCGTCGACGCCGATCTGGCGCGCGATCACCGCGCCCAGCAGGCTGGTGCTCTTGATGTGCGCCTTGGCCCAGCGGAACTCGTCGGCCGTCACGCATTTCACGCCGTTGGTGCGCGCCGCCACATTCGGCAGGGTGAGCCGGTTGACCATCGCGAAGACGGTGGGCGCGATGCCCTGGACCATGGCGTGGTCGCGCGGCGCGACCCCGCGCGTGACCTGGATGTAGACTGAAACGGTCGCCTCTTCCGTGGCCGAGTCCACGAGCCGCTGCGCCAGGGCGCGCCAGCCCTCGCGGTCGTGCGGGTTCGGGATGCGCACCTCGGCGAGCGAACGCTCGAGCCGGGCCAGGTGCTCGTCGAGGCAGAACAGGTGGCCGTCGTAGGCCGGGATCACTTCGTAGATGCCGTCGCCGAAGATGAAGCCGCGATCGAGGACGCTGATCTTCGCGTCGCGCAGCGGGAGGTATTCGCCATCGAGGTGGCACAGGGTGGCGGGCAGGGCTTGCATGGCGCAAATTATGAGCGCCGTCCCCAATGTGTCGCTTGTGCGCCCAAGATGTCCGGATCGGGGCGGGTTTGTCCTTATAATCAGAGGCTTTGTAGAATTCTCGGCTGGCGAGGGGTCGCATTCCAAATGACAACCAGAACCCCGGAAGCCCACGTGGAGGCCGAAGAAGATGATTTCAAGCCGCTGACGCCCGAAGAGGCACGGCGGTTGCGCGAGAAAAATCCCGGACTGTCGCCCTGGTGGGTGATCGGGGCCCAGGTGGCCTTGGGATTGATCGTGGCGGGGGTGGCATGGATGTGGACTGGACGGCCTTCGGCTGCCGTGTCGGCGCTCTACGGGGCGATCGCGGTGGCCGTTCCGGCGGCACTGTTCGTTCGAGGCGTACGGCGCGGAACGGGTGCAGTGTCACAGTCGGCTGCCATGCTGAGGTTTTTTGTGTGGGAGTCGATCAAGATCGTGCTGACCGTGGCCATGCTGGTCGCGGCGCCCTGGCTGATCGGCGGGCTGAACTGGCTGGCGCTGGTCGCCGGCGTGATCGCCGCCCTGAAGACGTACTGGATCGCGCTCATGGTGCGGCCCAGGTTGTTGAACCGGATTTGATGTTTAAGAAGAGACGCTGAAGATGGCCGCCGAAGGACACGCACCGACTGCGAGTGAGTACATCGTTCACCACCTCCAGCATTGGCAGGTCGACTGGAATCTCAATCCCGTGGTGCAGAAGTCGATCGTCGACTTCAACATCATCAACCTCGACTCGATCCTGTATGCGCTGGTCATCGGCGCGCTGGGCTGCTTCGTGCTGTGGCTCGCCGCGCGCAAGGCCACGCCGGGCGTGCCGGGCCGCTTCCAGGCCGCGGTCGAGATCCTGGTCGAGATGGTGGACAACCAGGCCAAGGCCAACATCCACAACGCCAAGAGCCGCAAGTTCATCGCGCCGCTCGCGCTCACGGTGTTCGTCTGGATCTTCCTGCTCAACGCCATGGACATGCTGCCGGTGGATCTGCTGCCGGCCATCTGGGCGAAGCTGCACGAGGTCGCCGGCCACGATCCGCACCACGCGTACATGCGCGTCGTGCCCACGGCCGACCTGTCCACCACGCTGGGCCTGTCGACCTCCGTGCTGCTGCTGTGCCTGATCTACAGCGTCAAGATCAAGGGCGCCGGCGGCTGGGCGCACGAACTGGTGACCGCGCCGTTCGGCACCAGCAAGAACCCCGCGTTTGCCGTGATCCTCGGCATCATCAACCTGCTCATGCAGATCATCGAGTACGTGGCCAAGACCGTGTCGCATGGCATGCGGCTGTTCGGCAACATGTACGCGGGCGAACTCGTTTTCATGCTGATCGCGCTCATGGGTGGTGCGATGGCTGCGTCGTTCTCGGGAGTGCTGTTGCCAGTGGGCCACGTCATTGCCGGTACTGTCTGGGCGATCTTCCACATTCTGGTGATCACGCTCCAGGCATTCATTTTCATGATGCTGACGCTCATTTATCTGGGCCAGGCTCATGAGGCCCACTGAGGCTCGGTTCCCTTTCGTTCTTTTTCTTTTGCATTCATCCAGTTAAATCTAAGGAGTCATCATGGAAGCATCCAACGTTCTCGGTCTCGTTGCCCTCGCCTGTGGTCTGATCGTCGGTCTCGGCGCTATCGGTGCATCGATCGGTATCGCCCTGATGGGTGGCAAGTTCCTGGAATCGTCGGCCCGTCAGCCCGAGCTGATGAACGACCTGCAGACCAAGATGTTCATCTTGGCCGGTCTGATCGACGCGGCCTTCCTGATCGGCGTGGCCATCGCCCTGCTGTTCGCGTTCGCCAACCCCTTCCTGTCCGCCCTGCCGAAGTAATCCGGTTTCAACGCCACTCTAGAAAGGTGTTGCCGTGAGTATCAACGCGACCCTGTTCGTTCAGGCCATCGTCTTCCTGCTGCTCGTGCTGTTCACGATGAGATTCGTGTGGCCGCCGATCGCGAAGGCTTTGGATGACCGGGCACAAAAGATCGCCGCGGGCCTGGCGGCCGCCGACAAGGCCAAGGCCGAACTGCAGTCCGCCAACCAGCGCGTCGAGCAGGAACTGTCGGCGTCTCGCACCGAGACCGCCAGCCGTCTTGCCGACGCCGAGCGCCGCGCCCAGCAGATCATCGAAGAAGCCAAGGGCCGTGCGAACGAAGAGGCCAGCAAGATCGTCGCGGCTGCCCGCGACGAGGCCGAGCAGCAGACCGTGCGCGCCCGCGAAGCCCTGCGCGAGCAGGTCGCCGCGCTGGCCGTCAAGGGTGCCGAGCAGATCCTCCGCAAGGAAGTCGATGCCGGCGTCCATGCCGACCTGCTCCAGCGCCTGAAGACCGAGCTCTGAGGACGACATGGCCGAACTCGCGACCATTGCCCGTCCCTACGCTGAAGCGCTGTTCCAGGCCAGTGCCGGCAACCTCGACGCCACCGCCGGCTGGATCGACCAGCTGGCCGCCGTCGTCGGGAACCCGCAGCTGATGCAGTTCGCGGCCAATCCCAAGGTCGCGCCCGAGCAGGTCGTCGGCCTGGTCGCCGGCCTGTTGTCCCAGCCGCTGCCGGATCTCGGCACGAACTTCCTTCGCACCGTCCTCGACAACGGCCGCCTCGCGGCCGTTCCCGAGGTGGCGGTCCAGTTCCGTGCCCTCAAGAACGCCAGCAGCGGTTCGTCCGATGCGGTGATCTACAGCGCCTTCCCGATCGAAGGCGCCGCGCTGCAGGACATCGAGGCGGCGCTCGTGCGCCGCTTCGGTCGCAAGCTCAAGACGAGCGTCGCGATCGATCCCGAGCTGATCGGCGGCATCCGTGCCGTGGTCGGCGACGAGGTGCTCGACATGTCCGTCAAGGCCCGGCTCGAACAAATGAAAGCAGCGCTCACCGCCTGAGGCGGTCTGTCGCCGCGGTAAGCCCTATTTATTGAAAGAAGGAAAGAGTCATGCAACTCAATCCCGCAGAAATTTCCGAGCTGATCAAGAGCCGCATCGAAGGGCTTGGCGTCAGCGCAGACATCCGTAACCAGGGCACCGTGGTGTCGGTGACCGACGGCATCGTGCGCGTGCACGGCCTGTCGGACGCGATGCAGGGCGAAATGCTCGAGTTCCCGCCCACGGCCGACGGCGTCCCGTCGTACGGCCTGGCGCTGAACCTCGAGCGCGATTCCGTCGGCGCCGTGATTCTGGGCGAGTACGAGCACATCTCGGAAGGCGACACCGTCAAGTGCACGGGCCGCATCCTGGAAGTGCCGGTGGGCCCCGAGCTCATCGGCCGCGTGGTCAACGCGCTGGGCCAGCCGATCGACGGCAAGGGTCCGATCAACGCGAAGATGACCGACGTGATCGAGAAGGTCGCGCCGGGCGTGATCGCACGGAAGTCCGTCGACCAGCCGATGCAGACCGGCCTCAAGTCGATCGACTCGATGGTGCCCGTCGGCCGTGGCCAGCGCGAGCTGATCATCGGCGACCGCCAGACCGGCAAGACCGCCGTGGCGATCGACGCGATCATCAACCAGAAGGGTCAGAACATGACCTGCGTCTACGTCGCGATCGGCCAGAAGGCTTCGTCGATCAAGAACGTGGTGCGCGCTCTCGAACAAGCCGGCGCGATGGACTACACCATCGTGGTGGCCGCATCGGCGTCGGAATCGGCCGCCATGCAGTACGTGTCGGCCTACTCGGGCTGCACGATGGGCGAATACTTCCGCGACCGCGGCCAGGACGCCCTGATCGTCTATGACGACCTGTCGAAGCAGGCCGTGGCCTACCGCCAGGTGTCGCTGCTGCTGCGCCGCCCGCCGGGCCGCGAAGCCTACCCCGGCGACGTGTTCTATCTCCACAGCCGCCTGCTCGAGCGTGCGGCCCGCGTGAACGCCGACTACGTCGAAGCCTTCACCAAGGGTGAAGTCAAGGGCAAGACCGGTTCGCTGACCGCGCTGCCGATCATCGAAACGCAGGCCGGCGACGTGTCCGCCTTCGTTCCGACCAACGTGATCTCGATCACCGACGGCCAGATCTTCCTCGAGACCAACCTGTTCAACGCCGGTATCCGTCCCGCCATCAACGCCGGTATCTCGGTGTCGCGCGTGGGTTCGTCGGCACAGACCAAGGCGATCAAGGGCCTGTCGGGCGGTATCCGTACCGACCTCGCGCAGTACCGTGAACTGGCTGCGTTCGCGCAGTTCGCTTCCGACCTCGACGAAGCCACCCGCAAGCAGCTCGACCGCGGTGCCCGCGTGACCGAACTGCTGAAGCAGGCCCAGTACAGCCCGCTGTCCATCTCGCTGATGAGCGCGTCGCTGTTCGCGGTCAACAAGGGCTTCATGGACGATCTCGACGTCAAGAAGGTCCTGGCCTTCGAGCACGGCCTGCACCAGTTCCTCAAGACCAGCCACGCGGCCCTGCTCGACAAGGTCGAACAGGCCAAGGCGATCGACAAGGACTCGGAAGCCGAACTGCACGCGGCGATCACCTCGTTCAAGAAGTCGTTCGCCTGATCGACCCCCAAAGGAATCCTCATGGCAGCTGGTAAGGAAATCCGCGGCAAGATCAAATCGGTGGAGAACACCAAGAAGATCACCAAGGCCATGGAAATGGTGGCCGCGTCGAAGATGCGCAAGGCGCAGGAACGCATGCGCGCCGCCCGCCCCTACAGCGAGAAGATCCGCAACATCGCGGCCAACCTCGGCCAGGCGAATCCGGAGTACACGCACGCGTTCATGAAGGAGAACGAGGCCAAGGCCGCGGGCTTCATCGTCGTCACGACCGACAAGGGTCTGTGCGGCGGCATGAACACCAACGTGCTGCGCGCCGTCACCGCCAAGCTGCGCGAGCAGCAGTCGGCCGGCAACGCGGTCGAGGCGGTCGCCATCGGCAACAAGGGCCTGGGCTTCCTCAACCGGATCGGCGCCCGCGTGGTGTCGCATGTCACCCAGCTGGGCGACACGCCGCACCTCGACAAGCTGATCGGCCCGGTCAAGGTCCTGCTCGACGCGTACGCCGAGGGCAAGCTGAGCGCCGTGTACCTGTGCTACACGAAGTTCATCAACACGATGCGCCAGGAATCGGTGGTCGAGCAACTGCTGCCGCTCGCTTCCGAGACGCTGCAGGTCGAGAGCGGCCAGCACGCCTGGGACTACATCTACGAGCCCGATGCGCAGAGCGTCATCGACGAGCTGCTGGTGCGCTACGTGGAATCGCTGGTCTACCAGGCCGTGGCCGAGAACATGGCGTCCGAGCAGTCGGCGCGCATGGTCGCGATGAAGGCCGCCACCGACAACGCGGGCAACGTGATCAGCGAGCTGAAGCTGGTCTACAACAAGACCCGCCAGGCCGGCATCACGAAGGAGCTTTCGGAAATCGTGTCGGGCGCGGCCGCGGCGGCGGGCGTCTGATCGAGGCAATGCACAGGGCCACATTGCCCACGGGTTCGCACGCGGACCGGTGACAACGGCCCAGCTCATAAGAAGGGGACCCGACTCAATGAAGAAACTTCTCGCCCTGGTAGCCGTGGCTGCCGCTCTGACCGCCTGTTCCAAGAAGGAAGAGGCACCGGCACCCGCGCCCGCTCCGGCGGCCGCACCGGCTCCGGCGCCTGCTCCCGCTGCATCGGCTCCCGCCGCGGCACCGGCAGCGCCCGCTTCGGCACCGGCCGCAGCAGCACCGACGGCTTCGGCCGCCGACCTGCCGCAAGAGTGCAACGACTACCTGACGAAGGTCAGCGCCTGCGTCGCCTCGCAAAGCGGTGCCGCCGCCGACGCGATGAAGGCCAGCCTCGACCAGACCAAGGCGACCTGGGCTTCGATGGGCGCCGACAAGGCCGCCCTGGGCCAGGCCTGCAAGGCTGCGTCGGACGCTTTCGCCGCGCAAGCCACGGCGATGAAGTGCTGAGCACGGCGAGCGCAGAGATCCGAACGCATCGTCATTGACCTCGAGGATGCCGGCCCGGCCGGCATTCTTGCAAAAGCGGCCCGCATTGGCACCAGGACGCTTCTGCAAGAACCTGTCGCAAATTTATTGAGAATCCATCCAGAAGGAAACGCCATGGCTGAAGGAAAAATTGTCCAATGTATCGGCGCCGTGGTCGACGTGGAGTTCCCGCGTGACCAGATGCCCAAGGTGTACGACGCCTTGAAGTTCGAAGGCAGCGCGCTGACCCTCGAAGTGCAACAACAGCTCGGTGATGGCGTGGTGCGCACGATTGCGCTGGGCTCGTCGGACGGCCTGCGCCGCGGCCTCGTCGTGACCAACACCGGCGCACCCATCACGGTGCCGGTCGGCAAGGCCACCCTCGGCCGCATCATGGACGTGCTGGGCGCGCCCATCGACGAGCGCGGTCCCGTCAGCCAGGAGCTGACCGCCCCCATCCACCGCAAGGCCCCCGCGTACGACGAACTGTCGCCCTCGCAGGACCTGCTGGAAACCGGCATCAAGGTGATCGACCTGGTGTGCCCGTTCGCCAAGGGCGGCAAGGTGGGCCTGTTCGGCGGCGCCGGCGTGGGCAAGACCGTGAACATGATGGAACTCATCAACAACATCGCGAAGGCCCACTCGGGTCTGTCGGTGTTCGCCGGCGTGGGTGAACGTACCCGCGAAGGCAACGACTTCTATCATGAAATGTCGGACGCCAAGGTGGTGGACCTCGACGACCTGCCGAACTCGAAGGTGTCGATGGTCTACGGCCAGATGAACGAACCCCCGGGCAACCGTCTGCGCGTGGCGCTGACCGGCCTGACCATCGCCGAGTCGTTCCGCGACGAAGGCCGCGACGTTCTGTTCTTCGTCGACAACATCTACCGCTACACGCTGGCCGGTACCGAAGTGTCGGCACTGCTGGGCCGCATGCCTTCCGCCGTGGGCTACCAGCCGACGCTGGCCGAGGAAATGGGCCGCCTGCAGGAACGCATCACCTCGACCAAGGTCGGCTCGATCACCTCGATCCAGGCCGTGTACGTTCCCGCCGACGACTTGACCGACCCGTCGCCCGCCACCACCTTCGCCCACCTGGACTCGACCGTGGTGCTGTCGCGCGACATCGCTTCGCTCGGTATCTACCCCGCCGTGGACCCGCTGGACTCGACCTCGCGCCAGCTCGACCCGAACGTAGTCGGCGAAGAGCACTACAACGTGGCCCGCGCCGTGCAAGGCACGCTGCAGCGCTACAAGGAACTGCGCGACATCATCGCGATCCTGGGCATGGACGAACTGGCGCCCGACGACAAGCTCGCCGTGGCCCGCGCCCGCAAGATCCAGCGTTTCCTGTCGCAGCCCTTCCACGTGGCCGAAGTGTTCACGGGCTCGCCCGGCAAGTACGTGCCGCTGTCGGAAACCATCCGCGGCTTCAAGATGATCGTGAACGGCGAAGCCGACCACCTGCCGGAACAGGCGTTCTACATGGTGGGCAGCATCGACGAAGCGTTCGAGAAGGCCAAGAAGGTCGCTTAAGAAGGAATCACCATGGCAGGCACCATTCATGTGGACGTGGTCAGCGCGGAAGAGTCGATCTTCTCGGGCGAAGCCAGGTTCGTCGCGCTGCCCGGTGAAGCCGGTGAGCTCGGCATCTATCCGCGCCACACCCCGCTGATCACGCGCATCCGCCCCGGCGCCGTGCGCATCGAAACGGCCGACGGCAACGAGGAGTTCGTCTTCGTCGCCGGCGGCATTCTCGAAGTGCAGCCGAACGCCGTGACCGTGCTGTCGGACACCGCGATCCGCGGCAAGGACCTCGACGACGAGAAGGCCAACCAGGCCAAGGCCGCCGCCGAGGAAGCGCTGAAGAACGCCAAGAGCGACATCGACATCGCGATGGCGCAATCGGAACTGGCCGTGATGGCCGCGCAGATCGCAGCGCTGCGCAAGTACCGCCAGAAGAAGTAAGCCCGCGCGCTTGCTCATCGCAAAAGCCGCCCCTCGAGGCGGCTTTTTTTCGTCCCGGCCCGGGGCGGAGCGGGTCCGTCAAGATCGAATCGAGCCATCTTCGATCCGAATATGGTCGAAGTTCAGCCTTGCCCGGCTGAAGCCGGCCTCCTAGTATTCGCCTTCGCCCGCCGGCCTCGATGCCGCCGGGTCCCGACAAAGAACCGGAGACAAGCGCGCGTGGCACCCTGGAGCGGCATCACTGCGGACGAAATGCGTTTGCTGGAGACCACCTTCTGGTCGGCCGGCGGTTCGCGCCATGCCATGGCCGAGGAGCTCGGCTTCTCCAAGAGCAAGGCCAATGCGCTCATCGCCGGGCTGCTCGAACAGGGCCTGCTGGCCGAAGCAGGCCTGCAGCGCTCATCGGGCGGGCGCCGCCCCGAAAACCTCCAGCTCCATGCCGACCTCGGCGTGCTCGTGGGCGTCGACATCGGCGCCACCAGCCTCGGCGTCGCCGTGCTGCAGCCCGACCTCACGGTGCTCGCGCAGCACGAGGAAGCGGCCGACGTACGCGACGGCCCCGCGGTCGTGCTGGCGCGCGTGCGTGCGCTGATGCGCGAACTGCTGGGCCGCTGCGGCCGCACGGCGCGCGACGTGTTCGGCATCGGCATCGGCGTGCCCGGACCGGTCAACTTCGAGATCGGCCAGCTCGTCAATCCGCCGCTGATGCCGGCCTGGGACAGCTTCTCGATCCGCGACTACCTGCGCGAGGACTATGCCGCGCCGGTGTTCGTCGACAACGACGTCAACCTGATGGCGCTCGGCGAGCTCTGGCGCCTCAAGCGCTCGCTCTCGAACTTCCTCGTCATCAAGATCGGTACCGGCATCGGCTGCGGCATCGTCTGCCACGGCGAGGTCTACCGCGGCGCCGCCGGTTCGGCCGGCGATGTGGGCCACATCTGCGTCGACCAGGAAGGGCCGCGCTGCCACTGCGGCAACCTGGGCTGCGTCGAGGCGATGGCGGCCGGTCCCGCGATCACGCGCATGGCGGTGCAGGCGGCCGAGGCCGGCGAGAGCGCCGTGCTGGCCGAGGTGCTGCGCAGCCAGGGCCGCATCGAGGCACTCGACGTGGGCCAGGCCAGCCGCGCCGGCGATCCCGCAGCCAACGCCATCGTGCAGCGCGCGGGCAACCTCATCGGCCAGATGCTGGCTTCGGTCGTCAACTTCTTCAATCCGTCGCATGTGTTCATCGGCGGCGGCATCACGCGCATCGGCCCGCTGTTCCTCGCGGCCGTGCGGCAAAGCGTCTACCAGCGCTCGCTCGCGCTGTCGACGCGCCACCTCGAGATCCAGTACACGCCGCTGGCCGCGCAGGGCGGCCTGATCGGCGCCGGCGTGCTCGCGATGCAGCAGAGCCTCAAGGCGAGGGGGATCGCGCCATGAGCGAAGCGCAGAGCAAGACCAGCGTGGCCGTCGAATTCGACGACGTGCGGAAATCCTTCGGCCCGGTGCAGGTGCTGCACGGCGTGAGCTTCGCGCTCGCGCCCGGCAAGGTCTACGGCCTGCTCGGCGAGAACGGCGCGGGCAAGTCCACGCTGATGAAGATCCTCTCGGGCTACGAAGGCCTCACGGGCGGCGCGCTGCGCATCAACGGCCAGCCGCAGCAGTTCGCCGGCTCGCGCGATGCCGAGGCGCTGGGCATCGTGCTGATCCACCAGGAGTTCAACCTCGCCGAGGACCTGAGCATCGCGCAGAACATCTTCCTCGGCCACGAGAAGAAGAAGGGCCTGTTCCTCGACGACGCCGCGATGGAGCGCGAGGCCGCCGCCGCGCTGGCCGCAGTGGGGCTGCAGGCCGACCCGCGCACCAAGGTGCGCCGGCTCATCGTGGCCGAGAAGCAGCTGGTGGAGATCGCCAAGGCCATCGCGCGCCGCGCGCGCCTCCTGGTGATGGACGAGCCCACCGCCACGCTCACGCCCGGCGAGACCGAGCGCCTGTTCAAGCTGATCGCGCAGCTGCGTGCCGACGGCGTGACCATCGTCTACATCTCGCACAAGCTCGACGAGGTCGAGCGCGTGACCGACGAGGTGATCGTGATGCGCGACGGGCGCTTCGTCGCGCGCTCGCCCACGGCCGAGGTCACGCGCCAGCAGATGGCCAACCTGATGGTGGGCCGCGAGCTGGCCGACCTCTATCCGCCGCGCGACCCGGTGTCGGCGGCGCAGGCGCCCGCGATGCGCGTGCAGGGCTTCAGCGTGCCCGGCTGGGCACGGGACGCGAGCTTCGAGGTGCGCCCCGGCGAGATCCTCGGCTTCGCGGGCCTGGTCGGCGCCGGCCGCACCGAGCTGTTCGAAGGCCTGCTGGGCCTGCGGCCCGCCGCCGGCAGCGTCGAGATGCTCGGGCGCGCGGTGCCCCACGGCAAGGGCTGGCGCAGCCCGCGCGATGCCGCCAGGCACGGCCTCACCTACCTGAGCGAGGACCGCAAGGGCAAGGGCCTGCACGTGCACTTCGGCCTGCGCCAGAACCTCACGCTGATGGCGCTCGAGCGCTACGCCACGCCCTGGCTCAAGCCCGAGGCCGAGCGCGGCGCGCTGGCCGAGGCGGTCAAGGACTACGGCATCCGCGCCGGCTCGCTCGAGGTCAGGGCCTCGTCGCTGTCGGGCGGCAACCAGCAGAAGCTCGCGCTCGCCAAGGTGCTGCAGCCGCGCCCGCGCGTGGTGGTGCTCGACGAGCCCACGCGCGGCGTCGACGTGGGCGCCAAGCGCGACATCTACTTCCTGGTCCAGCGCCTGGCGCGCGAGGGCCTGGCCGTGATCGTCATCTCGTCCGAGCTCATGGAACTGATCGGCCTGTGCCACCGCGTCGCGGTGATGCGCGCGGGCCGGCTGGTCGCCACGCTCGACGCCGACCACCTGAGCGAAGAAGCGCTCATCGCCCACGCCACCGGCGCGCACTGAGCCACGACCCACACCCGGCCCCCATGAACAACAGCCCCGAACCCACCGCCGACACCCACCGCGCCCAGCCCAAGGCGCGCTGGACCGAGCACCTGCACGGCCTCGGCCCCGTCATCGGCCTGGTGCTGCTGTGCATCGCAGGCACCCTGCTCAACGGCGACTTCGCCACCGTCGACAACGCGATGAACGTGCTCACGCGCACCGCCTTCATCGGCATCATCGCGGTCGGCATGTGCTTCGTGATCATCTCCGGCGGCATCGACCTGTCGGTGGGCTCGATGGCCGCGCTGATCGCGGGCAGCGTCATCATGTTCATCAACTGGGCCGGCCCCGCCACCGGCTCGCCGCTGATGGCGGTGATGCTCGGCGCCGTGCTCGCGGTGGTGCTGGGCGCGCTGTTCGGCCTCGCGCACGGCCTGCTCATCACCAAGGGCCGCATCGAGCCCTTCATCGTCACGCTGGGCACGCTCGGCATCTTCCGCGCCTACCTCACCTACTTCGCCGACGGCGGCGCGCTCACGCTCGACAACGAGCTGTCGGACCTCTACGCGCCGGTCTACTACGCGAGCCTCGCGGGCATCCCGGTGCCGGTGTGGGTGTTCGTCATCGTCGCCATCGTCGGCGGCGTGATCCTCAACCGCACCGCCTACGGCCGCTACGTGCAGGCCATCGGCTCCAACGAACAGGTGGCACGCTACGCCGCGGTCGACGTCGACCGCGTGAAGATCCTGACCTACGTGCTGCTCGGCGTGTGCGTGGGCATCGCCACGCTGCTGTACGTGCCGCGCCTGGGCTCGGCCTCGCCGACCACGGGCCTCTTGTGGGAGCTCGAGGCGATCGCCGCGGTGATCGTCGGCGGCACCGCGCTCAAGGGCGGCGCGGGCAGCATCACCGGCACCGTGGTGGGCGCGATCCTGCTCTCGGTCATCAGCAACATCCTGAACCTCACCAGCATCATCAGCGTGTACCTGAATGCCGCGGTGCAGGGCTTCGTGATCATCATCGTGGCCTTCCTCCAGCGAGGAAAGCGATGACGCCGTTGGGCGTGGCCACACCTGGTTCCTTCCCGTTCCGTTCCATCCACCAAGAGGAGACATCAGCATGACCCGTTTCACCCGACGCATCGCGCTCACGGCCGTGGCCGCCGCGGCATTCGCCAGCCTGCCCGCGCTCGCCGCGGACAAGGTCAACCTCGGCGTTTCGATCCCCGCCGCCACCCACAGCTTCATGGGCGGCATCAACTACTGGGCCAACCAGGCGAAGAAGGATCTCGAGAAGGAACACAAGGACCTGAAGATCACGATCAAGACCGCCGCCAACGCGCCCGAGCAGGCCAACCAGCTGCAGGACCTGTCGACGGTCACCAAGATCAACGCGCTGGTCGTGTTCCCGTTCGAATCGGCCGCGCTGACCAAGCCGGTCGCGCAGGTCAAGGCCAAGGGCGCCTACGTCACCGTGGTCGACCGCGGCCTGACCGACACCAGCGCGCAGGACGCCTACGTGGCCGGCGACAACACCGCCTTCGGCCGCATCCCGGCCGAGTACATCGTCAAGCAGCTCGGCGGCAAGGGCAACGTGGTGGCATTGCGCGGCATCGCGACCACGCTCGACAACGAGCGCATGGACGCCTTCAACGCGGTGCTCAAGAACAGCCCCGACGTGAAGCTGCTCGACGCCAAGTACGCCAACTGGAACCGCGACGACGCCTTCAAGGTCACGCAGGACTACCTCACGCGCTTCAAGCAGATCGACGCCATCTGGGCCGCCGACGACGACATGGCCGTGGGCGTGCTCAAGGCGATCGAACAAGCCAAGCGCGACGACATCAGAATCGTGTTCGGCGGCGCCGGCGCCAAGGGCATGGTCAAGACCATCATGGACGGCAAGGACAAGCGCATCACGGCCGACGTGAGCTACTCGCCCAAGTTCATCTACGACGCC
Organism: Variovorax sp. FG153; assembly: GCF_057809595.1. Classification (NCBI taxonomy): domain Bacteria; kingdom Pseudomonadati; phylum Pseudomonadota; class Betaproteobacteria; order Burkholderiales; family Comamonadaceae; genus Variovorax; species Variovorax sp. FG153. Next base: position 154,218 of record NZ_JBMDKG010000008.1, read on the forward strand.
ATCAAGCTCACGGCCGAGGCGCGCCTGAAGGGCGAGAAGCTGCCCGCGACCACGATCATCCCGTCGGTGCTGATCACCAAGGACAACGCCAAGGACTTCTACCACCCGAACTCGCCGTTCTGAACGGGATCGGCCGGCCGGCCGATCGCTTCGCTCCCTCTCCCCGCGGGGAGGGGGAACCCCGTCTCTGGAACCTCAAGGAGTTGGATGACCGACACCCCCCATCGCAAGCTGCGCTACGCCATGGTCGGCGGCGGCCGCGATGCCTTCATCGGCGGCGTGCACCGCAAGGCGATCGCGCTCGACGGCCAGATCGAACTCGTGGCCGGCGCGCTGTCCTCCGATCCCGTCAAGGCGCGCGCCTCGGGCGCCGACCTCGGCCTGGCCGACGCGCGCAACCATGGCGACTGGCAGGCCCTGCTGGCCGATGAACTGAAGCGGCCCGCCGGCGAGCGCATCGACTTCGTCTCGATCGTCACGCCCAACCACGTGCACTACCCGGTGGCGCGGGCTTTCGTCGAGGCCGGCTTCCACGTGGTGTGCGACAAGCCGCTGGTCCACACGCGCGAGCAGGCCGATGCGCTGGTCGCCAGCGTGGCGGCACAGGGCACGGTCTTCGGCGTCACCTACAACTACACCGGGTACCCCATGGTGCGGCAGGCGCGCGCGATGATCCGCGCGGGCGAGCTCGGCACGCTGCGCAAGGTGGTCGTGGAATACAACCAGGGCTGGCTCGCGAGCCAGCTCGAGGGCACCGGCAACAAGCAGGCCGACTGGCGCACCGACCCCGCGCGCAGCGGCGCGGCCGGCGCGATCGGCGACATCGGCTCGCATGCCGAGAACCTCGTCGCCACGCTGACCGGCCTCGAGATCGAGAGCCTGTGCGCCGACCTCACGGCGCACGTGGCCGGCCGCCAGCTCGACGACGACGGCAGCCTGTTGCTGCGCTACCAGGGCGGCGCGCGCGGCGTGCTCATCGCCTCGCAGATCAGCACCGGCCTCGAGAACGACCTGCGCGTGCGCATCGCGGGCACCCTGGGCACGCTCGAGTGGCACCAGGAACAGCCGAGCCGGCTGCTGCACCTGCCGCACGACGGGCCGCTGCGCGTGCTCACGCGCGGCGCCCCCTGGCTGCACGAGTCGGCGCGCCGCGCGAGCCGCCTGCCCGCGGGCCATCCCGAGGGCTTCATCGAGGCCTTCGCCAACGTCTACGCGGGCGTCGCCGCCGACATCCGCGCGCGCCTCGAAGGCCGGCGCGCCGATCCGCTGGACGCCGACTATCCGCGCGTGGAGGATGGGGCGCGCGGCGTGCGCTTCATCGAACGCACGGTGGCCTCGGCGCGAAGCGATTTAAAGTGGACGCCCTGGTGATGCCGCGGCCCCGCACCCGCGGGGCCCGCGCGCATCGCCTCCGGCGCCCATGACCTCCTTCCCCGACTCCAAGCCCTTAGCAACGCCAACGCCCTGGGCCCGCGCCCTGGGCCGCCGCGCGCTCGCGCTGTGGCCGCTCAAGCTGATCGGCAACACCCTCGCCACCATCGGCTTCTTCCCGCTGTACTTCTGGGTCATGCGGCATTCGGGCGAGGCCTGGGTGCTGCCGCTCACGCCGATCGACCGGCTCGTCGCCTTCTGGCCCGCGCTGCTGCCGGTGTACCTGTCGCTGTGGCTCTACATCGCGCTGCCGGTGCTGTTCTCGCGCGACCGGCGCGAACTCACGGCGTTCTCGTTGGCCTGCGCGCTGATGACGACCATCGCGCTCGTCGTGTTCTGGTGCCTGCCGACGGCGATCCCCAACTTCACCATCGACACCAGTCCCGGCACCACGCTGCACTTCCTCAAGACCAAGGACTCGGCGGGCAATGCCTTTCCCTCGCTGCATGTCTCGTTCTCGGTGTTCGCCTGCGTGCTGCTTGCGCGCCAGCTGCGCAGCGTGGGCGCGCCCGCCTGGCTGCGCGGCCTCAACCTCGCGTGGGCCGCGGGCATCGTCTACTCGACCATGGCGGTGCGCCAGCACGTGCTGATCGACGTGGGCGGCGGCTTCGTGCTGGGCGTGGTGTTCGGGCTGGCCACGCGCGTGCGCGCGGCGGCGAGCGGCACGAGCGGCATCGCCGGGGCCGGCCGCGCGGCGTAGACCGATCGCGGTATTCCGCGTCGCGGGGGCGCCCTGTACAAACCGGGGCATCGTCGAGCCTTCGACACGCCGCGCCCGGAGCCGCCCCATGAAGACCCTTCCCCTCGTCCTGGCCTTCCTCGCCGCCTGCGCCGCCTGCGCCGCGGTGCTGCCCTGCACCGTGCTCGCCGGGCCCGCGGTGGCGATCGACTATCCGGCGCGCAAGCCCGGCCTGTGGGAGATGCGCAGCGACGACGGCAGCGGCGCGAAGGAGGGCAGCCACACCATGCAGCAGTGCATCGACGCGGCCACCGACAAGGCCCTGCGCGAGATGGGCCAGGGCATGGGCCGCAGCATGTGCTCGAAGCAGGACCTGCGCGCCGAGGGCGGCAAGCTGGTGATCGACTCGGTCTGCAAGATCGGCAGCACCACCGCCACCTCGCGCGCCGTGATGAGCGGCGACTTCGGCTCCGCCTACCGCGTGGAGAGCAAGTCGAGCTACAGCCCGCCGCTGATGGGCCGCAGCGAAGGCATGGCCGTCGTCGAGGCGAAGTGGGTCGGCCCCTGCAAGGCCGGCCAGAAGCCCGGCGACATGGTGATGGCCAACGGCATGAAGATGAACGTGCTCGAGATGACGGCCGCGCGCCGCGGCAAGCAACCCTGAGCACCCGGGACAGGCGCGCCGGGTAGGCGCCGGCCCACGGCGCCTCGCGGCATCCGGGCCGAGGCGTCGCGGGCCGCGAGCGCCTACGATGACATGCCATGCCCGCGCAGGAAGAAGATCTCGTCGTCGCGCGCCCCGAGGGCCTGTACTGCCCGCCGGGCGATTTCTACATCGACCCCTGGCGGCCGGTCGCGCGCGCCGTCATCACGCACGCGCACTCCGACCATGCGCGCACCGGCCACGGCCACTACCTCGCCCACACCGACAGCGCCGGCACCTTGCGCGCGCGCCTGGGCGCCGACATCCCGCTGCAGACGCTGCCCTACGGCGCGGCGATCGAGCACCGCGGCGTGCGCGTGTCGCTGCATCCGGCCGGCCATGTGCTGGGCTCGGCGCAGGTGCGGCTCGAACACGGCGGCCGCGTCTGGGTGGCCTCGGGCGACTACAAGACCGAGCCCGATGGCACCTGCGCGCCCTTCGAGCCGGTGCCCTGCGACACCTTCATCACCGAGTCCACCTTCGGCCTGCCGATCTATCGCTGGCCCTCGCAGGCGCAGCTCATCGCGGAGATCGACGCCTGGTGGCGCGCCAATGCCGAGGCCGGCCGCGCCTCGGTGCTGTTCTGCTATGCCTTCGGCAAGGCGCAGCGCATCCTGCATGGCGTCGACGCCTCGATCGGGCCGATCGTCGTGCACGGCGCGGTCGAGCCGCTCAATGCGGTCTACCGCGCCGCGGGCGTGGCGCTGCCGGCCACCTTGCGCGTCACCGATCCCGGCGTCGACGCGGCGCTGCTGAAGCGCGCGTTGGTGCTGGCGCCGCCCTCGGCACAGGGCACGCCGTGGATGAAGCGCTTCGGCGCCTATGCCGATGCCTTCGCGAGCGGCTGGATGCAGTTGCGCGGCACGCGGCGCCGGCGCGGCGTCGACCGCGGCTTCGTGATGTCGGACCATGCGGACTGGCCCGGGCTGCAGCAGGCGATCGCGGGCACGGGCGCCGAGCGCGTGTTCGTCACCCATGGCAGCGTGCAGGTGATGGTGCGCTGGCTGTCGGAGAACGGCCTCGACGCGCAGGGCTTCAAGACCGAGTACGGCGACGAGGACGACCGGGAAGCACCGCCGCCCGCCGGAGAGGCGGCGCCGGCATGAAGGACTTCGCCGCGCTCTACCGCGAGCTCGATGCCAGCACCTCGAGCCTCGCCAAGCAGGCCGCATTGCAGCGCTACCTGCGCGCGGCCGATCCGGCCGATGCCGCCTGGGCCGTCTACTTCCTCGCGGGCGGCAAGCCGCGCCAGCTGGTGCCGACCAAGCTGCTGCGCCTGCTCGCGCAGGAGGCCGCGGGCCTGCCCGAGTGGCTGTTCGACGAGAGCTACGAGGCCGTCGGCGACCTCGCGGAGACCATCGCGCTGCTGCTGCCGCCGCCGAGCGAAACGCACGAGCTCGGGCTCGCGGCCTGGGTCGAGCAGCACCTCCTGCCGCTGCGCGAGGCCGCGAAGGCGGCGCCCGAGGAACTGGCCGACAGGCTGCGCGCGCAATGGCGCCGGCTCGCGGCCGAGGAGCGGCTGGTCTACTTCAAGCTCATCACCGGCGCCTTCCGCGTCGGCGTGTCGAAGCTGCAGGTCACGCAGGCGCTCGCGGCCGTGGGCGGCATCGATGCCAAGCGCGTCGCGCAGCGGCTCATGGGCTACACCCACATCGGCGCGCGGCCGCGGGCCGGCGACTACGGCACGCTGATCGCGCCCGAATCGGATGCCGAGCAGGTACAGAAGACCAGCGGGCAGCCCTATCCCTTCTTCCTCGCGCACCCGTTCAACCTGCCGCTCGAGCAGTTCGACGCGGCGCTCGGGCCGCCCTCGGACTGGATCGTCGAGTGGAAGTGGGACGGCATCCGCGCGCAGCTCGTGAAGCGCGCGGGCGTGGTGTGGCTGTGGTCGCGCGGCGAGGAGCTGGTGACCGAGCGCTTCCCCGAGCTCGCGGCGCTCGGCGAGGCGCTGCCCGACGGCACGGTGGTCGACGGCGAGATCGCCGTGTGGCGCGACGGCCGGGTGCAACCCTTCGCCGAACTGCAGAAGCGCATCGGCCGCAAGACGCTGGGGCCGAAGCTGCTGCGCGAGATCCCGGTGGTGCTGCTGGCCTACGACCTGCTCGAGTGGGAGGGCCGCGACCTGCGCGCGCTGCCGCAGGCCGAGCGCCGCGTGCTGCTCGACGAGCTGGTCGCGGGCCTCGCGCATCCGCTGCTGCTGCCGAGCCCGATGCTCGAGGGCGCCGACTGGGCCGATCTCGCGCGCCAGCGCGAGGCGGCGCGCAGCATGGGCGTCGAAGGGATGATGCTCAAGCGCCGCAGCGCGCAGTACGGCGTGGGCCGCACCAAGGACGTGGGCGTGTGGTGGAAGTGGAAGATCGATCCGCTGAGCATCGACGCGGTGCTGGTCTATGCGCAACGCGGCCATGGCCGCCGCGCCAGCCTCTACAGCGACTACACCTTCGCCGTGTGGGACGGTCCGCCCGAACAGGCCGAGCGCAAGCTCGTGCCTTTCGCGAAGGCCTACTCGGGCCTCACCGATGCCGAGATGGCGCGTGTCGACGCGGTCATCCGCAAGACCACCATCGAGAGCTTCGGGCCGGTGAAGAGCGTCAAGCCCACGCTGGTGTTCGAACTCGGCTTCGAGGGCATCGCGCGCAGCGCGCGCCACAAGAGCGGCATCGCGGTGCGCTTTCCGCGCATGCTGCGCTGGCGCGAGGACAAGCCGGTGCAAGAGGCCGACACGCTGCAGACGCTGGCCGCGCTGCTGCCGTCATGAACAGGGCGGTCAAGGCGGCGCTCGACGCCTGGTTCGCCGCGCGTGGCTGGAAGCCCTTCAAGTTCCAGCGCGAGGTCTGGAAGGCCGTGGCGCAGGGCCGCTCGGGCCTGTTGCATGCGACCACCGGCGCGGGCAAGACCTACGCCGTGTGGCTCGGCGCGCTGCTGGCCCATGCGCAGGCCGCGCGGCCGCGCAAGGAAGGCGCGCGGCCGGCACCGGCGCCGCCGCTCACCGTGCTGTGGCTCACGCCGATGCGCGCGCTCGCGGCCGACACCCTGCGCGCGCTCCAGCAGCCGCTGGAGGCGCTCGGTGCCGGCGTGCAGCCCTGGAGCGCGGGCGCGCGCAGCGGCGACACCTCCTCGGCCGAGCGCAGCGCGCAGAACACGCGCCTGCCCACGGTGCTGGTCACCACGCCCGAGAGCCTGTCGCTGTTGCTCGCGCGCGCCGATGCCGGCGAGGTGCTGGGCCAGGTGAGGATGGTGGTGGTCGACGAGTGGCACGAGCTGCTCGGCAACAAGCGCGGCGTGCAGGTGCAGCTCGCGCTCGCGCGGCTTCGGCGCTGGAACGCGGGGCTCGCGGTCTGGGGCATGTCGGCCACGCTCGGCAACCTGCACGAGGCGATGCATGCGCTGCTGGGCCACGGCGACGGCGTGCTGGTGCAGGGCCAGGTGCCGAAGAAGCTGGTCATCGATTCGCTGCTGCCGGGCCGCGCCGAGCGCTTTCCCTGGGGCGGCCACCTGGGCCTCACGATGCTGCCGCAGGTGCTCGAGGAGATCGCGGCCAGCAGCACCACGCTGGTCTTCACCAACACGCGCTCGCAGTCGGAGATCTGGTACCAGGCGATGCTCGAGGCGCGGCCCGAATGGGCCGGCACCATCGCGCTGCACCACGGCTCGCTCGACCGCGAGGTGCGCGAGTGGGTCGAGCTGGGCCTCAAGAGCGGCGAGCTCAAGGCCGTGGTCTGCACCTCGAGCCTGGACCTCGGCGTCGACTTCCTGCCGGTGGAGCGCGTGTTGCAGATCGGCTCGCCCAAGGGCGTGGCGCGGCTGCTGCAGCGCGCGGGCCGCTCGGGCCATGCGCCGGGCCGGCCCTCGCGCATCACGCTCGTGCCCACGCACAGCATCGAGATGGTCGAGGGCGCGGCGGCGCGCGGCGCGATCGCCGAGGGCCACATCGAGGCGCGCCATTCGCCTGACCAGCCGCTCGACGTGCTGGTGCAGCACCTCGTGACCGTGGCGCTCGGTGGCGGCTTCGTGCCCGACGATCTCTACGAGGAGGTGCGCGGCACGGCCGCCTATGCCGGCCTCACGCGCGCGCACTGGGCCTGGTGCCTGGACTTCGTCGCGCAAGGCGGCGCCTCGCTCGCGGCCTATCCCGACTACAGGCGCGTGGTGCCCGATGCGCAAGGCGTGTGGCGCGTGCCCGATGCGCGGCTCGCGCGGCGCCACCGCATGAACATCGGCACCATCGTGAGCGACGCGAGCATGGCGGTGCAGTACCTCGGCGGCGCGAGGATCGGCAGCGTGGAGGAGGGCTTCGTCGCGCGCATGAAGCCCGGCGACTGCTTCCTGTTCGGCGGCCGGCTGCTCGAGCTGGTGCGCATCCACGACATGACGGCCTGGGTGCGGCGCGCCAGCGGCCAGCGGCCCGCGGTGCCGCGCTGGAATGGCGGGCGCATGCCGCTGTCGAACACGCTGGCCGACGCGGTGGTGCAGCAGCTCGCGCTGGCCGACCAGGGCCGGTGGGAGTCGCCCGAGCTGCGCTGCGTGCGGCCGCTGCTCGAGCTGCAGCAGCAGTGGTCGGCATTGCCCACGCCGCGAACGCTGCTGGCCGAGACGCTGAAGACGCGCGAGGGCTGGCACCTGTTCCTCTATCCCTTCGCGGGCCGCCATGTGCACCTGGGGCTCGCGAGCCTGCTGGCCTGGCGCGTGGCGCAGCACGAGGCGCGCACCTTCTCGATCGCGGTCAACGACTACGGCTTCGAGCTGCTGAGCGCGAGCGAGGTCGACTGGCCCGCGCGGCTGCCCGAGGTGCTCGGCATGCCGGCGGGCGACGCGGCACAGGCGCATGAGGCACTGCTGCACGAGGTGCTGGCCTCGCTCAACGCGGGAGAGCTCGCGCAGCGGCGCTTTCGCGAGATCGCGCGCGTGTCGGGGCTGATCTTCCAGGGCTATCCGGGCGAGAAGCGCAGCAGCCGGCAACTGCAGGCCTCGTCCTCGCTGTTCTGGGAGGTGTTCCGCAAGTACGACCCCGACAACGCGCTGCTCGCGCAGGCCGAGCGCGAGCTGCTGTCGCAGGAGCTCGAGATCGGCCGCCTCGCCGCCAGCCTCGCGCGCATGGGAACGCAGCAGCTGGTGCTGCGCGCGCTCGAGCGGCCGACGCCGTTCTCGTTTCCGCTGATGGTCGAGCTGTTCCGCGAGAAGCTGTCGAACGAGAACGTGGCCGACCGCATCGCGCGCATGGTCGAGCAGCTCGAGAAGGCGGCCGGCGGTGCCGTGACCGCGGGCGGTGCGGAGCGGGTGCGAAGCACGCTGGCCTTCGGGCAGGAGGGCGCCGCCCGGCCGCCGGCACCGCGGCGCGAACGCCGGCGGCGGCCTTGACGCTTCAGCCGGCGCCGTGGGCCCTGGCCCAGCGCACGATGTCGGCCGCGCCCATCGCGCCGGCCTGGCGCGCGACCTCGCGGCCGCCCTTGAACAGCGCCAGGGTCGGGATGCTGCGGATGTTGAAGCGCGCGGCCAGCGCGGGCACGGCCTCGGTGTCGACCTTGGCGACGCGCACGCGCGGCTCGAGCTGCGCCGCGGCCTGCTCGTAGGCCGGTGCCATCTGGCGGCAGGGGCCGCACCACGGGGCCCAGAAATCGACCAGCACCGGGATCTCGTTGCGCGCGATGTGGCGGTCGAAGCTCGCCACGTCGGGCAGCGCGGCCGAATGGGCGCCGAACAGCGGCTTGTGGCAGTTGCCGCAGTCGGGCGCGCTGGCCAGTTGGGCCTCGCGCACCCGGTTGGTGGTGTGGCAGTGCGGGCAGACGATGTGCAGCGTGGGCGATTCGGTCATCCGGCAAAGCTAGGGGCAGGGCGGGCGAATTGCAAGTCGGACGCGGCCGCACGGTGCTTTTGCGACACTGGCCGGCGATGCGTTCCCTTCCGTCTTCTTCCACCTCCACGCCGCTGCCGCTCCAATGGGCGGGCGAAACGGTGCAACTGCTGCCCGAGCGCGCGCTCTGGTGGCCGGCCGGGCGGGCGCTGTTCGTCGCCGACCTGCACCTGGGCAAGGCCGCCACCTTCCGCGCGCTGGGCCTGCCGGTGCCGGGCGGCACCACGCTCGAGAACCTCGCGCGGCTCGATGTGCTGATCGCGCGCCATGCGCCCGAGCGCCTGGTGTTCCTCGGCGACTTCCTGCATGCGGCGCCCGCGCGCGCGGTGCTGCCCGTGGTGCGGGAATGGCGCGAGCAGTATGCGGCGCTCGCGATGACGCTGGTGCGCGGCAACCACGACAGCCGCGCGGGCGATCCGCCGCCCGCGCTCGGCATCGAGGTGGTCGACGAGCCCTGGCTGCTCGGTCCGTTCGCCTGCTGCCACCATCCGCAGGCGCATGCCACGCACTTCGTGCTCGCGGGCCATCTGCACCCGGCGCGCCGGCTGCACGGGCCGGGTCGCGACAGCGTGCGGCTGCCGTGCTTCGTGCACGAGGAAGGACAAGGACAAGGTCAGGCCGTGCTGCCCGCCTTCGGCGAGTTCACGGGTGGCTGGACCATGGAGTCGGCGCCGGGGCGGCGCTTCTATGCGGTGGGTGGATCGACCGTGTGGGCGTTGCCCGCGGTCGATTGACGAACCGGTTCAGAGCACCACGGGTTCGTCGGGCAGCTCGTTGCGATCGGGCTCGTCGTCGCGCAGCGGGAAGTGCTCGACCAGCAGCGCCGACATCTCCTCGAGCGCCTGCGTGAGCCCGTCCTCGAAGCGGCCTTCGCGAAAGGCCGCGCCCATGCGCTGCGCCATCGCGCGCCAGTCGTCGTCGCTCACCCGTGCATCGATGCCGCGGTCGGCCACGATCTCGATCGCGTGCTCGGCCAAGAGCAGGTAGATCAGCACGCCGTTGTTGTGCTCGGTGTCCCACACGCGCAGCTTGCCGAACAGCGTGACCGCGCGCTGCCGTGCAGGCGCCTCGCGGCGCAGGTAGGACATCGGCAGGCCGGCCTCGATGCAGATGCGGATCTCGCCGCTGTGGCGCCGCTCGCTCGCGCCCACGCGCGCGGCCAGCCGCGCGAGCGCGTCGGCCGGCAGCACGCGGCGCACCGCGGCCTCGTCGATCCAGCGATGGCGCCACATGCGGCCAAGCTTGGAGAAAAGGGTTGCCATGCTCACCAGTCTCCCGAGGCGCCGCCGCCGCCGAAATTGCCGCCGCCGCCCGAGCTGAAGCCGCCGCCTCCGCCTCCACTGCGGCCGCCACCGCCCCAGCCGCCACCTCCGCCGCCGCTCCAGCCACCGCCGCCACCCCCGCTGCTCCAGCCGCCACCGCCGAAGCGCGCGAGGCCCGAGGCCAGCGAGACCACGAGCGCGACCATGCCCGCGAGCACCGCGATCACGAGGCTGGTGGTGAGGAAGAACGCGACCACGCCGATGCCGCCGCCCATGACCACCGAGCCCAGGGTCTTGCCGAGGATCGCGCGCACGATCGGCGCGCCGATGAAGACGCCGACGAACAGGAAGATCGCGAGGTTCTCCCAGTCGAAGCCCTGGCTGCCGCGATCGCCGCCGTCGCGCGCGGGCTCGGGCAGCGGCTCGCCGTCGACCAGGCCGATCAGCCGGTCGACCGCCGCGTTGATGCCGCCCGCGAAGTCGCCGTTGCGAAAGCGCGGCTTCATCTCCTCGTCGACGATGCGTGCCGCCGCGAGGTCGGGCACCGCGCCCTCGAGCGCCTTGGCGGGGGCGATGCGCATCCGGCGGTCGTCCTTGGCGACGATCACGAGCAGGCCGTCGCCCACGCCCTTGCGGCCGATCTTCCAGGCATCGCCCACGCGCTGGGTGTAGCTCTCGATGTCCTCGGGCTGCGTGGTCGGCACCATCAGCACCGCGATCTGCGAACCCTTGCGCTGCTCGAAGGCCGCGAGCTTGGTCTCGAGGCCGGCGCGCTGCGCGGCGTCGAGCGTGCCGGTCTGGTCGATCACGCGCGCCGTGAGCGCGGGCACCGGCAGCGGGGCCTGCGCGAAGGCCGGCAGCGCGGCCCAGCCGAGCGCCACGGCGAGGAACGCGGCCAGCAGGCGGCGGATCAGGGCTGCGGCCATCGGCGCAGCTTTGCCTTACTTCTTCGGCGCGCCGAAGTCGACCGTCGGCGGCACCGAGATCTGGGCTTCGTTCTGCACCGAGAAGTTGGGCTTGGGCGCGTAGCCGAAGACCTTGGCCGTGAGGTTGGTCGGGAAGCTGCGCGCGAGCACGTTGTACTCCTGCACGCTCTCGATGTAGCGGTTGCGCGCCACGGTGATGCGGTTCTCGGTGCCCTCGAGCGTCACGCGCAGGTCGCGGAACGCCTGGTTGGCCTTGAGGTCGGGGTAGCGCTCCGACACCACCATCAGTCGCGACAGCGCCGAGGAGAGCTCGCCCTGCGCCTGCTGGAACTTGTTGAAGGCCTCGGGGTTGTTGAGCGTCTCGGGCGTGACCTGGATCGAGGTCGCCTTGGCGCGCGCCTCGATCACCTTGGTCAGCGTGTCCTGCTCGAAGGCGGCTTCGCCCTTCACGGTGGCGACGATGTTGGGCACGAGGTCGGCGCGCCGCTGGTACTGGTTGAGCACCTCGCTCCAGGCCGACTTGCTGGCCTCGTCGAGCGACTGGAACTGGTTGTAGCCGCATCCGCTGAGGGACAGGACCGCCGCGAGGATCAGGAGCCAGCGCTTCATCATCATTTGCATTACCTCCACAGAATGGGGCCGAAGTTAGCATAGGTGCTGCTATGTCCCTCGATCCGCTCCAAGCCCTGCGTGGCGCGAACCGCCCGGCGGTGCCCGTCCCCGACGCCTCCGCCGCCTTCGGCACGCTGCTCATTGCCGGTGCCACCGGCGCGCTCGGGCAGGAGCTGCTGCACCGGCTCGCGGGCAGCCACCGCCACGCCCATGTGCGCGTGCTGGTGAGCGAGCCCATGCACGACGGGCTGCCCGGCGTCGAGTCCTGCCTGTGCCCGCCGCGGCCGATTGCGCAATGGCCGCCGACCTCGGCCCGGGCCGCGATCGTGGCCTTCGACGCGCCGCGCCTGTACCACGGCCGCGAGCGCGCGCTGTGGCTGCCCGACCCCGAGCAGCTGCCGGCGCTCGCGCGCTGGCTGCGCGGCTGCGGCGTGCAGACGCTCGTCATCGTGCAGCCGCACGACCAGGGCCGCCTGCCCGAGGCGCTCAAGCGCGGCCTCGCGAACCTCGACGAGCAGGCCGTGGTGGCCTGCGGCTTCGAGCGCCTGCTGATCCTGCGCTCGGCGCGCAAGCCGGCCGCGGCGCAGCGCGCGAGCCGCCCCGAGCGGCTGGCGGCCTGGATGCTCGGAACGCTGAGCTACATGGTGCCCAGCAGCGAGCAGCCGGTGCGGCCCTCGAAGCTGGCCGAGCTGGTCGACCTCGCGCTGCGGCTCGCGCCGCCGGGCGTGCACATCGCGGCGCCCGAGGTGGTGTGGCGCGCGGCACAGCCCGGGGCGATGCAGGCGGTGGCGCGCGAGTGGCTCGGCGCGCCGGCCGAGGCGCCGGACGCTGCCTGAAACCGGCGCCGCGGCCGGGCGAAAGCGCCTGCAGTGGGCGCGTCACGTTGGGCGCGGCAGAATCACGCCCATGCCCAAGTCCCCACTCCGCACCGCCGCGGCCATCGGCGGCACCGCCGACGACATCGAGGCCGCCTTCTACGAGGCGCTGCAGCGCGGCGACATCGACGCGCTGATGGCCTGCTGGGCCGATGAGGACGAGGTGTTCTGCGTCCATCCGGGCGGTCCGCGGCTGGTGGGCACGGCGGCGATCCGCTCGGCGTTCGAGCAGATGTTCGGCAACGGCGCGATCCACGCCACGCCCGCGCACGTGCGCAAGATCGATTCGATCGCGAGCGCGGTCCACAACGTGCTCGAGCGCATCGAGGTGCTCACGGTCGAGGGACCGCGCCATGCCTTCGTGCTGGCGACCAACGTCTATCACAAGACCGCGCAGGGCTGGCGCATGGTGGCGCACCATGCGAGCCCGGGCAGCGCGCGCGAGCCCGACGACGCGAACGAGCTGCCGCAGATGCTGCACTGAGCGCCGGCGTCTTCCTCCTTCGTTCGATGTCCGCGTTCCTTCCTTCTTCCTTTCCCTCCGGCACGCCCGACGCGCCGACGCCGTCCGCGATGGACTACCTGGCGCCACGCTGGCTGCCGGGCGGCAACCTGCAGACGATCTGGGGCGCGCTCTATGCGCGCCGCTTCGAGGGCGCGGCGCCGGTCTACCGGCGCGAGCGCTGGACCGCGCCCGACGGCGACTTCGTCGACGTGGACTTCGCCGATGCGCCCGGTTCGCGGGGCGCGTCCGGCGGCCGGCCCCTGCTGGTGCTGTTCCATGGCCTCGAAGGCTCCTCGCGCAGCCACTATGCCGAGGCCTTCGCCGACTTCGCCGCCGCGCGCGGCATGGACTTCGCGGTGCCGCATTTCCGCGGCTGCAGCGGCGAGATGAACCTCGCGCCGCGCGCCTACCACTCGGGCGACTTCGAGGAGATCGGCTGGATCCTGGCGCGCATGCGCGCGAGTCGCAAGGACGGCGCGCCGGTGCTCGCGGCCGGCGTCTCGCTCGGCGGCAACGCTCTGATGCGCTGGGCCGGCGAGGCCGGCGACAGCGCCTCGCGGGTGGTGAGCGCGGTGGCCTCGGTGTGTTCGCCGCTCGATCTCGCGGCCGGCGGCGACGCCATCGGCCGCGGCTTCAACCGGCTGGTCTACACCCGCATGTTCCTCGCGACCATGAAGCCCAAGGCGCTGGCCAAGCTGGCGCAGTTTCCGGGGCTGTTCGATGGCGCCCGGCTCGCGGCCGCGCGCGACCTGCGGACCTTCGACGACGTCTTCACCGCGCCGCTGCACGGCTTCGTCGACGCGGACGACTACTGGCGGCGCGGCTCGGCCAAGCCGCACCTGGGCGCGATCCGCGTGCCGGCGCTGGCGGTGAATGCACGCAACGACCCCTTCATCCCCGCGGCCAGCCTGCCGCGGCCCGGCGAGGTCGGCCGCCACGTCACGCTGTGGCAGCCCGCGCACGGCGGCCACGTGGGCTTTCCGATGGGGCGGCCGCCGGGCCATGTGCGCGGCATGCCCGAGCAGGTCGGGCGCTGGCTCTGCCGCCAGGCCGGCGTGCCGGCCGACGCGGTGCGCGCCGTGCCGCGGGGACAATGAGGCCATGGACGACATCGTCAGACAGGCCCTGGCCAAGTGGCCCCACGTTCCGCACTGCTACGGCTGGCTCGGCCTCGACGCGCGCGGCAACTGGTACATGCGCGACGACCGCACCCAGGCCCAGGGGCCGTTTCCGGCCGCCAAGGGCTCGATGCTGCGGCACGACAAGCTGATCGACTTCATCCACCGCAACTACGAGCACGACGACGAAGGCCAGTGGTTCTTCCAGAACGGGCCGCAGCGCGTCTACGTGGAGCTGGAGGCGGCGCCGCTGGTCTGGCGCATCGCCGAGACCGGCTTCGCGGTGACGGCGCACACGGGGCAGACCGTCGAGGTCACGGGCTGCCTGCTCGACGAGCACGGGCATCTCTATCTGTCGGCGGCGCCCGGGCTGGGGCTGGTTCATACGCAGGACGTGGGTCTCGCGGCCGATGCGATCGAGCAGGGGCTGTGGACGCCCGAGACGGTAACGGCGGCGGAGCTGCCGGCGCGCTTCGGGCATGTGCTGAGCCCGGCCGAACGCCATGCCACGCAAGCCTGAATTGCTATCTAAAGCGTAGCAAGCGAACGCAAAAAAGCCGGCGCGAAGCCGGCTTTTTGCTGGGCGGACGCGGCGCGCGGGGCCGCGATCCTCTGCGAAGAATTATTTGCTGGCGCTGGCCGCCGGAGCGGCAGGCGCCGCGCCAGACGCTGCGGGGGCCGCGCCCGAAGCCGCGGGTGCCGCGGCGGCCGAAGCGCCATCGGCCGGGGCTGCCGCCGCCGGACGGTCGGGCACCGGGAACTTGGCGCCGCCGGCATTGGCCATGTAGACCACGGCACGGCCGATCTCGAGGTCTTCGAAGTCGCCGCCACCCTGGGCAGGCATCGCGCCCTTGCCCTTGAGCGCATGCTCGAGCAGCGTGGCGTAGCCCTGGCCGATGCGCGGGCCCCAGGCGGCCGCGTCGTTCAGGTGCGGTGCGCCGGGAATGCCGGGCGCGCCGTGGCAGGTCACGCACTGGGCCTTGAACACCGCTTCGCCGGCCGCCAGCGGGCGGTTGGCATCGCGGATCTCGATCGCGCCGATCTTCTTCAGGCGATCGGCCACCTCGCGGTCGCGCGCTTCCTGGGTGACGCCGTAGAGCGCCATGTTGTCGCCCTCGGCGGTACCGGCCGGCTTGTTGCCGGACACCACATAGGCCACGAGGCCCACGATGATGAAGATGGGTGCGAGGAAGGAGAAAAAGACCGCCAGCAGCAGTTGCTTGGGATTCTTGATCGGACCGGTGTGGGCTTCTTCGGTGGCCTGGTAATGCGGGTCTGCGCTCATGGCGTCCTCAAAATCGGGGGCTCGTCGGGGGGCGTTTTTCGAATCAACCGACGATTATAGAGAGGCCCTTCGCCGCAAGGCGAAGGGCCGGTCGCATGAGCGTGCGCGGATTTGCGCGCAAACAACCTTCGAAGCGGGTTCAGCCCTTGCGGCGGATGACGACGGCGGGCGGCGTCGAGGCCGCGCCGGTCGTGGCCGCGGGGGCCGCGCCACCGCTCGCGCCGCTGGTCGCGGTGCCGGCCGCGGCCGCATCGCGCGAGGCCCAGCCGCCGCCCAGCGTCTTGTACAGCGTGACCTGGTTCTGCAGCAGTTGCAGCTGCGTGGTCACGGCCGACTGCTGCGCCGTGAACAGCGAGCGCTGAGCGTCGAGCAGGTCGAGCGCGCTGGCCACGCCGTTGCGGTAGCGCAGGTCCGAGAGCTTGAAGCGCACCGCCTCGGCATCGGCCTGCGCGCGCTGCGCGCGTGCCTGCTCGCCGAAGGTGGCGCGGCCCGCGAGCGCGTCGGCCACTTCGCGGAACGCCGTCTGGATCGACTTCTCGTACTGCGCCACCGCGATCTCGCGCCCGGCCTTGGCCGAGTCGAGACCCGCGATGTTGCGGCCCGCGTCGAAGATCGGCAGCGTGACCGTGGGCGCGAAGCTCCAGGCCTTGGTGCCGCGGTCGAACAGGTTCGAGAACTCGCTGCTCGCGGTGCCGATCGAGGTGGTCAGCGAGACGCGCGGGAAGAAGTTCGCGCGCGCCGCGCCGATGTTGGCGTTGGCGCCGATCAGCTGCTGCTCGGCCGCGCGGATGTCGGGCCGCTCGGCCAGCAGGTCGGAGGGCAGGCCCGCGGGCACGTCGGGGATCGGGCGGATGCCGCCCAGGCCCTTGGCGCCCGCGAAGGCGCTGGCCGGCACCGGCGCGCCCAGCAGCAGCGCGAGCGCGTTCTCGTCCTGCTGGCGCGTGCGCAGCTGCTGCGCATAGGCGGCGCGCGCGGTCTCGGCCAGCGAGTTGGCGGCCTGGAAGTCGAGCTCGGACGACACGCCGTTGTCGAAGCGCAGCTTGGTCAGCCGCACCGATTCCTCGCGCGTGCTCAAGGTCTGGCGCGTGATCTCGAGCAGTTCGTCGTCGGCCAGCACCGTGAGCCAGCCGTTGGCGACCGCGGCGATCAGGCTGATCTGCGCGGCCTTGCGCGTTTCGTCGGTCGCGAGGTACTGCGCCAGCGCCTGGTCCTTCAGCGCGCGGATGCGGCCGAAGAAGTCGATCTCCCAGGCGGTGATGCCGAGGTTGACCGAGTACTGCGACGTCACGCTGCCCTGGCTGCTGTCGATCGCCTGATACGGGTTGGGGCTCGAGCGCGAGCCATTGCCCGACAGGCCCAGCGCGGGGAACAGGTCCGCGCGCTGGATCTGGAACTGCGCGCGCGCCTGCTCGATGTTGAGCACCGAGACGCGCAGGTCGCGGTTGTTGGCCAGCGCGGTCTGGATCAGGCCCGCGAGGCGCGGATCGGTGAAGAAGTCCTGCCACGGGATCGACGAGGCGGCCGGCCCGGCCGGCTGCGCCGGATCGCCCGGGTAGGTGGTGGGCACCGGCGCCGCGGGGCGCTCGTAGGTCGGGATCAGCGAGCAGCCGGCCAGCAGCAGCGCGGCCGCCAGCGCGGTGGGAATCAGTTTGTTATTGAGGTTCATGTTTTTCCTCCGTGATGCCGGCGGCTTGCGCATGCCGCTTGTTGGCTTCGCGCTGGCGCTCGCTGCCCTTGAACAGCGTGCGCACCACCACGAAGAAGACCGGCACGAAGATCACCGCGAGCAGGGTGCCCGTCACCATGCCGCCGAGCACGCCGGTGCCGATCGCGCGCTGGCTCGCCGAGCCGGCACCCGAGGCCGTGAACAGCGGCACCACGCCGAGGCCGAAGGCCAGCGAGGTCATGATGATCGGCCGGAACCGCAGGTGCGCGGCCTCGAGCGCCGACTCGATCACGCCGCGGCCCTGCGCCTGCAGGTCCTTGGCGAACTCGATGATCAGGATCGCGTTCTTCGCCGACAGGCCGATGATCGTGATCAGGCCCACCTGGAAGTACACGTCGTTCGAGTACGAACGCAGCAGCGTCGCGAGCAGCACGCCGATCACGCCGAGCGGCACCACCAGGATGACCGACAGCGGGATCGACCAGCTCTCGTACAGCGCGGCCAGGCAGAGGAACACCGCCAGGATCGCGAAGCCGTAGAGGATCATGGCCTGCGAGCCGGCGAGCTTTTCCTCGCGCGACTGGCCGGTCCACTCGAAGCCGAAGCCTTGCGGCAGCTGCGCGGCGAGCTTTTCCATCTCGGCCATCGCGGCACCGGTGCTGTAGCCGGCCGCCGCGTCGCCGCTGATGCGCATCGCGGGATAGCCGTTGTAGCGCACCGTCTGCGTCGCGCCGTTGACCCACTTGGTGGTCGCGAACGCGCCCAGCGGCACCGGCTGGCCCTGCGTGTTGGTGGCATTGAGCTTGAGCATGTCCTCGGGCTGCATCCGCGCCGGCGCATCGGCCTGCACCACCACGCGCTGCAGGCGGCCGCGGTTCGGGAAGTCGTTGATGTAGCTCGAACCCAGCGCGGTCGACAGCGCGCCATTGATCGCGTCGAAGGTCACGCCCAGGGCGTTGGCCTTGTCGCGGTCGATGTCGATCTGCAACTGCGGTGCGTCTTCCAGGCCGTCGGGACGGACCTGCGACAGGATCTTGCTCTGCGAGGCCATGCCCAGCAGCTGGTTGCGAGCGTTGACCAGTGCCTCGTGGCCCGCGCCCGCGCGGTCCTGCAGCCGGAAGCTGAAGCCGCTGGCGTTGCCCAGTTCGGGAATCGGCGGCGGGCTCAGCGGATAGATGAAGGCGTCGCGGATGCCCGAGAGCGCGCCGAAGGCACGGCCGGCGAGCGCGCTGGCCGAGTTGCCCGGGTCCTTGCGCTCGTCCCAGTCCTTGAGCGTCACGAAGGCGAGGCCCGCGTTCTGTCCCTGGCCCGAGAAGCTGAAGCCCATCACGCTCACGATGCTCTGCACTTCGGGCTGCTTCATGATGAAGCCCTCGACCTGCTGCATCACCGACAGCGAACGTTCCTGCGTCGCGCCCGGGGGCAGCTGCACGTTCACGATGATGTTGCCCTGGTCTTCCTGCGGCAGGAACGAGCTCGGCAGATGGGTGTAGAAGTACACCACCGCGCCGATGATCGCCGCGTAGATGATCAGGTAGCGCGCGGCGCGGCGCAGGATGCGCGCGACGATGCCTTCATAGCCCTTGGCGGTGCGCGAGAAGCCGCGGTTGAACCAGCCGAAGAAGCCGCGCTTCTCGTGGTGGTGGCCGGCTTCCACCGGCTTGAGCAGCGTGGCGCACAGCGCCGGCGTGAGCGACAGCGCCATGAAGGCCGAGAAGCCGATCGAGGCCACCATCACCGCCGAGAACTGGCGGTAGATGTTGCCGGTCGAACCCGCGAAGAAAGCCAGCGGCACGAACACCGAGATCAGCACCACGGTCACGCCGATGATGGCGCCCGAGATCTGCTGCATCGCCTTGCGCGTGGCCTCCAGCGGCGAGAGCCCTTCCTCGCTCATGATGCGCTCGACGTTCTCCACCACCACGATCGCATCGTCCACCACGATGCCGATCACCAGCACCATGCCGAACATGGTCAGCACGTTGATCGAGAAGCCTAGAGCGAGCAGGGTGGCGAAGGTACCGAGCAGCGCGATCGGCACCACGATGGTCGGGATGATCGTGTAGCGCCAGTTCTGCAGGAACAGGAACATCACGAGGAACACCAGCGCGATGGCTTCGAACAGGGTCTTCACCACCTCGGTGATCGAGATCTGCACGAAGCGCGAGCTGTCGTAGGGGATGTCCCATTTCACGCCCTTGGGGAAGTAGCGTTCGAGCTCGCCCATCTTCGCGCGGATGGCCTTGGCCGACTTCAGCGCGTTGCCGGTCGGCGTGGGCTGCACGCCGACGCCCACCGCGGGCACGCCGTTCAGGCGCGCCGAGGTGGCATAGCTCTGGCCGCCGAGCTCGACGCGCGCCACGTCCTTCAGGCGCACGGTCGAGCCGTCGGTGTTGGCGCGCAGCACGATCTCGCGGAACTGCTCGACGCTGGTGAGCTGGCCGTTGACCGTCACCGTGGCGGCGATGGCCTGGCCCGGCACGTTCGGCAGGTCGCCGAGCGTGCCCGAGGACACCTGGGCGTTCTGCGCGCGGATCGCGTTGTTGACGTCGGCCGGCGACAGGTTGAAGCCCTGCAGCTTGGCCGGATCGATCCAGATGCGCATCGCGTTCTCGGAGCCGAACAGCTGCACCTGGCCCACGCCGGCGATGCGCTGCAGTTCCGGCACGATGTTGCGCGCGGCATAGTCGCCGAGCGCCACCGGGTCGACGTCGGGGTTGTCCGACGAGAGCATCGCGAACAGCAGGAAGTTGTCGCGCGACTTGTCGACGCGCACGCCTTGCTGCGTCACCGCCGAGGGCAGCCGCGGCGTGGCGCGCGAGAGCCGGTTCTGCACGTCGACCTGCGCGAGGTCTTCATTGGTGCCGGGCTCGAAGCTGATGGTGATCGCACCGGTACCGTCGGCCTGCGCCACCGATTCCATGTAGATCAGGCCGGGCGAGCCGTTCATTTCGCGCTCGATCACGGACAGCACGCTGTCCTCGAGCGTCTGGGCCGAGGCGCCCGGATAGGCCACGTTGATCACGATGGCGGGCGGCGCCACCGGCGGGTACTGGGCGATCGGCAACTGCGTGATGGACACGCCGCCGAGCACGAGGATGAACAGCGCGATCACCCACGCGAAGATGGGTCGATCGATGAAGAATTTGGCCATTGCGGGCGCGCTCCTTGATTACTTCTTCTCGGCCGGAGCCGAGGCTGCCTTCTGGGGGGCGGGTGCCGCGCCAGAGGCTGCCGGCGCGGCGGCGGGCGCCGCACCGTTGGGATTCGGTTTCGTCCACGGGACCGCCTTCACGGGCGTGCCCGGCGGCATCATCTGCAGGCGCTGGAAGCCGTCGACCATCACCTGTTCGCCGGCCTTCAGGCCTTCGAGCACCACCCACTGGTTGTCCTTGGCGGCGCTGATCTTCACCGTGCGCTGGCTCAGCTTGCCGTCGGCGCCCACCACCGTGAGGTGGTCACCCTGCTGGGTGCGCGTGACCGCCTGCTGGGGCACCGTGATCGCGTTGCTGGCCTGCGCCTGCTCGAGCTTCACGCGCACGTACAGGCCCGGCAGCAGTTCGCCCTTGGGGTTGGGGATCTCGGCGCGCAGCGTGACCTGGCCGGTGGTGGCGTCGACCGTGAGGTCGGAGAACAGCAGCTTGCCGTCCTGGCCGTACTCGGTGCCGTCCTCGAGCACCAGCCGGATGCTGGCGGCGTCCTCGCCGCCGGCGCGCTTGTACTGGCCCGCGGCGACCGCGCGGCGCAGCTTCAGCACGTCGGAAGCCGACTGCGTGAAGTTCACGTACAGCGGATTGATCTGCTGCACCACGGCGAGCTCGGTGGCATCGCCCTGGCCGACCAGCGCGCCCTCGGTGACCAGCGCGCGGCCGATGCGGCCCGCGATCGGCGAGGTCACGTCGGCGTAGCCCTGGTTGATCTTCGCGGTCTGCAGCGCGGCGCGGCTGGCGGCCACGTCGGCCTCGGCGGTCTTCTGCGAAGCCACCGCGTTGACGTATTCCTGCTTGCTCACCGCATTGGCCTCGACCAGCGGCTTGTAGCGGTCGGCCAGTGCCTTGGCCTGCGCGGCATTGGCTTCGGAGCGGGCCAGCGCGGCCTGCGCGTTCTGCGTGGCGGCCACCAGCGGTGCCGGATCGATGCGGAACAGCAGCTGGCCGGCCTTCACGTCGCTGCCTTCGCGGAACTCGCGCTTGAGCAGGATGCCGGCGGCGCGGGCGCGCACCTGGGCGACGCGCGAAGCCTCGAGGCGGCCCGGCAGTTCGGTCACCAGGCCGACGTCGGTCGGGGTCGCGACGATCACGCCCACTTCGGGGGCGGGATGGGCGCCGCCACCGCCGCCCGCGCCGGCACCGGCGGGGGCATCGCTCTTCGAACAACCCGCGATGACCAGCAACACGACGGCAGCCACGGTCGCGAGGCGCGGCGAAAGAAACGATGGGCGCGAAACATGCAGGAGAGGCATGCGATTCCTTTGAAGCGAAGACGGGAGACGGCGATTTCTGCGGCCGCGCCGGAAAGCCAGCACGGCCAGGTGGGCCATCGGGAAGGGCGACAGTTTACATACATTCATGGATGTATAGTGACATCCACGCAATGGCCCCACGATATGCAAAGGGCGTTGCCTTTACAAATCAGGAGACTTGGTGGCACGTCGTACGAAGGAAGAAGCACTGGCGACGCGGAATCGACTGCTCGATGCCGCGGAACTGCTGTTTCAGGCGCAAGGGGTCTCCCAGACCACGCTGCAGCAGATCGCGCAGCAGGCCGGGGCGACGCGGGGCGCCATCTATTGGCACTTCAAGGACAAGGCCGATCTTTTCAACGCGATGATGGAGCGGGTCATCCTCCCGCTCGAGGCACCGCCGAAGGCCGCGGCCGTCGGCCACGACGACCCGCTGGCCGAGATCGAGGAGGGCATGGTGCATGCGCTGACCCTCATGACCACCGACCCGCAGGTGCGCCGCGTGTTCGACGTGGCGACCCACAAGGTCGAATACACCCACGACATGGCCTCGGTGCAGCAGCGGCATCTCGATGCGCGCAATGCCTGCGTGGGCGATTTCGAGAAGGCCCTGCGGCTGGCCGCGCGCCGCGCCCGCATCAGGCTGCCGGTGCCCGGCAGCGTGGCGGCGCAGGGGCTGCATGCGCTGATCAGCGGACTGATCCAGAACTGGCTGCTCGATCCCGCGGCCTTCGACCTCGTGCCCACGGGCCGGCGCACCTTCCGGGTGTATCTCGCGGGCCTCGGTTTCGCGCGGCAGACGGGGGCGAATGGCGCGGCCGCGCACGAAGCCGAAACGGCGGCCGCCTGATAGGCGATAATGCGAGGCTCCGGTTCGACCGGAAACCCATTTCTCGCTGTATTTCAACGGATAGAATTCGGCCCTCCGAAGGCTGAGATCCAGGTTCGATTCCTGGCGGCGGGACCAGACACACGGCAAAAAGGCCGGAAGCTCCAAGGGGCTTCCAGCCTTTTTCATTGGGAATGCGGCCCGATCGATGGCTGCTTCAGACCCGGCAGTCGGGCGCCAGCCGGTCGAGCGTCTGCACGATGCGCATCGACAGCCGCTGCGAATAGGCGCCGGCCGGATGCAGGATGTCGGCCATCTCGGCGGCCCTGAATTCTTCCGCGCCCCAGTCCGCGAAGCCCGCGCCGGTCTCCAGCGCCACCTTGCGGATGGCCGCGTCGTACTGGTCGCGGCCCGGCACCGGGATGCGCTGGCGCGACAGCCCCGTGACGATCACGACCCGGCCTTCGCGCACCGCGGTGGCGATCATGCTGCGCAACGGCGCCTCCACCGGCAGCGAGAGCGCCGCGTCGTTGAGGCCGTGGGCGATGACGACGAAGCGCGCGGCGCGCTTCTCGTTCGCGAAGCCCGCCGCGCGCGCGGTGGCCGTCTCGCCGTTGGCGCTGCGGTCGTCGACCGTGTAGCGCGGCCGCAGCCGCTTGAGCGCCGCCGCCGGCGGCTCGGCCAGCCGCAGGTTGCCGCCATAGCCGCCGTGCAGGATCGAGTCGCCATAGAGGACCACGCTGCAATGGGAGGCCGCGGCCGTGGCGGCAGGGGGCGCGGCGGCTGCCGCCACTGGAGCGGCTGGCGCGGCCGGCGCGGTCGCCGTCGGGGGCGGCGGCACGGGCGCGCGCGGGGTGTCGGGCTTCAAGAGACCGCAGGCCGCGAGCATGCCAATGCACAGGAAGGCGATGACGCTTCGCGGCGCGCGCGAAGCTTCGCGCGCACCGCGATGCGCTGCTTGAAAAGGGGGCATGGGGAAGGAGGGGAGTCGGGTTCCGTGAGCCCCGATCTTGCGAGCGCAATGTGGAGCAACTGTGAAGATCGTACCGCCGGCATGGCCTTCCTTGCTTTTGCGGGCCGCGGCGCAGCCAATGGTCCCGGACCCGCCACGGGCGCCGCCGCGCGCGGCATCATCGGCATTCATCATGAGAATCGGCATCCGGACCAAGCTCTTCTTCTTCGTGCTGGTGGCCTGCGCCGCCGTGGTGGTGGTTCAGGCCAGCGCCATGCGCTTCGTGTTCGCGCGCGGCTTCCTCGGCTACCTCAACCAGCAGGGCCGTGCGCATGTCCAGGAGATGGTGCCGCGCGTGGCCGCGGCCTATGCGGCGCACGGCGACTGGCAGTTCCTGCGGCAGGACTTCCGCAACTGGATGGAGCTGGTGTTGCCGATCGCGCGCGAGCCCGGCGTGGATCCGGCGCCGCAGCTCGCCTCGTCCGACCAGACCGGCGCCCTCGCGCGCATCGGCCTGCTCGATGCGCAACTGCGCCGCGTGGTGGGCAATCCCTCGGTCGGGCCGGACTCGATCCGGCTGCCGGTGTCGGTCGACGGGCGCATCGTCGGCTGGGTGGCGATGGTGCCCTTCGAGGACGTGCTGCCCAAGGACGACGCGCGCTTCCTCGAGCGGCAGTTCAAGGCGCTGACGCTGATCGGCCTGGGCTCGATCGCGGTGGCGGCGCTGCTGACCTTCGTGCTGTCGCGCGCGCTGCTGCGGCGGGTGCGCGGCATGGCCGGCGCCACGCAGCGGCTGGCGGCCGGCGACTACGCCTCGCGCATCGAGGTCGGCTCGAACGACGAGCTCGGCCATCTCGCGAAGGACTTCAACCGCATGGCGCAGACGCTGGAGCACACCGAGCGCGCGCGCCGCACCTTCATGGCCGACATCTCGCACGAACTGCGCACGCCGCTGGCGGTGCTGCGCGCCGAGCTCGAGGCGATCCAGGACGGTATCCGTCCGACCACCGAGCAGTCGGTCGATGCAATGCACGCCGAGGTCGGCCGCCTGGGCAAGCTGGTCGACGACCTGCACGACCTCTCGCTGACCGACATCGGCGCGATGACCTACCGGCGCACGCCGATCGACGTCGCCACGGTGTTGCGCACGGCGGTCGGCGGCATGCAGGGCCGGCTCGAGGCCGAGGGCCTCGAGCTGCGCGTGCATGTCGCGCCGTCGCCGCTGTCCATCAGTGGCGACGAGCGGCGGCTGCAGCAGCTGATCGCGAACCTGCTCGAGAACTCGCTGCGCTACACCGATCGCGGCGGCGTGGTGCAGGTGCGCGCCGATCGTCACGAGAGCGGCGTGCGCATCGTGGTCGAGGACAGCGCGCCCGGCGTGCCGCTCGACAAGCTCGAGAAGCTGTTCGAGCGCTTCTACCGCGTCGAGGGTTCGCGCAACCGCGCCAGCGGCGGCAGCGGACTGGGCCTGGCGATCTGCCGCAACATCGTCGAGGCGCACGAGGGCCGCATCCAGGCCCAGGCCTCGCCGTTCGGCGGGCTGCGCATCGTCATCGACCTGCCGGGGATCGACGCATGAGCGCCGCGCCGGGCCGCCCCAGGCAAGCTCGCACCGCAGTGCGAAGCACGAAGGTCTTTCAATGAGCACCGGCCTTCCGGCCCAGGGCCATGTGCTCGTCGTCGAGGACGAGCCGCGGCTGGCGGCCGTGCTCGGCGACTACCTCGCGGCGGCCGGCTACACGCACCACTGGGTCGCCGACGGCAACGCGGCGCTGCCGGCCTTCCATGCGCAGCGGCCCGACCTCGTGCTGCTCGACCTGATGCTGCCCGGGCGCGACGGCGTCGAGATCTGCCGCGACCTGCGGCGCATCGGCACGGTGCCGGTGATCATGGTGACCGCGCGCGTCGAGGAGGTCGACCGCCTGCTGGGTCTGGAGATCGGCGCCGACGACTACGTGTGCAAGCCCTTCAGCCCGCGCGAGGTGGTGGCGCGCGTGGGCGCGGTGCTGCGGCGGCATCGCGCCGCGAACGCGAGGCCCTCGGCCGCGCCCTTGCCCGCGCAGGCCGCATTGCTGGTGGTCGATGCCGCGGGCCGTGCCAGCGTGCGCGGCCGCGAACTCGACCTCACGCCGGTCGAATTCCGCCTGCTGGCCGTGCTGCACGGCGCGCTCGGCCGCGCCTTCTCGCGCGACCAGCTGCTCGGCCGCATCTACGACGACCGGCGTGTCGTGACCGACCGCACCATCGACAGCCACATCAAGAACCTGCGCCGCAAGCTCGCCGAGGCCGGCGGTTCGGAGGACTGGATCAAGTCGATCTACAGCGTCGGCTACCGCATGGAGCTCTGAGCGCCGGCATCCGCGAAGTGCGAGGGCGGGCGGCCCAGCGCGCGGCGGAACATGGTCGAGAACGCCGCCGGACTGTCGTAGCCCAGGTCGAGCGCCACCGCCGTCACCGTGTCGCCGGACGCCAATCGCGACAGCGCCAGCAGAACGCAGGCGCGCTGGCGCCACTGGCCGAAGGCCATGCCGGTCTCGCGGCCGAAGCGGCGACTGAAGGTGCGTTCGCTCACGTGCAGCCGCGCGGCCCATTGCGCCGGCGTGGCATGGATGTCGGGCGTGCGCAGGAAGTCCAGGCACAGCGTGGCCAGCGCCGGCTCGCGCGGCAGCGGCAGATGCAGCGGCAGCGCCTCGGCGCGCGCCAGTTCGTGCAGCGCGAGCCGCATCAGCAGGCCGTCTCGGCCCTGGCGTTCGTATTCGGCCGGCACCTCGACGGCCGCCAGCAGCAGCTGGCGCAGCAGCGGCGACACCTCGAGCACCTCGCACTGGCGGCCATGGCGCGGCGCCTCGCGCGGCTCGATGTAGAGGCTGCGCGTGCTCACGCCCAGCATGCGCACGCGGTGCGGCTGGCCCGCCGGTATCCACACGCCGCGCTGCGGCGGCACCACCCAGGCGCCGTCGTCGGTGCCGACCTCCATCACGCCGGTGGCGCCGTAGAGGAACTGCGCGCGACGATGGCTGTGCGTGGGCAACAGCTGGCCCGGCGGGTAGTCGGTGCCGATCGCGAGCACCGGGCGGGCGGTGGCGTCGACGGTATCGATCGGGACATTGCGCATTGGGGGGAGGACGGGTTGGCCGGAACGAGAACATCATTGTCCGACTTGCGCGGGCGCGCCGCACGGCAGCGGCCTATCTTCGAGGCCTGTCTTCGTTCTCCTGGAGTGCCTCTCGTGTGGATCTATCTCCTGCTCGCGGTCTTCGGCGGCCTCGCGGGCGTCACCACCGTGCTGTTCGGTTTCGGTGGCGGCTTCGTCGTGGTGCCGCTGCTCTACCGCGTGCTGCTGCTCGCGCATGGCGAGCACAGCGCCACCGGCCGCGCGGCCATGCACATCGCCGTGGCCACCTCGACCTGCGTGATGATCGCGAGCGCGCTGCTCGCCACGCGGCGCCACCAGCGCGCCGGCACCATCGACTGGCCGCTGATCCGGCCGCTGCTCGGTTTCATCGGGTTCGGTGCCATCGTCGGTGCCGCGGCCGCCGTGCGGGCCGATGGCGAATTCGTGCGGCTGGCCTTCATCGTCTACCTGGGCGTCACCATTCTCGACTGCCTGTTGCGCCCGGGTTTCATCGTGCGCC
The DNA here is from genome assembly GCF_057809595.1 of Variovorax sp. FG153. Taxonomy (NCBI): domain Bacteria; kingdom Pseudomonadati; phylum Pseudomonadota; class Betaproteobacteria; order Burkholderiales; family Comamonadaceae; genus Variovorax; species Variovorax sp. FG153. The sequence goes on from NZ_JBMDKG010000008.1 coordinate 181,009, forward strand.
GTGCCGCGGCGACGGCAGCCATCGCGCCGCTCTCGCGCGGCATCGCCACCGCGGGCAGCTTCGTCATCGGCCTGATCGCGGCCTTCCTCGGCGTCGGCGGCAGCGTGATGACCGTGCCGCTGATGCGCCGCCGCGGCATCGACATGACGCGCGCCACCGCCATGGCCAATCCGCTGTCGCTGCCCATCGCGCTGGCCGGCACCGCCACCTACATGGCGCTGGCCTGGCGCTCGGGCGCGGCGCTCGAGGGCTGGCACCTCGGCTACGTGGACCTGCCGGCCTTCGCCGCGCTGGTCGCGGGATCGCTGCTGGGCGTGCGCGCCGCCGCGCCGCTGATCGGCCGCCTGCCCGACCGCGTGCATGCCTGGGGCTACCTCGTGCTGCTGGTGGCGGTGCTGCTGGGCATGCTGCTGCGCTGAGCGGTTTCGCCGAACGCGCGCCTCCTTGTCATCGAAGTTCCACAGTTCGCTGCCGGCGGTTGCGGCGCCGCGCCGGGCCTGCCACCATGGCCGCATGCCTTACCAACTCCATTACTGGCCCACCATCCAGGGCCGCGGCGAATTCGTGCGGCTCGCGCTCGAGGCCGCCGGTGCCGACTATGTCGACGTGGCGCGCGAGCGCGAGGACAAGGGCGGCGGCGAGGGCGCCCTCGGCCGCCGCCTTGCCGATCCGCTCGCGACGCGGCCGCCGTTCGCACCGCCTTTCCTCGTCGATGGCGACATCGTCGTCGGCCAGACCGCCGCGATCCTGCTCTACCTGGGGCCGCGCCTGGGCCTGGCCGGCGTCGGCGAATCGGACGGCCTGTGGACGCACCAGCTGCAGCTCACCATCGCCGACGCGGTGGCCGAGGCGCACGACACGCACCACCCGATCTCGACCGGCGACTACTACGAGGACCAGCGCGACGCCGCGCTGGCGCGCGCGAAGGCCTTCCGCGAGCAGCGCATCCCGAAGTTCCTCGACTGGTTCGAGCGCGTGCTGCGGCGAAATCCCTCGGGCGACCTGCACCTGGTGGGCGACGTGCTGACCTATGCCGACCTCTCGCTGTTCCAGCTGGTCGACGGACTGCAGTACGCCTTTCCCAAGGCCACCGCGCAGGCGCTCGCGAAGACGCCGGCGGTGGCGAAGCTGCATGCCAACGTCCGGCGCCGCCAGCGCGTGCACGACTACCTGCAGAGCCCGCGCCGCATCGCCTTCAACGAGGACGGCATCTTCCGGCGCTATCCCGAGCTGGACGCCTGATTCAGCGCACCAGCGCCGCCGCATCGCGCCATGCGGGCAGCGGCACCAGGCCGGCCATGGCCACGGGCCTGGCCTGCGGGCCGAACAGGTAGCGGTTCGGCACGATGCCTTCGAGATGGCCCAGCACGTCGCTGCGGTCGTCGATGAAATGCGTGATGCCCAGTTCGCGGCAGTGGTCGGCCTTCTGCGGACGCTGCAGGCAGAAGCGCAGGTTGCCGGGCGCCATGCCCGTGCGTTCGAAGAAGCGGTGGTGCGCGAGCCAGGCGCGGCTCCTGGCCTGCACGCTCGGACCGCACTTCGACACCAGCCAGACGCGGCCCTCGAAGCGATCGACCAGCGGCGCGACGGCCTCGAACATGCCTTCGTAGGGTGGCGTGTCGAGCGCGTCCCGCAGCGAGCCGCCGATGAAGGCGGTGTCGCCGCCGTCGGCCCGTTCGGCCGCGATCAGCACGCGGCCGATGTCGATGCCCAGGCGCGGGGGATGTTGCGATGCGTTCTTCATGTCGTGTTCCTTTCTCTTGTGTGCGGTGGATCGTAGGAACGAAGACCATCACCAGGAACTACCGATATGCGATGGGCTATCCATAGAATGGATAGGTGGACATCCCCCGCACCAACCTCGACGCGCTGCAATCCTTCGCCGTGTTCGCCGACACGCTGAACTTCAGCGAGTCGGCGCGCCTGCTGCACATCAGCCAGCCGGCCCTGCATGCGAAGGTGCGAAAGCTGTCGGAGCAGCTCGACGCCAAGCTCTACCTGCGCGTGGGCAGCGCGCTGCAGCTCACGAGCGCGGGCGAGCAGGTGGCGCGCCATGCGCGCGAGTTGCTGCTGCTCAACCAGCGCTTCGTGAAGGGGCTCGCGCAGGGGCAGGAGCAGGCGGTGGTCAGCCTCGCGGCCGGCGAGGGCGCCTACCTCTACCTGCTGGGCAAGGCGCTGTCGCAGTTCTCGGGGCCGGGCGCCTCGCCGCACCTGCAGCTGCTCACGCGCAACCGCGACGCCTCGGTGCAGGCGGTGCGAGCGGGCCAGGCCCAACTGGGCATCGCGCCGCTGGGCGCCGTGCCGGCCGATCTGCATGCGGTGCGGCTCACGGTCGTCGGCCAGGTGCTGGTGCTGCCGCGAGCGCATGCGCTGGCCTCGCGCCGTTCGGTGCGCCTGCGCGAGCTGCAGGGGGCGCAACTGATCGTGCCGCCCGCGGGTCGGCCGCACCGCGAACTGCTCGGCCGGCTGTTGCAGGCCGAGTCGGTGTCGTGGCAGCCCTCGCTCGAGGCCGATGGCTGGGAGCTGATGCTGCGCTTCGCCCAGCTCGGCTTCGGGCTGACGGTGGTGAATGCCTGCTGCCGCATTCCCAAGGGCCTGGTGGCGGTGCCGCTGCAGGGCTATCCGCCGCTCGAGTACCACCTGTTCCGCGCGGCCGACCGTCCGCCGTCCGTGCATGCGCAACGCCTGTGGAACGCGCTGCTCGCGCAGGCCGATCATTGGAAGAGCGCATGACGCCCGAGGACGCGAGCCGGTTCATCGCCTACGTGCTGCGTCATGCGCCCGAATCCATCGGCCTCGCGCTCGATGCCGAGGGCTGGGCCGAGATCGATGCGCTGGTGACCGGCGCTGTGGCCTCGGGCCGCGCGCTCACGCATGCGCAGGTGGTGCAGGCGGTCGATGCCGGCGCGAAGAAGCGCTACGCGCTGTCGGCCGACGGCCGCTGCATCCGCGCGCTGCAGGGCCATTCGACGCCGCAGGTCCGCCGCAGCTTCGAGCCGGCGGAGCCACCGGCCGTGCTCTTCCATGGCACGGCCACGCGCTTCCTCGCATCGATCCGTGCCGAAGGCTTGCGGCCCGGCACGCGGCAGCATGTGCACCTGTCGGCCGACGAGGCGACCGCCGTGCAGGTCGGGCAGCGCCATGGCAAGGCGCATGTGCTGCGCGTTGACGCAGGCGGAATGCAGGCGCTGGGCCATGCCTTCCATCGCGCGGAGAACGGGGTCTGGCTGACGGAGGCCGTGCCGCCGCGATTCCTGTCGGGCTGGCCTTCGTCCGTCTGAGCTACGCGCCCGAGCGCTGGGTGGTCGAGCGCGAACGCGAGCGCTTGCGGGTGCTTCGGGGTTCGGCGGCGGGCTGCGCCGCGGCGCTGCGCAGGTCCTGGTTGCGCTGGTGCGCGCCCGCGATCACGCGGCGCAGGCCGCGCTCCATCGACTCGAGCTCCGAAGCCGTCATGTGCTCGTTGAACATCTCGTGGATGAGCTTCTGGTAGGGCGGCCACATCCTGCGGCGCAGCGCGCGGCCCTGCTCGGTCAGCACCGCGACGCGGCCGCGCCCGTCGGTCTCGTCGACCTCGCGCACCACCAGCCCCTCGGCCTCGAGCGTGGTGACGATGCGCGAGATGAAGCTGCGGCTGTAGACCGCGCGCTCCGCGAGCTCGTGCATGCGCATGCGGCCGTTCGGCGAGGCGTCGAGCAGCCACAGCACGTCGTACCAGGTCAGCGGCGGCAGGCCTTCCTTGCGGAAGCTGTCCTCCATGAAGTCGAGCACCAGCACATAGGCGCTGATGAAGGAGGCCCAGGTGGAGGTGCCGCGCACGGCGGTGGAACGGGGCGTTGCCATACGGGGGAGAGCGTTTTCGAGAGTGGACCTCGATTCTCTCTCCGCCGCCCCGGCGCGCATCGTCAGGGCAGCGCCGCGTACCTGGCTTCGGGGTCGATGCCGTAGAGCGACAGGGCCCGCGCCGGCAGTTCCGCGTCGACCGTGCCGTCGTCGGCCAGCGCCTTGAGCGCCGCGAGCGCGACGTGATGGCGGTCGACCTCGAAGAAGGCGCGCAGCGCTTCGCGCGTGTCGGAGCGGCCGAAGCCGTCGGTGCCCAGGGTCACGAAGCGGCGATCGCCGACGAAGGGGCGGATCTGGTCGGGCACGATCTTCATGTAGTCGGTGGCGGCGATCGCCGGCCCGTCCTCGCCAGCCAGGCACTGCGCGACGTACGAAGCGCGCGGCGCCTGCGCCGGATGCAGGCGGTTCCAGCGTTCGGCTTCGAGGCCGTCGCGGCGCAGCTCCGAGAAACTCGTGACGCTCCAGATGTCGGCGCTCACGCCGAAGTCGCGCTCCAGCAGCGCAGCGGCCGCGATCACCTCGGAGAGGATCGCGCCGCTGCCCATCAGCTGCACGTGCGGCGCGCCGGCGGCACGGGCGCCCCGCTTCAGGCGGTACATGCCTTTCACGATGCCTTCCTCGGCGCCCTCGGGCATCGCCGGATGCGCGCTCTTCTCGTTGAGCAGCGTGAGGTAGTAGAAGACGTCCTCCTGCGGCTCGCCGTACATCCTGCGCAGCCCGTCCTGCACGATCACCGCGATCTCGTACGAGTAGGCGGGGTCGTAGGACACGCAGGACGGGATCACCGACGACAGCACGTGGCTGTGGCCGTCGTCGTGCTGCAGGCCCTCGCCCTCGAGCGTGGTGCGGCCCGAGGTCGCGCCCAGCAGGAAGCCGCGCGCGCGGATGTCGCCGGCGGCCCAGGCCAGGTCGCCCACGCGCTGGAAGCCGAACATCGAATAGAAGATGTAGAACGGGATGGTGGCGACGCCGTGCGTGCTGTGCGCCGTCGCCGCCGCGATCCAGGACGACATCGCGCCCGATTCGTTGATGCCTTCCTGCAGGATCTGTCCCTGGCGGTCCTCCTTGTAGAAGCTCAGCTGGTCGGCATCCTGCGGCGTGTAGAGCTGGCCCACGTGCGAGTAGATGCCGACCTGGCGGAACATGCCGTCCATGCCGAAGGTGCGCGACTCGTCGGGCACGATCGGTACCACGCGCGGACCCAGCACCGGGTCCTTGAGCAGTTGCGCGAGGATGCGCACGAAGGCCATGGTGGTGGCGTACTCGCGCTCGCCGCTGCTTTGCAGGTGGCTCGCGAAGGCCGCGAGCGCGGGCGTTGCCAGCGGGCCCGGTCCGCGCGAGCGTGACGGCAGGAGCCCGCCGGCGCGCTGGAGGCCAGCCTCGAGGCAGGCGGCTTCGGGGCTGCCGGGCGCGGGCTTGATGTACGGGATCTCCTCGAGCCGTTCGTCGGGCACCGGGATCGCGAAGCGGTCGCGGAAGGCACGCACGGCCGGGTCGCCCATCTTCTTCAGCTGGTGGTTGATGTTGGCCGCTTCGCCCGCCGCGCCCATGCCGTAGCCCTTCACCGTCTTGGCGAGGATCACGGTCGGCTGGCCTTGGTGGCGCACGGCGGCGGCATAGGCCGCATGCACCTTGAGCGGGTCGTGGCCGCCGCGGGCGAGGGCGCCGATCTGCGCGTCGCTCAGGTGCGCGACCCGCTGGCGCAGCTCGGGGTCCTTGCCGAAGAAGTGTTCGCGCACGTAGTCGCCGCCGTGCGCCTTGAAGGCCTGGTACTCGCCGTCGACGCATTCCATCATGCGCCGGTGCAGCCGGCCGTCGTGGTCCTGCGCCAGCAGTTCGTCCCAGCCGCTGCCCCAGACGACCTTGATCACGTTCCAGCCCGCGCCGCGGTAGACGCTCTCGAGCTCCTGGATGATCTTGGCGTTGCCGCGCACCGGGCCGTCGAGGCGCTGCAGGTTGCAGTTCACCACGAAGATCAGGTTGTCGAGCTTCTCGCGGCCCGCCATTGCGACCGCGGCCAGGGTCTCGGGCTGGTCCTGCTCGCCGTCGCCGAGGAAGGCCCAGACCTTGCGGCCCTGCGCCGGGATCAGCCCGCGGTCCTCGAGGTAGCGCATGTAGCGTCCCTGGTAGGCCGCCATCAGCGGACCGAGGCCCATCGAGACGGTCGGGAACTGCCAGAAGTCCGGCATCGTGCGCGGATGCGGGTAGGAGGCGAGGCCGCCGCCGATCTCGCGCCGGAAGCGGTCCATCTGCTGCTCCGACAGGCGCCCCTCGAGGTAGGCGCGCGCATAGATGCCGGGCGAGGAATGGCCCTGGATGTAGAGCATGTCGCCAAGGAACCCGGGCGTGGCGGCGCGGAAGAAGTGCCGGTAGCCGGTCTCGTAGAGCGTGGTGGCCGAGGCATAGGTCGCGATGTGGCCGCCGACGCCCGAGTGCTTGCCCGCGCGCAGCACCAGCGCCATCGCATTCCAGCGCAGGTAGGCGTCGAGCCGCAACTCGATGTTCACGTCGCCCGGAAAGGCCGGCTGGTCGGCGACGCGCACGGTGTTCACGTAGGGCGTGGTGCGCGGCGCGGCATAGCGGCCCGCGGCCGCGTGGTCCTGCTCGATCAACTGGTCCAGCAGGTAATGGGCCCGGTCGCGGCCTTCGTGGATCACCACGGCGCGCATGGCGTCGAGCCATTCGCGTGTCTCTTGCGGATCGATGTCGTCCGCGCTCGCCAAGTCGTTCATTCGTTGCTCCTTCGATGTGCGGTTCGTTGTTCGAACGTCGTTCGCATCGCCTTTAAATTTCATTATGCGGATATGAATCGTGCAATGCGCAACTGCAATGTATCCCTAGTTCATTGCAAATGCAATCAGTTGTGATGTAACCTGATGGACGTGCACAGAGGTATCGTGAGAGAGAACGAAGGCCGGGATGGCCATGAATCGATGCCATGACCTCGGTCACGATGAATCGATCTGAATGCAGTAGCAATGATTGGGACGTCGATGATCCGCACCCATGCCCGCGGCCGCCGGCCGGGGCCGAAGACAACCCCTCGAGAACCAGAAGGCATCCATGCCGCCCTCCGACCGCGACCTCTACGACCCGCCATCCAGCTTTCCGACGCCCGCGCAGCTGCGCGATCTCGATCCCGCGGACCTCGCCACGGTGGCGGCCGGACTCCGAAGCGCGCTGCTGCGCAGCGTGTCGCGAACGGGCGGCCATCTCGCCTCGAACCTCGGCGTGGTCGAGCTCACCCTTGCCTTGCACCACGTCTTCGACACGCCGCGCGATGCGCTGGTCTGGGATGTCGGCCACCAGTGCTATGCGCACAAGATCCTCACGGGCCGTGGCCCGGCGATGGCCACTTTGCGCAAGGTCGGCGGCCTGTCGGGGTTCACCTCGAGGGACGAGTCGCCCTACGACCCCTTCGGTGCCGGCCATGCGGGCACCGCCGTCTCGGCGGCGGTGGGCATCGCGATGGGCATGCGGGACGACGGCAGGCATGCCGTCGCCATCGTCGGCGACGGCGCGCTCTCGGCGGGAATGACCTTCGAGGCGCTCAACCATGCGGGCAGCTTCGCGACCTTGCCGCTGGTCGTGGTGCTCAACGACAACGGGATGTCGATCTCGCCCGCGCTGGGCGCGCTGCACCAGCATCTGCGCGGCCTGGTCGAGCGGGGCGCATCCGCTCGCGCCGACCACCGCTCGCTGTTCGAGCTGCTGGGCCTGCGCTACACCGGCCCCATCGACGGCCACGATGCCGAGGCGCTCGTGGCCGCGTTCCGCGCCGCGAAGCGATCGCGCGCGCCGCAGGTCCTCCACGTCGTCACGCAAAAGGGCAGGGGCTATGCGCCGGCCGAGGCCGACCCGACCACCTACCACGGGCCCGGCCCCTTCGACCTCGCCGTGGGCGTGGCCGCCAAGGCCGCGAGCCGCCCGAGCTTCAGCCAGGTCTTCGGCCAATGGGTGTGCGACGCGGCGGCCGACGACCCGGCCATCGTCGCGATCACGCCCGCGATGCGCGAGGGCTCCTGCCTGGTCGATTTCGAGCGGCGATTCCCGGCGCGCTTCGTGGACGCCGCCATCGCGGAGCAGCATGCGGTGACGCTGGCCGCGGGACTCGCCGTGGCCGGCATGCGGCCGATCGTGGCGATCTATTCGACCTTCCTGCAGCGCGGCTACGACCAGCTCGTCCACGACGTCTGCCTGCAGAACCTGCCGGTGCTGTTCGCGATCGACCGCGCGGGAATCGCGGGCGGGGACGGTGCCACGCACCTGGGCGCCTTCGACGTGGCGGCGCTGCGCTGCGTTCCGAACCTGTTGCTGATGACGCCGGCCGACGGGCACGAATGCCGGCGGATGCTCGCGCTGGGGTTGGATCACGACGGGCCGTCGGCGGTGCGCTACCCGAGGGCCGTCGTCCCCGCGGACGACGGCGTTCGCACGGACCAGCCCTTGGCACTCGGCCGCGGCGTGGTCGTGCGCAGGTCGACGGGCAACAGGCCCGCCAGGGTGGCGTTGCTCGCCTTCGGGCCCTTGCTCCATGCCGCGATGGAGGCCGCCGAGGCGCTCGACGCGAGCGTCGCCAACATGCGCTTCGTCAAGCCGCTCGACGAGGCGCTGCTGCTCGACCTTGCCGCGACGCACGAGGTGCTCGTCACGCTCGAGGAGGCCTCGGTCATCGGTGGCGCGGGCGCGGCCTGCGCGGAGCGCATCGCGATGGAAGGGCTGCCGGTGCGGCTGCTGCGCCTGGGCCTGCCCGATGTCTTCATCGGGCATGGAGATCGGGGCGAACTGCTCGCGTTGCAGGGCCTCGATGCGGCGGGCATCGTCGCGTCGATCCGGGCATTCGTCGAGCGGCACTGACGGCCGGTGCAACGGGCCGGTGTAGGGCAAACGCGCCTCTTGCCCCGCCGGCATGGCGCGGCGCCGGGGCTCTGCCCGACAATTCGCGCCGAATCCTCCGCATCCGGCGCGCCTTGTTCTCCAAAAACGCTTCCACCGACGTCCGCCGCGAAGGCGAGGGGCCCCTGGCCCGGGCGAAGGCACGCCTGCCGTCGCCGATCGCCTGCCTGGTGTTCGTCGTGTCGGTGGCGCTGCTGGTCGCCATGGGGGCCTTCTTCGGCGATCACTCGGGCGGCAAGTACCCCCCGGGCGCGACGCAGCACATCACGCGGGCCGACTGGCAGGTGCAGCGCGCGAACGGTTTCATGGCGCCGCCGCTGATCTTCAGCGGCCAGCAATTGCCCGATGCCTGGCAACCGGTCGAGCTGCCGCTGGCGCTGCCGATCGCGCTGCTCGACCAGGCCGACGCCAACACGATCTCGGACCCGGGCAAGGAGACGCGCACCACCTGGCTGCGGCTGAAGGTGCCGCCCCATCCCGGGCTGCGCGGTCCGCTCGCGCTGTACGGCTCGCGCGTGAAGACCGACGGCACGATCGCGATCTATGCCGATGGCCGGCTGGTGTATCGCGCGCAGGAACTGGGACCGCTGTGGAACAGCACGCGCACGCCGCTGTGGGTGGTGTTCGAGCAGCGCGACGACGGCTCGGCCGCGCGGCCGGCCGAGATCCTGATCCGGCTCGAGCACACCCGCGCCGCGCAGGTGGGCATCGCCTCGCTGTGGCTGGGGCCGGTCGACGCGCTCAAGGGCCGCTACCAGATGCGCCAGTGGCTGCAGCAGGAGCTGCCCGCGATGCTGAGCGCGGCCTTCATGGCGGTGGGCGTGTTCGCGCTGTTCGTGTGGCTGTGGCGCCGCCACGAGACCGGCTACCTGCTGTTCTTCAACCTCGCGACCACCTCGTACCTGCGCGGGCTGCATTTCTACGTCTCGCTGCCGATCGCCAACGACTGGTTCGCCTGGCTCACGGTCAATGCGCTGTTCTGGCTGGTGGCGGTGGTGCACTACGCGCTGCGACAGCTGCACGAGCGGCCGCTCACGCTGCTGACCTGGGCCGTGACGACGATCACCTTGCTGGTCAGCGTGCTGACCCTGCCCGGCATCGCGCTGCTGCCGAACACGCCGCAGGTCACGCCGCTGATCTACCTGGTGGTGGCGGGCATGGCCACGGTGGTGGGGCTGGTGGGCGGCATCAGCGCCTGGCGCCGTTCGCCCGAGGGGCGGCTGGTGGCGGCCGGCATCGGCGTGTGCGTGCTGCTCGGCGCCACCGACTGGATGGTGCAGAACAACATCGTGAGCCCCGAGGGCTGGTACCTGGGCGCCTACACCAACGCCGTCACCTTCGCCGTCTTCGGCATCCTGCTGTATCGGCGCTACGTGCACGCGATCGGCGAGGTGGAACGCGTCAACGCCAGCCTCGCGCAGCGGTTGCAGGCGCGCGAGAGCGAGCTCGACCTGAGCCATCGCCGGCTGCGCGAGGTCGAGCGGCAGAAGACCATCAGCGACGAGCGCCAGCGGCTGATGCAGGACATGCACGACGGGCTGGGCTCCTCGCTGATCAGCGCGATCCGCTCGGTGGAGGAGGGCCGGCTCAGCGACCAGAAGGTGTCGCAGATCCTCCAGGGCTGCCTCGACGACCTGAAGCTCACGATCGACTCGATGGAGCCGATCGACGCCGACCTGCTGCTGCTGCTCGCCACCCTGCGCTACCGGCTCGGCCCGCGGCTCGAGGGCATGGGCGTGTCGCTGACCTGGGAGGTGCAGGAGATCCCGCCCTTGCCGTGGCTCGATCCGTCGAGCGCGCTGCACGTGCTGCGCATCGTGCAGGAAAGCATCTCCAACACCCTGCGCCACACGCGCGCCACCACCATCCGCGTGGCGACCGGCACGGATGCCGCGCACGTGTGGGTGCGCATCGAGGACAACGGCCAGGGCTTCGACGTCGAGCAGGCCCTGACCGGCGGCCGGGGCCGCGGCCTGCAGAACATGCAGCGCCGCGCGCTCGCGGTGCAGGGCCACGTGGCGTGGGAGTCGGATGCCGCGGGCACGCGCTTCCTGCTGTGGCTGCCGCTGGTGCGGGCCGAGCGCCCTTCGGGGGCATGAGCCGTCGGGTACAGTGACGGCCCCTTGCCGCCGCACACCGACCCCTCCTCCGCCGACCACGGCATCCGTCTCGAATCCGTCGTGCTGGAGCGCGGCGCGCAGCGCGTGTTCGACGACCTCTCGCTCGCGTTGCGCGAGGCGCGCATCGGCGTGATCGGCGACAACGGTGCCGGCAAGAGCAGCCTGTTCCGCCTGATCAGCGGGCTGGAGCAGCCGGGCTCGGGCAGCGTGCGCGTGCATGGCTGCGACACGGTGGTCGACCGCCGCCGGCTCTCGCAGCACGTGGGCCTGATGTTCCAGAACCCCGACGACCAGATCATCTTTCCGACCGTGGCCGAGGAACTGGCCTTCAGCCTCACGGCGCGCGGCGAATCGCGTGCCGAGGCACGCCGGCAGGCGCGCGACTTCCTCGCGCGGCGCGGCCTTGCGGCCTGGGCCGAGCGCGCCATCGGCGAACTGAGCCAGGGCCAGCGCCAGCAGGTCTGCCTGCTGGCATTGCTGATCAGCCGGCCCGCCACCTTGCTGCTCGACGAACCGTTCGCGAGCCTCGACCTGCTGAGCCAGGCCCGGCTGTCGGCGCAGCTCGCCGCGAGCGACCAGCAGGTGCTGGTGTCCACGCATGTGCTCGAGCACGTGCACGACTTCGAGCGCGTGCTGTGGCTGGTGCAGGGCCGGGTGCGGGCCGACGGCCCGGGCCGCGAGGTCTGCGAGGCCTATGCGCAGGACGTGCGGCAACGCGCGGCGATGGACCTGCCGCATGCGTAGCCTCTATCTCGACAGGCGCACCTGGATGCACGCGGTGCCGGCGTGGCTCAAGCTCGCGCTGCTGTCGGCCGGCGGCACCGCGCTCGTGCTGACCAACCGGCCTGCGCTGCTGGGCGCGGCCTGCGGCCTGGCGCTCGCGCTGTTCGCCTCGCTCGGGCGGCCCGCGTGGGGCCGGGTGCGCACGCTGTTCGGCATCGCGATCGCCTGCGCGCTCATCGTCGGCTTCCATGCACTGCTCGGCACCACGCTGCTCGGCGTGGCGAGCGCGCTGCGCATCGCCACCGCCGCGGTGCTCGCGCTGATGCTGACGCTGACCACGCGCTTCGAGGACCTGCTCGCGGTGCTCGAGACGGTGCTGCATCCGCTGCGCCGCCTGGGCGTGCCCACCGACCGCATCGCGCTCGGCCTCGGGCTCACGCTGCGGTTCGCCGAGAACTTCTACGTGCAGTGGCAGCGGCTCGACGACGCGCACCGCGCGCGCGCCGGCCATGGCGGCGGACTGCGGCTGCTGGCGCCGCTGACCATCCGCACGCTGCAGACCGCGGAGCGCGTGGCCGATGCGCTCGCGGCGCGGCTCGGGCGCTGATCAGCAGGCTGCGCGGCGGAAGTTCGTGAGGCTCACGTAGTCCTTGCGTGGACCGCGCACGGTGTGGCGCAGCGTGAAGCTGCCATCGTCCAGGAAGCGGTAGAGGCTGTCGTAGAGGTCGGCGGCGCACAGGTGCGCGGCGGTGCCGGTCCAGGCCGTGTCGCCGTCGTCGCCCGGCAGCAGCGCGATCTCGTGGAACAGGCGTGGCGGCCGTTCGGCGAACAGCACCGCGAAACCGCCGGGACGGCCCTGGTACAGGTACTCGCGGTGGGCGTCGAAGCTGCGGCCGTCGAGCAGGCGCAGCCGGCCTTGCTCGCGACAGTGCAGGGTCGCGGGTATCGCGTCGGGCACGGCATGGAAGACAGCGGTGCCGTGCATCGAGGCCTGGCCTTCGATCGCGCGTTCGAAGGTCCAACTGCCTGCGAGACGGCGCCAGACATCGTCGGCTTCGCCCCATGGCGAGAGAGAAAGGGTGGGGTTGGCCGCACGCATGGGGCGACTCTATCCCTCCGGGGAAAGCCCCTCCATGTCGGACGCGGACCATCGATTGTTTCCTTCCCGTGAACGCCGCGGTTCCATTTGCCTAGGGTTTTTACCTAGATTCGAGGCGCACAATTCGTCTCACGGACCAGCCGCCGACTCCAAGACAAGCAGAAGGCAGCGACTGATCTGGGTGAACAGGCACTGGCGAGGTGGCCGCCCCCGAAGGGACGGCGCCCCACCAAGACCGGTTCGAATCATCCAAAGTCAAGTCACAAGAATTGAAGGAATACTCAAAATGAACGCCTCGAAGCTCCTCTCCGCCGTTGCCCTCTCCCTGCTCGCCGCTGCCGGTGCAGCCCATGCAGAAACCTATGAGGGTGTGCATCCCCTGACCTCGGCCGCCAGCCGCGCCGAAGTCGCCGGCCAGGCCGTCATCGCCGCTCGCAGCGCCGACCCCTATGCCGAAGGCGCCAACGCCGGCCCGGCCCAGGTGGTCGCCTCGGATACCAGCCGTGCCGCCGTCCGTGCCGAAGCCGTTGCCGCTGCGCACAGCGACAACCCCTACGCCGAAGGCGCCTCGTCGGGCGTGGCGCCGCTGGTCGCCAGCACCGTGGACCGCAATGCGGTGCGCGCACAAGCCCGCGCTGCTGCCCGCGGCGACTCGCTGCCGCTGTAATCGGCGCCCAGAACTCGGTCGCATCGCGGGGCTCGCTCCCGCGGTGAGTCGAGTGGTTTAGCCACCCGGAGGCCGGCCCTTGCGAAAGCAGGGGCCGGCCTTTCGCTTGGATGTCGGTCAATCCAAAGCATTAACGGCGGATGCAGCGCACTTCGCGGCCGATGCGGCCGTGAAGCCGGGTCTGTCGCGCAAATCGCACAGAGCCGCATGCGGCATATCGAGCGCTTTCGGCCTCCATGCCGTCGCGTGCGAACCCGCGCGGTTGCTGGGACACCGCGACACGCCACTGCAACGTTGCACCGCCGCGGTGCGCTTCGCTCTCCCATTCGGCCGATCGCACGAGCCGTCGTCCGCCGAATGGCGCATTGCCATGCTGCAATGCATGATCGATGATGTTGCTCGCGGCTCGATGGACCGCACAACGTCATGCTTTCGGCCTACAGCGCCATTGTGGTGCGGGCACGCGAAAATGTACGGGCGCTTCTGCCACGACAAAAGCAAGCACGACCCCGCCGCCGAGCGCGGCTGACCCATTACGCATGGCCCTCACTCTCGACACCGAAGACACGCGACAAAGGATCCACGATCTCGTGTGGTCAGGCTTTCATCACGACGCCGACGTCGAATGGATGATCACCGACGAGTACCTCGATCCCGACGAGCTGACTTCCGATGACCGGGCCTGGGTCAAGGCCGAGACCGCGCGTGCCTGCGCCGCCAAGCATGCGGCCGAAGCCGAGTGGCCCGCGCAGACCGAATACGACCGCCTCGAGACCGCGTTCGCGCAGCTGCGCGAAGAGAAGATCATCGCGCTGCACCGCGCGGGCAACACGCTGGCCGACGGCCAGGACGACGTGCGCGATGCCTGGCGCGCCGCCGGCCGCGACGCCTCGGGCATCGTGGGCTGCTGCTTCTATCACGCGCAGGACCTCGAGCGCGCGGTGCGCACCGGCCGGCTGCACCTGGCCTTCAGCGGCGGCCTGATTCCCGAGATCGCGCGGCGCGAGGCCAATACCGTCGCGGTCGGGCAGCGCATCGCGGAGCTGCTCCAGGGCGTCGGCTTCGCCGTGCACTGGAGCGGCAACATCGACGAACGCATCGAGGTCGACCTCGGCCAGTGGCGCAAGCGAGGCCCATCGGCGTGAGCGTGCAGGCCTGGCAGCCGCCGCGCCGCATCGATGCGATCGATTTCTGGCTGCGCTCCCGGTTGCTGGCCATCGCGCATGGGTTGCGCGAAACCTGGCGTCCTTCCGCGCGCCGCTGGCCCATGGCCGATGCGCTGGCCGATGCGCCCGTGCTGGCGCGCTTCAGCAGCCCGCTGTGGACCGATGGCCGCGACGACGAATTCGCGCTGGTCGCCGGCAAGGTGCAGAACCTGCGCGTGGCGCGCGCCGCCTTCGATGCCATCGAGGTGCCCGCGGGCGAGCTGCTGAGCTTCTGGCGCCAACTCGGCCGGCCCAGCGCATGGCGCGGCTTCGTGCAGGGCCGCGAACTGCGCGGCGGCTGCGTGGTGCCGACACTGGCGGGCGGGCTCTGCCAGCTCTCGAATGCACTGGCCACGGTCGGCGCTCGCGCGGGATTCGAGCTGGTCGAGCGCCATGCGCACACCGCGCGCATCGAGCAGGCCGCGGTCGGGCCCGACGATGCGGTCGACGCGACCGTGTTCTGGAACTACGTCGACCTCAAGCTGCGCGCGCGCCATGCGTGGCGGCTCGAAGTCGAAATCACCGCCACCGAGCTGGTGCTGCGCATCCGCGCGCATGCGCCGCCGGTCGCGCCGCGCGTGATGTGGCGCGCGCCGCGCGATGCCGGCGCCGACGCGCTGGCGCCGCCCGTGGCGCGCGGCTGCCTGAGCTGCGACCGCAACGACTGCTTCCGTCACCGGCCCGCGCTGCCGGTCGCGGCCCAGGGGCGGACCGCCGTGCTGCTCGACGCATGGACGCCCGAGTTCGCGCGCTACCTCGAGGCCCGGTATCCCGAGGCCGATCGCATGCAGCGCGCGCCCGTGCGGCTGGCTTTCTGGCGGCCGATGAGGGACTGGCGTGGCGGTGAGGCCTCGGTGCACCGCCCCTGGCTGGCCAGCGTTCGCGGCGCGTTGTGGCGCCGCCTGTGGGCGCGCCGGGAAGGCGGGCGGCGGCAGGCCGGCGTGATCGATGCGCAGCGCTGGCTCGCGCGGGCCTTCGCGGCACGGCTTCGGCCCGAACACACGCAGCTGGTGGTCGACCAGGCGCTGCTGCCGCATCTGCAGCGCCTCGGCGCGCTCGACGGACGCGCGTTCACCGTGCTGGCCGGCGCGCTGCCGATGGCCGAGATCGAGGCACGTCTCGATGCGGCCGCGGCGCGCTGGCCTGACGACACCACGTTGCGCGACTTCCGTGCCGCGCCGTCGTTGGTGCGTGCCGAAGCCCAGGCATTCGCGCGCGCGGCCACGGTGGTCACCCCACATGCGGCGGTGGCGGACGCGATGGCCACCGCGGCGCCGCAGGCCACGCTGGAGCGGCTCGAATGGGTGCTGCCCGGCATGTCGCCGCGTGCGAATCGGGCACCGGACGATGGCGCGCCGCTGGTCGTGCTGCCCGCCAGCGCCCTCGCGCGCAAGGGCGCGCGCGAGCTGGCCGCGGCATTGCGCGGCAGCGGATGGCGCCTGCGCGTGCTCGGCTCGCCATCGGCCGATGCCTCGCTCTGGCGGGGCATCGCGCTGGATGCGGCCCGCGATCCGCGCGGCGACTGGCTCGACGGCGCCCGCGTGGTGGTGCTGCCCGCGCATGTGGAGCATGCGCCGCGCGCGGCGCTGCGCGCGCTCGCGGCCGGCGTGCCGGTGGTGGCCTCCACCGCCTGCGGCCTCGCGGGCCGGCAGGGCGTGCGCGAAGTGCGCGCGGGCGACATCGAGGGCCTGCGCGCCGCGCTGCGCGAGGCGATCGACGGCCAGTGCCATTCCAACGAACAAGACGACAACGACCAGCGCTTCCCATGACCATCGATCTCCAGACGCTCAAGTGCGGCGAATGCGGCAGCAGCGTGCTCAAGCGCACCGGCCTCAACGAATTCACCTGCCAGCACTGCGGCTCCGTCACGCTGGTGGAGGACGACATCTCCGACCGCCTCGACCGCGTGCTCGACCAGGTCAAGGATGCGGCCGCGCGCCGTCTCGCCGACGAGCAGGCGGCGCGGCAGAAGGTGGCGATGCGCACCGCGGGCTTCGCGGTCGCGGCCGTGGTCGGCATCACCCTGCTCGTGACGGTGGTGCAGATGTTCACGCGCAAGGACACGTCCGACGGCGGCCGCCGCGCCGCGGTCGCCTCGGTGGTCGACCGCAACATTCCCACCGATGGCCTCAAGCTCGGCGAACCGCGCCAGGTGCTGGTGGGCAGCGGCAGCTCGGCGCGGCCCAAGCTGCTGGTGGTGGCGCGCAACGAGACCGGCAAGCCGCTCGAGCGCGCGAGCGTCAAGGCCACCTACTACGACGGCGAGACGCGGCTCGAGGAGCGCGGCGAATCGCTGCCGATCTCGGTGCTCGAGCCCGGCGAGAGCGCGCCGCTGCTGATCGACCTGCCGAGCGGCAAGAACGTCACGCGCCAGGAGCTGCAGGTGCAGCGCCTGTCGGCACCCTACCGCTCGGCCGACGGCCCGCGGCTCGCGTTCACGCGCCTGCGGCTGGTGCAGCAGGGCGACCGCGTGCGGCTGGTGGGGCGCGTGGTCAACGAGCGCAAGGATGCGGCGATCGGCGGCGTCGAGGCGCTCGCCACGCTCTACGACGACGCCGGCAACGTGATCGGCTTCGGCCGCGGCTATGCGCAGGGCAACGACATCCCGCCCGGCGCGCGCAGCGCGATCGACATCGACCTTGCGCGCTTCGGCCGCGCCGCGCAGGTCGCGGCCTGGGACTACCGCATCGCCTACAGCACCATCGAAGCCGGCGGCTCGCGCAGCGCGGTGCGCAGCGCCGACCGCGTGATCCGCACCGTGGGCGCGCCCGAGGTCTTCCACGCCGACCTGCGGCTGAGCACCGAGGACCTGCTGGCCGACGACAGCGAGCGCTTCGACACCAAGGATCTCGAGCTGCTGCCGCTGGTGGCGGGCCGCAGCAACATCCAGCGGCCGCTGTTCCTGACCGAGCTCGTGAACCGCAGCAAGGAGGCGGTGGTGATCGCGCCCGGCGGCGTGATCTCGCGCTTCGGCGGCAGCAAGGCCGACGGCGCCACCGCCATCCAGGGCCTGGCCTATCTCTACCCGGGCGAGCGCTTCCCGATCCTGCTGGAGCCGCGCGATGTCGACCGCATCACCCAAACCCGCGTCGAGTGGAAGCCGATGCGCCGCGCCGCGCTGCCCGGTCCGCGCACGCCGCTCGAGGTGCAGGTGACCGGCACCAAGGCCGAGACCGGCAGCGTGCTGCTCAACTTCAGCCAGCGCTTCCTCTACAAGAGCGTGCAGGTCACGGGCAAGGTGAGCAATCCGGGCACGACCATCGTCGGCAAGGTGCGGCTGTGGGTCAGCCTGCGCGACCGCGACGGGCAGCTCAGCGGCTTCAAGCTGGTCGACAACCTGCCGGCCATCGCGCCCGGAGAGAGCGTGCCGTTCCAGGTCAACGTGGAGCAGAACGGCCGCGACTTCGCGAGCGTCGGCACGCTATACCAAACCGAATAGCCCCGCAGCCAGCGTTCGCGGGCGCTTCGCGCCATGATCGGCGGATGACCGATTTCTCGATCCTCGACCTCTCCCCGATCGTCGAAGGCAGCGATGCCGCGCAGTCCTTTCGCAACTCGCTGTCGTTGGCGCAGCATGGCGAAAAGCTCGGCTACCGGCGCTACTGGCTCGCCGAGCACCATGGCATGCCGGGCATCGCCAGCGCGGCCACGGCGGTGCTGCTGGCGCACGTGGGCGCGGGCACCTCGACGATCCGCATCGGCGCCGGCGGCGTGATGCTGCCCAACCATTCGCCGCTGGTCATCGCCGAGCAGTTCGGCACCCTCGAGTCGCTCTACCCGGGCCGCGTCGACCTGGGCCTGGGCCGCGCCCCCGGTTCCGACCAGCGCACCGCGCGCGCGCTGCGCCGCAATCTCGAATCGGACGCCGACCAGTTCCCGCAGGACGTGATCGAGCTGATGGACTTCATGTCGAAGAACCCGCAGCAGGCGGTGCGCGCCGTGCCGGGCGCGGGGCTCGAGGTGCCGGTGTGGATCCTCGGCTCGAGCACCTTCGGCGCGCAGCTGGCCGCCCACCTGGGCCTGCCCTACGCCTTCGCCTCGCACTTCGCGCCGCAGCAGATGATGCAGGCGATCCAGATCTACCGCGAGACCTTCAAGCCCTCGGCGCAGCTTGCCAAGCCCTACGTGATGCTGGGCTTCAACGTGTTCGCGGCCGACACCGACGCCGAGGCCGAGTTCCGCGCCACCTCGTGGCAGCAGGCC
Source organism: Variovorax sp. FG153 (assembly GCF_057809595.1). Classification (NCBI taxonomy): domain Bacteria; kingdom Pseudomonadati; phylum Pseudomonadota; class Betaproteobacteria; order Burkholderiales; family Comamonadaceae; genus Variovorax; species Variovorax sp. FG153. Next base: position 199,762 of record NZ_JBMDKG010000008.1, read on the forward strand.
TTCGTCAACCTGCGCAGCGGCCGGCCCGGCCGGCTGCCGCCGCCGGTCGAGGGCTACCGGCAGAAGGTCGGCCCGGCCGAGAACGCGCTGCTCGACTCGGTGCTGTCGTGCTCGGCCGTGGGCTCTCCCGACACCGTGCGCGCGGGCGTCGAGGCCTTCATCGAGCGCACCGGCGCCGACGAGCTGATGATCACCTCGCAGGTCTTCGACCACGCCTCGCGGCTGCGCTCCTACGAGCTGCTGGCCCGCATCCGCGACAGCCTGCGCGCCTGAACGGGCGCCCCCGATTTCCCCCACGCCGACCCCGCCTCGTCGGGGCTGGGACAATGTCGCCCCTATGGCAAAGCAACGGATCGTGGTCGGGCTGAGCGGCGGTGTGGATTCCGCGGTGACCGCGCACCTGCTCAAGCAGCAGGGGCACGAGGTGGTCGGCATCTTCATGAAGAACTGGGAAGACGACGACGACAGCGAGTACTGCTCGTCGAACATCGACTTCGTGGACGCCGCCAGCGTGGCCGACGTGCTGGGCATCGAGATCGAGCACGTGAACTTCGCGGCCGACTACAAGGACCGCGTGTTCGCCGAGTTCCTGCGCGAGTACAAGGCCGGCCGCACGCCCAATCCCGACGTGCTGTGCAATGCCGAGATCAAGTTCAAGGCCTTCCTCGACCATGCGATGCGCCTGGGCGCCGAGAAGATCGCCACCGGCCACTACGCGCGCGTGCGGCTCGACGAGGCTACGGGCCGGCACGAGCTGCTCAAGGGGCTCGACCCCTCGAAGGACCAGAGCTACTTCCTGCACCGCCTGAACCAGGCGCAGCTGTCGAAGACGCTGTTCCCGGTCGGCGAGCTGCACAAGACCGAGGTGCGCCGCATCGCTGAGGAGATCGGCCTGCCGAACGCGAAGAAGAAGGACTCGACCGGCATCTGCTTCATCGGCGAGCGGCCGTTCCGCGAATTCCTCAACCGCTACATCTCGAAGGAGCCGGGCCCGATCAAGGACGACCGCGGCCGCAGGCTCGGCGAGCACCAGGGCCTGAGCTTCTATACGCTGGGCCAGCGGCAGGGGCTGGGCATCGGCGGCGTGAAGGAAAAGGGCGCGCAACGCGGCGCGGGCGACCATTCGCCGTGGTTCGTGGCGCGCAAGGACGTCGAGAACAACACGTTGTGGGTGGTGCAGGGCCACGACCATCCCTGGCTGCTGTCGACCTCGCTGCGCGCCGACGACGCGAGCTGGGTGGCGGGCGAGCCGCCGCTGCCGGGCGCCTATGGCGCCAAGTCGCGCTATCGGCAGGCCGACGCGGCCTGCGAGATGGTGGCCGGCGACGAAGCTCCGCGCGACGATGCCTTCGCATTGCGCTTCGGCCAGACGCAATGGGCGGTGACGCCGGGCCAGTCGGCGGTGCTGTACGACGGCGAACGCTGCCTGGGCGGCGGCGTGATCGTCTGAGTTTGCTCAGCGCGGTTTCCGCCGCACCGAATCATCGACGTGGATCAGGTCCAGCGGATGCCGCTGGCCGGCCAGGTGGTCTTCCACGCATTGCAGCAGCAGCGGGCTGCGATGCCGCTCCACGCTGGCGCGGATCTCGTCGGCGGTCATCCAGAGCGTGCGCACGATGCCGGTGTCGAGTGCCCGGCCTGCCTCGCGTTCGCCGAGCTCGCCGCTGAAGGCGAAGCGCATGTAGGTCACGGCGGGATCGTCGGCCGAACGCGCGAGATAGATGCCGACCAGCGCGGTCGGCACGAAGGCATGGGCGGTTTCCTCGAGCGCCTCGCGCGCGCAGCCTTCGGCCGGTGATTCGCCGGGATCGAGGTGGCCGGCCGGGGTGTTGAGGCGCAGGCCCTGATCGGTGTGCTCCTCGACCAGCAGGAAGCGGCCCTCGCGTTCGATCACCGCGGCGACGGTGACGTTGGGTTTCCAGCGGACGGTTGTGTTCATGGGGATGGATTCCTTCGACGCTCGCGCGGAAGGCGGGCCATGGGCTGGCACGCCGCCGCGCGAATCATCCCCGTATTGGACGCGAACCCGCTCAGGAGCTGCGCGCTTCGCCCCCGCGTGCGCCGAGCTGGCCGGCTTCGACCGTTTCGAGCCGGTAGCCGAGCCCGTAGATCGCCAGCAGCAGGAAGCCGTTGGCGGGCCGCAGGTCGAGCTTGGTCCGCAGGCGCGAGATGTGGGTGTCGAGCGAGCGCGAGAGCGCCTCGACGCCCAGGCCCCATACCGCTTCGTGCAGGTGCTCGCGCGACAGCAGGCGGCCGAGGTTCTGGAACAGGAACAGCGCCAGTTCGTACTCGCGGTTCTTGAGCTCGACCGGCATGCCGCGCACCTTGAGCGTTCGCGAGGGTGGATAGAAATGGTAGGGGCCGAAGACCAGCTCGGTCTCGTGCTGCGCGGGGTACGAGCGCCGCAGCAGGGCGTTGACGCGCGCCTCGAGCTCGGTGGCCTGGATCGGCTTGCTCATGAAGTCGTCGGCTCCCGCGTTGAGCCCGGCGACCATGTCTGCGTCGTCGTGCCGCGCGGTGACGAACAGCACGGGCAACCGGCTCTTGAGGTCGTGGCGAATCGTCTTCACCACGTCGAGGCCGCGGATGTCGGGCAGGTGCCAGTCGAGAAGCAGCAGATCGAAGGTCTGTCGCCGCATCGAATGCAGCAGCGATTTTCCGTCCGCGTACTCATGGCACTCGTGCCCGAGCGACGCCATGGTCTGATGAATCAGTTTTCTCTGATGGGCCTCGTGGTCGAGGACAGCAATGCGCATTTTTTTACCCCCTTACTTCCTCCCATGGGCCGCCTCTGTGTACGGCTCCAAGTGAGGCGAAGTGTATCTATCTGCGTCTAAGGTAAGCAATCTGCCCTGCAACTAATGCACATGAACCCTTCTTTTAAATCAATCCATGGAAGAATGATTACAAAGGCCTACATCTTTGTCCTGTAGATGACACGAAGTTCGTGCAAACGCCGGCGTTGTTTTTGCGCCGCACGATGCCGCCGCGCCGGCGCCGCCTGAGACCGGTTTCCTTACAGCGCGTCAGAGGGAAAGGCCTCGATCCATCATCAATAAGCTATCAAATGGATAGCTAGATTTTCAGCAGCCACGGACGTTGGAGCATGGATACTTCGCCCCTTGCGCGACAGATCGGGCCGAATGTCTTGCTGTAAGCTTCGCCCGCATTTCGCGCTGCACCTTGCCCTGAGGAGAACTCTATGCTGATAGGCGTGCCTGCCGAGACAACGACAGGCGAAACCCGAGTGGCCGTGACCCCGGAGACGGCGAAGAAACTGGTGGCGTTGGGGCACACGGTGCGTGTGCAGAGCGGCGCGGGCGTGGCGGCCAGCGTGACCGACGCGGCCTACCAGGCGGCCGGTGCCGAGATCACCGACCAGGCCGGCGCCTTCGGTGCCGACATCGTGCTCAAGGTGCGCGCCCCGAGCGACGCCGAATGCGCGCTCGCCAAGTCCGGCAGCGTGCTCGTGGGCATGCTCAACCCCTTCGACGCCGCGGGCCTGCAGCGCGTGGCCGCCGCCGGCCTCACCGGCTTCGCGCTCGAGGCGGCGCCGCGCACGACGCGTGCCCAGAGCATGGACGTGCTCAGCTCCCAGGCCAACATCGCCGGCTACAAGGCCGTGATGATCGCCGCCGACAAGTACCAGCGCTTCTTCCCGATGCTGATGACCGCCGCCGGCACCGTGAAGGCCGCGCGGGTCGTGATCCTCGGCGTGGGCGTCGCGGGCCTGCAGGCCATCGCCACGGCCAAGCGCCTGGGCGCGGTCATCGAGGCCTCGGACGTTCGCCCCAGCGTCAAGGAGCAGATCGAATCGCTGGGCGGCAAGTTCATCGACGTGCCCTACGAGACCCAGGAAGAGAAGGACGCCGCCGAGGGCGTGGGCGGCTATGCGCGCCCGATGCCCGCGAGCTGGCTGACGCGCCAGCAGGCCGAGGTCGCCAAGCGCGTGGCGCTGGCCGACGTCGTCATCAGCACCGCGCTCATCCCGGGCCGTGCCGCGCCGACCCTCATCACCGAGGACATGGTCAAGTCCATGAAGCCCGGCAGCGTCATCGTCGACATCGCCGCCGGCAAGGGCCCGGATGGCGTGGGCGGCAACTGCCCGCTGTCCGAAGCCGACAAGACGGTGGTCAAGCACGGCGTGACCATCGTCGGCGAAACGAACCTCGCCGCGCTGGTGGCTGCCGACGCCTCTGCGCTGTACGCGCGCAACGTGCTCGACTTCCTCAAGCTCGTGCTGACCAAGGAGGGCACGCTGAAGATCGACCTCGAGGACGACATCGTCGCCGCCTGCCGCGTCACGCAGGACGGCCAGGTCACGAAGAAGTAAGCGAACACGCGAGGAGAAGAAACCATGGACATCGTCTCTCACACCGTCATCAACCTCATCATCTTCGTGCTGGCCATCTACGTGGGCTACCACGTGGTGTGGACCGTCACGCCCGCGCTGCACACGCCGCTGATGGCCGTGACCAACGCCATCTCGGCGATCGTCATCGTGGGCGCCATGCTAGCCGCCGCGCTCACCGAGACCGGCCTGGGCAAGACCATGGGCGTGCTGGCCGTCGCGCTGGCGGCGGTCAACGTCTTCGGCGGCTTCCTGGTCACGCGGCGCATGCTGGAGATGTTCAAGAAGAAGGAAAAGAAGGCCGCGCCCGCAGCCGCCGAGGGAGCTTCCAAGTGAGCATGAACCTCGTCACCCTGCTGTACCTGCTGGCCAGCATCTGCTTCATCCAGGCGCTCAAGGGCCTGAGCCATCCCACCACCTCGATCCGCGGCAATGTCTTCGGCATGACCGGCATGGCGATCGCCGTGCTGACCACCGGCGCGCTGATCTGGAAGCTGGCCAACGGCAACCCGGCCGGCCTGGGCTACGTGCTGGTCGCGCTGGTCGTGGGCGGGGGCCTCGGCGCCTACATGGCCAACAAGGTCGAGATGACCAAGATGCCCGAGCTCGTGGCCTTCATGCACAGCATGATCGGCCTGGCGGCCGTGTTCATCGCGGTGGCCG
>NZ_JBMDKG010000080.1:0-22168 GCF_057809595.1 Variovorax sp. FG153
GCGGACGCCTTGCTGCGCGCGGGCGCCTTGCATCCAGCCCCTTGGCGAAGCAGCGCGACCCCTTCTATAGAGTTAACAGGCCCTGGCGACGGCGGCTGACATCGGCAGTCGCCCAGGCGTGCTACGTTGGGTCCATGAAATCCCCCTCCCGGCGCGTCCGGTTCTGGCTCGCCGGCTCGGCCCTGGTGCTGCTGGCGGGCGCCCTCGCGCTGTGGGGCGCGGCGCGCTGGCTGCTGCCCAGCGACGCCGAGGTGTCGCAGCGCATCGCCGAGGGCTTCGAGAAGCACTACGGCATCGGCCTCAGGATCGGCGGCGCCCACTGGTCGCTGCTGCCCATGCCGGTGCTGGTGCTGACCGACGTCGCCACCGACCAGCCGCGCCCGGTCACCGTGCACCGCATCGCGCTGCGGCTGCAGCTCGCGCCGCTGTGGAGGCGCGTGGTCGCCGCCGACACGCTCGAGGTCGAGGGCGCGGTGCTGCCGGGCGAGGCGATCCGGGCCTTCCGCGGCCGCGCGCCCGAGACCATCGAGAAAGGCCGGATCGCCCTGCCCGCGCCCTGGACGCTGGCCGAGACGCCGCTCGAGCGGCTGCGCTGGCGCGACGTGCGCTGGATCGACCGGCGCGACATCGAGCTCGCCTACGACGGCCAGATCGACTTCGACCCCGGCTGGCGCCCGCGCCATGCGCTGGCCGAGCGCGCGGGTGCCTCGCCGCCGGCCCGGCTGCGGCTGGACCGCGAGGGCCGCAACGACCGCTGGCAGACCCGCATCGACGTGGCGGGCGGCAGCTGGAACGGCGTCAGCCGCTTCGAGTCGCTGGACAACGGCCGCCTGCGCGTGTCGGCCGAGCTCGTGCCGCGCGACGTCGACATCGAGGCGCTGGTCCAGACCTTCGGGCGCCGCACCTTCGTCGCCGGCAAGCTGCACGGCCAGACCACGCTGACGGCCGAGGCCGACAAGGCCGGCGCCCTGATGCGCGGCCTGCGCACGCGGACCGTGTTCTCGGTCAGCCCGGCCACCCTGACCAAGCTCGACCTCGCCAAGGCCGTGAGCACCGCCGGCATCAGCCGCGGCGGGCGCACCGTGCTCGACGAGCTCAGCGGCACGCTCGACACCGAGGCCACGCCCGACGGCACCGTGCTGCGCTACACCGGCCTCAAGGCGCGCTCGGGCGTGCTCACCGCCAGCGGCAACGTGCGGCTGTTCAACCGGCGCATCCAGGGCGATGCCGCGGTCGACATCGTCGACGGCGTGGTCGGCGTGCCGCTCAAGATCGGCGGCACCATGAGCGATCCCGAGCTCTCGCTGACCGGCGGCGCGCTCGCGGGCGCGGCCGTCGGCAGCGCGGTGCTGCCGGGCGTGGGCACCGCGATCGGCGCGCGCGTGGGGCAGCAGGTGGAGCGGCTGTTCGGGCTCGACGAGCCGCCCGGCTCGAAGAAGAAACCGAAACCCTAGCCGATCGCCTTCAGCACCGCCGGCACCGTCAGCACCGCCGTGTAGTAGCCCATGAACTGCACCCCGGTGTTGAAGCCGATGGCGCGCGACAGCAGCCCGCCGAGCAGGCCCATGGTGAGGATCACGAACAGCCCCAGCAGCTGCCCTTCCCAGACGCTGATCACCACGATCAGGCCGACGAAGGTGGCGATGATCGCCTCGTGGCTGACCTTGCGCGAGACGAACAGCGCCGCGCGGCGCGCGAAGTTCATGGTGAAGGGATAGGCCACCAGCGCCGCGAGGACCACCGCCAGCATGCCGTAGCCCAGGAACTCCCAGTGGCTCAGCAGGTTGTGCAGGTTGTGGGTCTGGCCGGTGGCGGCGTCGATGGTGAACACCGGCGGTGCGTTGAACAGCGGCGCGGCCGGCCCCGCGGCCACCGGGCTCAGCGGCAGGCCGATCGCGATCAGCGGGATCAGCGCCTCGGCCACGTAGGTGGCCTCGGTCACGCCGTTGCGCGCGGCCAGCGTGGTGGTGAGCCGGTGGTAGGCATGCTTGATGCGCGAGCCGACCAGCTCGCCGAGCACCACCGTCATCGCGACCGGGCTGAACACGAAGGTGGCGCTCGAAATGGTGGCGGTGGCCAGCGTCCACTTCACCTGGCCGCGGTCGAGCACCTTGAAGGGGTTCGGGAAGTAGCCGCTCCAGCCCTTCACGTCGGGCGCCAGCGAGAAGGTGCGCACCTTCTCGCGCGCCATGCGCGCCCTGGCCGTCGGCGACAGCACCGAGAACAGGTCGGCCACGAGCGGCCCGATCGCGATGCCGAGGAAGTAGCTGATGCTGAGCTTCACGCCGTACTTGGCGGTCAGCGACTGCAGCGCCACGATCACGATCACGAACGGCACCAGCGTCGCCACCGAGGCCCAGCGCCCGCTCGAGAACCAGGCGATGGCGACCGCCGCCACCACGAAGATCCACGGCGCCGCCTTGGTGATGGCCGCGCCGTAGGGCGCGAGCAGCACCGCGAACAGCACGGCCAGCGGCACCGCGACGAAGGCCGCGATGATCGCGCCCGACACCATCTTGCGCAGCGCGATGTGCGGCACGCCGAGGTTGCGCAGCATGTTGGCGTCCTGCAGCAGCGGCGTGGCCATGGTGTCGCCCGGAATGCCCAGCAGCGCGGTCGGCACCGCATGCGTCATGTGCTTGGCCACCGCGGCCGCGAGGAAGAAGGTGAACACGCCCGCGGGCGGCACGCCCAGCAGCACCACCAGCAGGGTCAGCGGCGCGAGCGTGGTGGTCTCGTCGGTGCCCGACACGAGGCCGATGGCGGCGAACACCACGGCGCCCACGAGGCCCATGCCGGTGGCGACGAGGATCTGGTTCAGCAGTGCGGCGTCGATCACGAGGCGGCTCCTTCGGCGGCGGCGCGGGTGCGCGGGCGGTGGTTGGCGAACAGGTCGTGCAGGCCCAGCTCCTGGAGCTCGCGCAGCGCGGCGGGCGGCAGGTCGCTCATCGCGCCGAGTTCGCCGTGCTCGCCGGCCAGTTCGGCCAGCACCTCCTCGCGCCAGCGCGGATCGGCCGCGCCGCCTTCGACCACCTCGCGCTTGGGCGCGAACAGCAGCGCGCAGATCAGGCCCGCGATCACGCAGCCCGCGAGGCCCGCGAGCATCGCGTAGGCGCGCGCCAGCTCGGGCGAGCGCACGGCGCCCGCGAGCAGGCGGTTGGCCAGCAGGAAGCCGGCCAGGCTCACGGCGATGCCGATCGCGATCGCGCCCGCGAGATGGCGCAGGTCCGCCGTGTCGCCCCAGATTTCCACCAGGCGCCATCGCGCCTGCGTCGTGCCGTTCGGGTTCATTGCTTGTCTCCGTTCTTGCTGGTGTGACGGCACGCGCCCCGCGTGCCGCCGCGGTATCGGCCGCGGTCCGTGGTGCGGGGCCTTCCCGCGATCCGTGAAGTTCAGTTCCTGGCGCGCAGGGCTTCGAGCAGCGCCACCGCGCGATCGGTGCGCACGTCGTGCTCGGTGGCCATCTGTTTGGCGACCGCATCGATCTCGTCGCCCGTGGCACCGGCCACCAGCGCGATGTTTCGCGCATGCAGCGCCATGTGGCCGCGCTGGATGCCCTCGGTGGCGAGCGCGCGCAGCGCGCCGAGGTTCTGCGCCAGGCCCACGGCCACCGCCACCTCGCCGAGCTCCTGCGCCGACTGCACGCCGAGGATCCTGAGCGCCAGCCGCGCCAGCGGATGAGTCTTGGTGGCGCCGCCGACCAGCCCCACGGGCATCGGCATCTCGATGGTGCCGACCAGCGCGCCGCTCTTGTCCTTCTCCCAGGTGGTGAGCGAGCCGTAGCGGCCATGGCGGCAGGCATAGGCATGCGCGCCCGCCTCGACCGCGCGCCAGTCGTTGCCGGTGGCGACGATCACCGGGTCGATGCCGTTCATGATCCCCTTGTTGTGCGTGGCCGCGCGGTAGGGGTCGACGGCCGCGAAGGTGTAGGCGTCGAGCACGCCCTCGACGATCTCCTCGCCGCTGCGCTCCGCGGTCTTCAGCACCGCGGGAGTGAGCCGCACGCGGGCGCGCGCCAGCCGCAGGTCGGCCAGGTTCGAGAGGATGCGCAACCGCACCGTGCCGCCCGTGAGCTGCTCGACCAGCGGCGACACCGCCTCGGCCATGGTGTTGACCGTGTTCGCGCCCATCGCGTCGCGCACGTCGACCACCAGGTGCAGCACCACCATCGCGCCGCGCGGCGTGTCCTCGAACACGTGCACCTCGATGTCGCGGCAGCCGCCGCCCAGGCCGATCAGCACCTTGTCGCGGCTGTTCGCCACCTCGAGGATGCGATCGCGCGCGCGCAGCAGCGCCAGCCGCGCGCCGTGCGGATCGCCCAGGCCCAGCAGCTGGACCTGCGCGCGCATCAGCGGCCCGCTGCTCGAGGCCTCGAAGCCGCCGCCCTCGCGCGCCAGCTTGGCCATGAAGGAGGCGGCGGCCACCACCGAGGGCTCCTCCACCGCCATCGGCACCAGGTACTCGCGGCCGTTGACCGTGAAGTTGCCGGCCACGCCCAGCGGCAGCTCGAAGGTGCCGATCACGTTCTCGACCATGCCGTTGGCGCGCTCGATGCCGAGCGCGCCGGGCGCGGCGAGCAGCGCCTTCTCCTCGGGCGTGAGCGCAGCGGCCTGCGCGATGTGATCGAGGCGCTGCGCGGGTGTCAGGGCTCGGAAATTGGGGAGGCGGGCGTCGGCGACCATCGTTCGTGCTTGGGTTCGTGCAAGGGTGGATTCGGAAGCGTGCGAATCTAGGCCCGCTGTACCAGCCTCGGCAGGCACAGTTTCGCGGGACAGTCGGGACAGTGCGACGCGTCCAGTGCCCGCTGTGTCACAGTCGCCGGCCATGAGCGTTCCCTCCAGCCGCGGCCCGCGCGCCGCCCCCATCGCCGATTCGCTCGCCGAGGCCCTCGCGCGCCAGATCGCCAGCGGCGCCTACAAGGCCGGCGACAAGCTGCCCTCGCTGCGCGAGCTCGCGCAGCTGCACGGCTATGCCAAGAACACCGTGGTGGCGGCCTTCGAGAACCTGGTCTCGCGCGGCCTGGTCGAGCCGCGCCGCGGCTCGGGCTACTTCGTGCGCGCGCAGCCGAAGCCCGCGGGCGCGAAGCCGCCCGAGGACGATGCCGGCAGCCTGGGCCGCGCGATGGACATCGTGTGGCTGATGCGCGAGCAGCTCAAGACCGAACCCGATGCGGTGGCCGTGGGCGACGGCTTCCCGCCGGTCGAATGGCTGGCCGACGTGCGGCTGGACAAGTACCACCCGAAGGTGGTGCGCACGGGGCTTGGCGCGCTGTTCCGCTACGGCAGCCGCTTCGGCTACGGCCCGCTGCGCGAGCACCTGGTGCGCAAGCTGGCCGACTTCGGCATCGGCGCCGAACCGCGGCAGATCGTGCTCACGCACGGCGCCAACGAGGCCATGGACATCGTGATCCGCTACTTCGTGCCGCCCGGCGGCAAGGTACTGGTCGACGATCCCGGCTACTACCCGCTGTTCGGCAAGCTCAAGCTCGCGGGCGCGCAGATGCTCGCGGTGCCGCGGCTGGCCGACGGGCCCGACCTCGAGGTGCTCGAGCAGCTGCTGGTGGCCGAGCGGCCGCGCCTGTTCTTCACGCAGTCGCTGGCCCACAACCCGACCGGCTCCGACATCTCGCCGGCCAAGGCCTTCCGCGTGCTGCAGCTGGCGCAGAAGCACGACCTGCTGATCGTCGAGAACGACCCGCTGGCCGACTTCAAGCCCACCGCGCTGCCGCGCCTGGCGGCGCTCGACCAGCTCGAGCGCACCATCTACATCGGCAGCTTCTCCAAGTCCTTCTCGGCCGCGCTGCGCGTGGGCTTCGTCGCCTGCGGCGCCGACCTCGCGAGCGACCTCGCCGACCTCAAGGCGCTGATCCACGTGAGCAGCTCGGAGTACGCCGAGCGCACGGTCGACGTGATCCTCAGCGAGGGCCACTACCAGCGCCACCTGAACCGGCTGCAGAACCGCCTGGGCGAGGCCACGCGCGAGGCACTGCGCTTCTTCGATGCGGTGGGCGCCGAGGTGTTCGCGCGCAGCCCGCAGTCGCTCTATGTCTGGGCCGCGCTGCCGGGCGTGGCCGACTCGCTGGCCTTCGCCAGGGAGCTGCTGCCGCGGCGCATCGTGATGGCGCCGGGCCGCATCTTCAGCGTCGACTCGACGCAGCTCTCGCGCTGGTCGCGCTTCAACGTCGGCGCCATGGCCGACCCGCGCTTCGCGAAGGCGATGCGCGCCACGCTCAAGCGCGTGGGCGGCTGATCAGCCCCGGTGGCGCTCGCGCAGCGCGCGCCGATCGAGCTTGCCGACCGCGGTCTTCGGAATCTCCTCGGCGAAGATCACGCGCTGCGGCTTCTTGTACGAGGCGAGCCGCCCGGCCACGTGCGCGATCAGCGCCGCCTCGTCGACGGCCTGGCCCGCGCGCGGCACCACCACCGCCGTGACCACCTCCACCCACTTCTCGTGCGGCAGGCCGATCACCGCGCATTCGCGCACCGCGGGGTGCGTCATCAGCGCATCCTCGACCTCGCGCGGGTAGACGTTGTAGCCGCCGCTGATGATCATGTCGGAGGTGCGGTCCTTCAGGTGCAGGAAGCCGCGCGCGTCGAACACGCCGACGTCGCGCGTGCGCACCCAGCCGCCCGCGACGAAGGTCTCGGCATTGAGCGCGGGTGCATCGTGGTAGCCCGCCACGGCCGAGGGCGCGCGCACCGCGATCTCGCCCGGCGTGCCGGCGGGTACCTCGTTGCCGGCCTCGTCGACCAGGCGCATCTCGACCTCGAGCGCGGGCTGGCCGCAGGCGCCCAGCAGTTCGTCGACATGGTCCTCGGGCCGCAGCACCGCGAGGCACAGCGGCACCTCGGTCTGGCCGTAGTACTGCCAGAAGCGGTGCCGGCCCCAGGCCGCCATCGCGCGCTGGATCACGCTGCGCGGCATCGGCGAGGCGCCGTAGATCACGTAGCGCAGCGCGCTCACGTCGGTGGCCGCCAGTTCCGGGTGCTCGAACAGCATCTGCAGCATGGTCGGCACCAGGTTGATCGCCGTGATGCGCTCGGCCTGCAGCGTGCGCAGGAACAGGCCCGGCTCGAAGCCCGGCAGGATCACGGTGCGGCCGCCGCGCAGCCAGAACGGCAGCACGAACACGCCGCTGGCATGGATCAGCGAGGCCGCGTGCAGCATCGCGTCCTCGGGCGTGGCGTTCAGCAGGTTCAGCAGCACGTTGCGGCAGATCGCCGCGTACGAGGCCTGCGTGTGCTGCGCGGCCTTCAGCGTGCCGGTGGTGCCCGAGGTGAAGAGCGTGAGCACCACGTCGTCGGGCGAAGGCTCGAAGTCGGGCGCCGTGGCGGGCAGCGTCGCCGCCCGCGCCAGCAGGTCGGGCGCGCCCTCGAGCGCCGCGCCGATGCCCAGGCAGGCCAGGCCCGGTGCCGCCTCGCGCAGCGCCGCCGCGCGCTCGGCCAGGTCGGGACCGAACACCAGGTGGGTGCAGCCGGTGTCGGCCAGCATGCGCGCATGCTCGGCCAGCGAGAGCCGCGCATTGAGCGGCACGCGGTTGATGCCGGCCTTCACGCAGGCGAAGTCCAGCGGCACGCTGTGCAGGCCGTTGTTGAGCAGCAGCGCCACGCGCGTGCGCGGCGCCGCGCCGACCGCGTGCAGCGCATGCGCGAGCCGGCTGCTGAGCTGGTCGACCTCGGTGAAGCTCAGGCTGCGTTCGCCGAATACGATGGCGGTGCGCGGGCCGTGCTGCAGCGCGCCGCGGCGGATCAGTTCGAGGTAGGTGGTTTGGTGCAAGTCCGTGTCTCCTGTGTGTTCTTCGGGTGGGGGCGCGCTCAGCGCCCGAACTCGCCGTGCCGGCCCGCGCCGCCCGCCAAGCGCGCCGCGCCCGCCTCGCCCTCGGCCGCGACGATCGGCACGCCGCGCGCGCCCTCGCGGCGCAGCGCCTCGGCCAGCGGCAGGTCCCATTGCTCGAAGGCCGAGCGGCGGTCGGCCAGCATGCATTGCTGCGGGAAGGCGGCGATCTGGCGCGCCAGTTCCTGCGCCGCGGCCAGCGCGCCGCCGGGCGGCACGACGCGGTTCGCGAGGCCCATGGCCAGTGCCTCGGCCGCGCCCACGGGGCGGCCGGTCAGGATCATGTCGAGCGCGCGGCCCATGCCCACCAGCCGCGGCAGCCGCACCGTGCCGCCGTCGATCAGCGGCACGCCCCAGCGGCGGCAGAACACGCCGAACACCGCGTCCTCGTCGGCCACGCGCAGGTCGGCCAAGAGCGCGAGCTCGAGCCCGCCCGCCACCGCGTAGCCGTTGATCGCGGCGATCAGCGGTTTGGACAGCGCCATGCGCGTGGGCCCCATCGGTCCGCTGCCGCCGCCCTCGGGGTCGAGCTCGTTGCGCCGCGCGGGGTCGCCGACGGCAGTGAGGTCGGCGCCGGCGCAGAAGTGGCCGCCTGCGCCGGTCAGCACCGCCACGCGCAGGGCGTCGTCGGCCTCGAAGCGCTCGAAGGCCGCGCGCAGCTCGGCGGCCACCGCGCCGTCGACCGCGTTGCGCCGAGCAGGCCGGTCGATGGTGACGGTCAGGATGGCGCCGTCGGATTCGGCGCGTACACAGGGGGTTTGTTCGGATGCCATGGAGGGGCTCCTTCGGACACAAAATTACGGAACGGATCGGTCCCGGTCATCGTAGGAAACATTTCATCATTTCGCAAACATGGACAAGATATGTAATGTCTCCGTCAGCCTGCCGAGCGCGCCCGACCTGATCCTCGACCTGCTGGTGGCCGACGGCGGCACGCTGAGTTCGCAGGCGCTGTGCCGCGCGGGCGCGCTGCTGGGCATCGGCGAGACCACGATGCGCGTGGGCCTCACGCGGCTCGCGGCCGAGGGCAAGATCGCGCGCGGCGAGCGCGGCAACTACCGGCTCGAGCGCGAGGGCCCGGCGCTGTCGCGCGCGGTCGACGGCTGGCTGCACAAGCAGGCGCAGGCCGTCGGCTGGCGCGGCGACTGGCTGGCCGTGCACGACGCCGGCGTGGCGCGCGCCGACAAGACCGCCTGGCGCCGCCACGGCCTCGCGCTCTCGCTGCGCGGCTTCGAGCCGCTGCGGCCCGGCCTGCAGATCCGGCCCGACAACCTCGCGGGCGGCCTCGAGGCCGAGCGCCGCAAGCTCAAGGAACTGGGGCTCTCGCCGGGCGCGCCGGTGTTCCGGCTCGCCGACCTCGACGAGGTGGCGCAGGCGAGCGCGCGCCGGCTGTGGGACGTGCGCGCGCTGGCCGCGCAATGCCGCCGCCTGCAGGCCGGCCTCGAGCGCAGCGAGCAGCGGCTGCGCATGCGGCCGCTCGAAACGGCCGTGCGCGAGTCGCTGCTGCTGGGCCGCGCGGTCATCGCGCACCTGATCCGCGATCCGCTGCTGCCGGCCGAGCTGATGCCGCCCGAGCCGCGCGCCGAGCTGCTCGCGGTCACGCGCCGCTACCAGGACACGGCGCGGCAGCTGTGGCGGCAGTGGCTGGCGCTGCCGGTGGCCTGAAGCTCAGGCCAGTCGCACCACCTGCGCATCCTCCGGCGCGCGCGCATGCAGCCGCTGCACGTCGCTCGCGCGCCGCACCAGCACCGCGCGCTGGTTGATGTAGCCCTTGTCGGTGATCTCGCCCGCATCGAGGCTCGGCGGCTCGCTCAGCACCAGCGCGCAGGCCGGGCACTGCGAGGAGCCCGCGCCCTCCGCGCGCAAGGCGCGCAGCACGCCCGCGATGCGCTCGGCCAGCGCCTCGGGCGCGAGCGCCGCGCCCTGCGGGCTCGCGAACACCAGCATGCCGATCTCGTCGCGGTCGTGGCCCGTGAGCACCACGTCCTGCGCATGCGGCGCCAGCAGCGACACCAGCTTCACGCGCAGCGTGCCCACCGACACCCAGGTGCCGGTCGAGAGCTTGAAGTCCTCGGCCACGCGGCCGTTGAAGATCACGCCGCGCACCGGATCGGCGGGGTCGGCCAGGAAGCCCGCGTCGCCGAGCCGGTAGTAGCCCTCTTCGTCGAAGGCCTGCGCGGTCTCGCGCGGCGCGCCACGGTAGCCGGGGAACACCGACACGCCCTTCACGCGCATCTCGAGCTTCTCGCCGTTGGGCACGAACTTCAGTTCCAGCCCCGGCAGCGGCGCGCCGATGCAGCCCGCGCCGTCGAGCTTCCAGTGCGCCGAGGTGATCGCGGGCGAGGTCTCGGTGGCGCCCCAGGAGGTGGTGAGCCACAGCGGCCGGTCGGGCCGCACGCGCCGCGCCACCGCCTCGAGCCGCTGCCAGGTCGAGGGCGCGAGCGCCGCGGCCGCGTAGAAGGCCAGCCGCAGGCGCGAGAACACCTCGGTGGCGAGCGCGTCGTCGGCCTCGAGGAAGGGCAGCAGCATGTCGTAGCCGCGCGGCACGTTGAACAGCAGCGTGGGCTTGACCTCGCGCAGGTTGCGCACCGTCTTCTCGATCAGTCCCGGCGCGGGCCGGCCCTCGTCGATGTAGAGCGCGCCGCCGTTCGCCAGCACCATGTTCAGGTCGTGGTTGGCGCCGAAGGTGTGGCTCCAGGGCAGCCAGTCGACCAGCACCGGCTTCTCGTGCGCAAGGAAGCGCCAGGTCTGGGCCATCATCTGCTGATTGGCGCACAGCATGCGGTGGGTGTTGATCACCACCTTGGGCTTGCCGGTCGAGCCCGAGGTCAGCAGGTACTTGGCATGGGTGTCGGGCAGCACCGCCTCGAAGGCCTGCATCACGGCGGGCGTCTCGGCGCTGGCGAGCAGCCGCGCGAAGGCCAGCGCGCCGGGGTGCGCGTCGGCGTTGCGGCTGAACACCGCGACCGCCTCCACGCCGCTGCCCGCGAGCGCGGCGCCGTAGGCCTTCGCATCCGAGGCATAGACCAGCCCCGGCCGCAGCGCGCGCAGCATCTCGTGCAGCCGCGAGGGGTCCTTGGCCATGCGCGAATAGGCGCTCGACAGCGAGCAGGCCGCACGGCCGATGTGCATCGTGGCCAGCATCAGCACCGCGTGGTCGATCGCGTTGTCCGACAGGATCACGACCGGCGCGTCGGCCGGCAGGTCGAGGTCGAGCAGGCCCTGCGCTACCGCGCCGACGGCCTGGCGCAGCGCGCGGTAGTCGAGCCGGCGCCAGTCCGCGCCGCCGTCGTTGCGCTCGGCGAAGGCCAGCGCCTCGGGCGTCTCGCGCGCCCAGCGCTCGATCCATTCGCCGATGCAGCGCGCATAGGGCTTCAGCGCCTGCGGCGAGCGCAGCGCAAAGGAGCCGTCGTCGAAGTCGATGCGCACCGTGCGGGGCGGAGCGATGAGGTTTTCGTCTTGCAGGAAGTCAGTCATCTCGGTGATCTGTTGCGCTGAGGGGCGGCTGCCGAAAGCGGGAGCGGACTTCCGGACGCAGAGGACGCGAAGGTCTCGCGAAAGACGCAAAAGGAATTCAGAAAAAATCTTTGAATTTCTCTTTCGCGTTCTTCGCGAAACCTTCGCGTCCTCTGCGTCCGGCTGTTGGTGTTCGTTTCAATCCAGTGTGCCGGTGCCGGCCTTGGCGCGAATCAGGTTCAACAGCAGGGTGTCGCGCGCGGCCTCGAGCTCGGCCGTGCGGCGCGCGCCCAGTTCCTGCGCCACGCCCTCGCTCACCTGCGCTTTCAGCGCCGGCGTCATCGACGGCGCGCCCAGGTCCCGCCACCAGTCCTCGATCGGCCCGCCGAGGTGCGCGAGCACGTGCGCGATGCCGCCCGCGCCGCCCGACAGGTGCAGGTTCATGAACGGTCCCATCACGGCCCAGCGCAGGCCCGGGCCGTGCGCGATCGCGGTGTCGATGTCGGCCACCGAGGCCACGCCCTGCTCGACCAGGTGGAAGGCCTCGCGCCACAGCGCGGCCTGCAGCCGGTTCGCGATATGGCCCTTGACCTCGCGCTTCACGTGGATCGGCCGCTTGCCGATGGCCGCGTAGAAGGCCATGGTGCGCTCGATGGCGTCGGCCGAGGTGAGCTCGCCGCCGATCACCTCCACCAGCGGGATCAGGTGCGGCGGGTTGAACGGATGGCCCAGCACCACGCGGTCCGGATGCGCGCAGCCCGACTGCACGCCGCTGATCGCCAGGCCCGAGGAGCTCGAGGCCAGGATCGCGTCGGGCGGCGAGGCCGCGTCCATGCGGCGGAACAGCTCGATCTTGAAGTCCATGCGCTCGGGGCCGTTCTCCTGCACGAAGTCGGCCACCGAGACCGCGTCCTCCAGGCTGTCGTGGAAGCGCAGCCGGTCGACCGAGGCGCCCGCGGCCAGCCCGAAGCGCTCGAGCGTGGGCCAGTGCTGCGCCACCGCCTGGCGCAACCGCTCCTCGGCCCCGGGCGAGGGATCGGTCGCGTTGACGTCGAGGCCCTGCGCGAGGAAGTAGGCGGTCCAGCTCGCGCCGATCACGCCGGTGCCGACCACCGCGACGCGCCGTACGCCGTGCACCGCGCTCATGACTTCCACCGCGCGCAGCGGCTCTCGGCCTTGGTCGTCCAGGCAGCCTCGCCGCGGATCGCTTCCACCACCTTGTAGTAGTCCCAGGGCTCCTTCGATTCCTCGGGCGACTTCACCTGCATCAGGTGCATGTCGTGCACCATCAGGCCGTCGTCGCGCAGCCAGCCGCCCTTGACGAACATGTCGTCGAACTTCGTCCTGCGCAGCTGCGCCATCACCTTGTCGGCATCGTCGCTGCCCGCGGCCTTCACGGCCTGCAGGTACTGCAGCGCGGCCGAGTAGTCGCCGGCATGGAAGGAGGAGGGCATGCGCTTGTGCTTGTCGAAGAAGCGGCGCGCCCAGGTGCGTGCCTCGGGGCTCTGGTTCCAGTACCAGCTGTCGGTCAGGTACATGCCCTGCGAGGCCTTGAGGCCCAGCGCATGCACGTCGTTGATGGTGATGATCATGCCGGCCAGCTTCATGTTCTTGCCGATGCCGAACTCGGCCGCCGACTTGATCGCGTTGACCGTGTCGCCGCCCGCGTTGGCCAGCGCCAGCACCTGCGCCTTCGAGCTCTGCGCCTGCAGCATGAAGGACGAGAAGTCGCTCGCGCCCAGCGGGTGCTTGACCGAGCCCGCCACCGTGCCGCCGTTCGCCAGCACCGTCTTGGTCGCGTCGTTCTGCAGCGCGGCGCCGAAGGCGTAGTCGGCCGCCACGAAGTACCAGCTCTTGCCGCCGGCCTTGACCACCGCGCTCGCGGTGCCGCGCGCCATCGCCACCGTGTCGTAGGCGTAGTGCACCGTGTAGGGCGAGCAGTACTCGTTGGTGAGGCTCGACGCGCCCGAGCCCACCACGAAGTAGGGCTTCTTCTTGTCCGCCGCCACGCCGGCCATGGCGATGGCCGCGCCCGAGTTGACGCCGCCGATCAGCATGTCGACCTTCTGCACGTCGAACCACTCGCGCGCCTTGGCGGCGGCGATGTCGGGCTTGTTCTGGTGGTCGGCCGTGACCAGCTCGATCTTCTTGCCGCCGATGGCGCCGCCCATGTCGGCGATCGCCATGCGGATGGCCTCGGCGCCGGCCGGGCCGTCGTAGTCGCGGTACAGGCCCGACATGTCGCTGATGAAGCCGATGCGGATCACGTCGTCGGACACCTGGGCCGATGCGCTTGCGGAAAAGGCGGCGCCGAGCGCGAGGGCCAGGGCGGTGCGGGAAAGCTTCATTCGATCTGTCTCCGTTCGTTGTTCTGGCGGGTGCGGGTTCAGCCGAGCGCGAACTCGGGCCGCGGCGTGCCCACGCGCGGCAGGCCCATGAGCTGGCGCGCCTCGGCGGGCGTCGCCACTTCCATGTCGAGCTCGCGGATCACGCGCACGATGCGCTCGGTGAGCTGCACGTTGGTGGCCAGCTCGCCCTGGCGGAAGTAGAGGTTGTCCTCCAGGCCGACGCGCGCATGGCCGCCCAGCAGCAGCGCCGCCACGTTGGCCTCGAGCTGCGAGGTGCCGATGCCGCTGACGCCGAAGATGCTGCCCTTGGGCAGCGTGTCGACCATCATCTGCAGGAAGCGCGGCGAGTAGGGCATCGCGTTCTGGAAGTTGCGGTGCACGTTCATCACCAGGTTGATGAAGTAGGGCTCGTCGTCGTGGCCCTCGCCGATCAGCGTGGTCGTGTCCTGCAGGATGTGGGTGGGGCTGAAAACCTCCCACTCGGGCTTGATGCCGCGCGCCTTCATGCCGGCGGCGAGTTCGCGCCCGCGCGTGATCGGCGTGTCCATCAGGATCTGCCTGCCCTCGAAGCTCAGGTTGAGCGTGGTGGCGTCGAGCGTGCACATCTCGGCGCCCGCGTCCATGCCCTTGATGCGTTCCTCCCACGCGATCTCCCAGCGGTCGCCGGCCAGCGGCTTGACCATGTCGCCGTGCACGCCGCCGCCGGTGGAGTTGTTGAGCACGATGTCGCAACCGCCCGCGCGGATGCGGCTGTTGATCTCGCGGTAGACCTCGGCGTCGCAGGTCGCGCCGTCGTCGGGGCGGCGCGCATGGATCGCCGCCACGCTGGCGCCGGCATTCCAGCAGCGCAGCACGTCGGCCGCGATCTCGGCGGGCTGGGTGGGGAGGTGGGGGTTCTGGGACTTGTGTGCCATGCCGCCAGTGGGGGCGATGGTCACGATCACTTTGCGCTTCGACATGGCGGGGTTCCTGGAGTCCTTCGTGGAGCGCGCCATTATTTTTGGCGCGGGCAGCGCACTCAGTCATCGCGACGACATTCGGGGGCAGGGTTTACGCGGCGTGCAGAGGCTACAGTCGCCCTGTCGTTCGCATTCATCCACAACAAGGAGCGCTCATGAAACTGTCATCGCTGGTCCTCGCGGCCGCCGCGGTCCTGGCGTCGGGCCAGGCCTTCGCGCAGGGCGGTCCCGAGGCGGGCTGCGCCGCCAAGCGCGAGGCGATCTCGCGCGACATCGAAGCCGCCAAGGCCGAGGGCCAGGCCCATCGCGTGCGCGGCCTCGAACGCGCGCTGGCCGAGGTGCGGCGCAACTGCAGCGATGCCAGGCTGGCCGCGCGCCATCAGGAGCGCATCCGCGGCGAGGAGCGCAAGGTCGCGCAGCGCGAACGCGAGCTGGCCGAGGCGCGCCGCAAGGGCGATCGCGACAAGATCGCGCGCCGCGAGGACAAGCTGCGCGAAGCCCAGGCCGAGCTGCAGCGCGTCAAGGACCTGCCCTGAGCCTCGAGAGAAGATGCCCGCTGCCCGGCCTGTTCCTCCCCCAGCCTCGCTGACCCTGGCTCAACTGCTGCAGGGATCGGCCTGGTTTCCGCAACTCGGCGTGGCCGCCGGCGAGCGCGTGCTCGAGGAGATGCGCGAGGTCGAGGTGGCGACCGGCGCCGCGCTGTGCCGCTGCGGCGACACCCCGCTGCACTGGTACGGCACCATCGACGGCCTGCTCAAGTGGTGCGTGAGCTCGCCCGACGGGCGCTCGGTCACCCTGGGCGGCCTGTCGACCGGCAGCTGGTTCGGCGAAGGCACGTTGCTGCGCGGCGTGCCCCGCACCGCGGACATCATCGCGCTGCGCCCCAGCCGGGTGGCGCTGATGCCGCTGGAGACCTTCGACTGGCTGCGCGCCACGCACCGCAGCTTCGACGACTTCCTGCTGCGCCAGATCAACGAGCGCATGCACTGGTTCCTCGGCAACTTCGCCGCCCACCACCTGCTGGACACCGACAGCCAGGTCGCGCGCGCGCTCGTCGGCCTGTTCCACGAGTGGCTGCATCCGGGCAGCGATCCGCACCTGGAGGTGTCGCAGGAGGAGATCGCCAACCTCTCGGGCCTGTCGCGCCAGCGCTGCAACGCGGCGTTGCGGCGGCTGGCATCGGCCGGACTGCTGCGCATCGAGTACGGCGGCATCACCGTGACCGATCTCGACGGCCTGCGCCGCCGCATCGACGGCTGAGCGCCTCGCGCCTCAGCGCCGGTGGTGCGAGGGCGCGAGCTCGTACACCGGCGTGTCGAGCCCTTCGGCGCGCGCCTTGAGCTGCAGCGCGAGGAACTGCGAGTAGTGGCGCGACTGGTGCAGGTTGCCGCCGTGGATCCAGAGGTTCGGCACCTGCGTCGGCTTCCACATGTTGCGCAGCTCGCCTTCCCACGGGCCCGGATCCTTCGGCGTGTCGGAGCCCAGGCCCCAGCACTTGCCGACCCGGTCGGCGACCTCGGGCGAGATCAGGTCGGCGAGCCAGCCGTTCATCGAGCCGTAGCCGGTGGCATAGACCAGCAGGTCGGCCGGCAGCTCGCTGCCGTCGGTCAGCGTCACCGAGCGTTCGTTCACGCGCTCGATGTTCACGCCGCTCCTGAGCTTCACGCTGCCGTTGGCCACCAGCTCCGAGGCGCCCACGTCGATGTAGTAGCCCGAGCCGCGCCGCAGGTACTTCATGAACAGGCCCGATCCGTCGGCGCCGAAGTCGAGCATGAAGCCCGCTTTCTCCAGCCGCGCATAGAGGTCGGCATCGCGCTTCTTCATCTCGTCGTAGACCGGGATGTGGAAGGTGTGCATCACCTGGTAGGGCACCGAGGCGAAGATCAGGTCGGCCTTGTGGTGGTCGATGCCGCTCTTCACCGCCTGCTCGGAATACAGGCCGCCGAGCGCCAGTTCCATCAGCGAGTCGGAGGGCGCGATGTGGGTCGACGAGCGCTGGATCATCGTCACGTCGGCGCCGTGCTCCCACAGCGCCGCGCAGATGTCGTGCGCCGAGTTGTTCGAGCCCAGCACCACGCACTTCTTGCCCGCATAGGCCTCGGGCCCGGGGTGCTTGCTCGAATGGTGCTGGTCGCCCTGGAAGTTCTCGGCGCCCGCGAGCACGGGCACGTTCGGATAGCCCGACACGCCGAGCGCGAACACCAGCTGCTTCGGCCGCAGCACCACCTCCTTGCCCTCGCGTTCCACGCGCACTTCCCAGCGCTGCGTGGCCTCGTCGAAGCGCGCCTTCTTCGCCGTGGTCGAGCTCCAGTAGTTGAGCTCCATCACCTTGGTGTACATCTCGAGCCAGTCGCCGACCTTGTCCTTGGGCGCGAACACCGGCCAGTCGTCGGGGAAGGGCATGTAGGGCAGGTGGTCGTACCAGACCGGGTCGTGCAGGCACAGCGACTTGTAGCGGTTGCGCCAGGAGTCGCCCGCGCGCGCATTGCGCTCGATGATGATCGTGGGCACCCCGAGCCGGCGCAGCCGCGCGCCGAGCGCGATCCCGCCCTGGCCGCCGCCCACGATCACTACCTCGGGCTGCTCGGTGTAGCCCAGCGTGCGGGCTTCCTCCTCGCGCTTCTCGAGCCAGCTCTGGCGCCCCTTGTGCACGCCGTGCTCCGCGCCCTTGATGCGGTTCGCGCCGGTCTTCTCCTCGAAGCCCTTGAGCTCGGTCATGGTGGTCAGCAAGGTCCAGGCCTTGCCGCCGCGCAGCCGCAGGTGGCCGCGGCCGCGCGCCACCCGGGTCTCGAACGTGAACCAGGCCTCTGTCACCCCGTCGGCCTCGCTGGCCTCGCCCTCGAGCGCGAAGTTCGAGGGCTGCGTGTCGGCCAGCCGCGCCGCCAGCATCGCGCGGATCGCGCCCGCGCCTTCCTGCGTGCGGATGTTCCAGGTGAAGGCCACGAGGTCGCGCCAGAAGCCCTCGGCCTCGAACAGCGCGACCGTGGCCTCGACGTCGTTGCGCGCGAGCGTGGCGCCGAAGTCGGCCAGCCAGGTGGCGGCAGCCCGCGTGGGGGCGGCGGTGGATGCGGTCATCGAATGTCTCCGTGTATGAATGGATGAGAACGAACGCTGCGCCGCGGACGGCGCAGGTTGCGTTGCGCAGCTTTCATGCCGCATGGCGGCGCACGGTGAATCAGGGACTTGGCGGGGGTTTTGTCGCGGGTGGGCTGCGTTGTCGCGCTCCCGCTGCGACGGGGATGAGACGGCGAGACGGCCCGCCGCTTTTGCGAAGTCCCTTCAATCACCCATTGGGAGGAGCGTTGCCACAGGGCGACGACCACGTTTCATGATGATGCGAAAGTATTCCGTCGCGGATAGATTTAGCCGCCGTCTGCCGACGAGGTCAGCGGGGCAACGAGTCAATCC
The DNA here is from genome assembly GCF_057809595.1 of Variovorax sp. FG153. Taxonomy (NCBI): domain Bacteria; kingdom Pseudomonadati; phylum Pseudomonadota; class Betaproteobacteria; order Burkholderiales; family Comamonadaceae; genus Variovorax; species Variovorax sp. FG153. The sequence continues at coordinate 18,005 of NZ_JBMDKG010000080.1, forward strand.
AACAGAAAGAGATGAGGACATGAGGAGCACAACAACGAAGGCCCTGTGCGCCACGGCACTGGCGGCGGTCATCGCGGGATGCGGTGGTGGTGGGGGAGGTGGCGGCGGCGGGCTGCCGTTCGCCGTGGTGCCGCAGACGCCCGCCGAGTCGGAAGCCAAGCTGTCCGTCGAGGTCGACGGCAGCGCCGCGAGCCCCGACAGCGCGGGCAAGTACCAGGTGGCTCCGGGCCAGCTCGTGACGGTCAAGTCGAGCGATGGCAGCGAGATCACCTGGACCGGCGACAGCCGCAGCGGCGTGGCCCAGCGCGTCGAGGTCGATACCTCCGGCTCGCAGTGGCTGTCGCGCTTCAAGAACCCCAATGCGACGGGCAGCGCCGAGTTCAAGCTGACGGCCAGCGCATCGGGCAACCGGCGCAAGGAGCTGAGCTTCTCGGTCGGCACCGGCGACTACCGCAACGGGCGCTACACCGTGTATGCGGCCAATGGTTCGCGCCAGACGCTCGCCATCGATTTCGACAAGGCCACCTACACCTTGACCGACACGGCGGGCGATGCCAGCTCGGGCACCCTGACGGCCGGCGCGTCGCGCGACGGCGACTGGAAGGTGCAGAGCAGCCGCAGCACGAGCAAGGTGCTCGCGCTGCGTGGCCTCGGCGACAACATCGTCGGCGCGCTTCCGTTCGCGGTGGGCTACACCTCGCCGACGGCCTATGCGCCGTTCCCCTTCATCGCATCGCGCGCATTGCTGCTCCAGCAGGGCAAGCTCGACGGCACCTACGACCGCGGCCGGATCGACTTCTCGCCCGCGGGGGGGCAATCGGCCATCGCGCAGATCCAGATCTCGGGTGGCGGCAAGGTGATGAAGCAGTGCCTCAACCTCGTCATCTACAAGATCGAGCAGTGCCCGAGCGCCGACGTGTCCGTCAGCAACATCGAGCCCGATCCGCAGCAGCCCGGCGTGTGGACGATGAAGAGCGCCGTCGACGGCACCCTGTTCGGTCGCTTCGCGCTCGCCGACTTCGGCGGCGAGAAGATCTATCTGAGCGCGGGTCCGTCGCCCACGACCAACACCCAGGTGCTGGCGGTGGGCGTGCCGGCCGCATCGGGCTACGCGGACTTCAGCAGCAAGGGCTGGTCGACGGGCGGCACGGCCGATGTCGTGGTGGCCGCCGGCTCGACGTACTCGCTGACCGGCACGGACGGCGCGGCCACCGCTCAGGCCGATCTCGCGCTGGCGGTCCAGCCATCGTTCGGGCCGGCGGGCATGCGCACGGCGACGAAGGGCAGCTCGGTCTACTTCGCGATGCGCTCGAAGCAACTCGAGCTGCTGATCGGCGCGCGCACCCCGTCGCTGAACGCCGGCTTCCTGCACCTGGGCCTGGTCGACTGATCGCGTCCATTCCACGACGAGCCCGCGCCCGCCAGGGTGCGGGCTTTTTTCATGGGCGGGCCGCCGGCTTTCCCTTGCCCGGCGCCAGCACGTCGTCGTAGGCCTGCAACTGCCACACCGCGCGCGGCGTGCGCACCGTGTAGCGCTCGCGGTATTCCGACGGGCTCATGCCGGCGATGCGCTTGAAGGTGCGCCGGAAGGTCGAGACGTCCGCGTAGCCCGAGGCGTCGGCGATCTCGTGCATCGAGCGCCAGGTGGCCTCGAGCCACATGCGCGCGCGCTTCACGCGCAGCTCGTGCAGGAACTGGATCGGCGAACGCTCGATGTGACGCGCGAACAGCCGCACCAGCGTGCGTTCGCTGACCGCCGCGGCCGAGGCCATCTCGGCCACCGTCAGCGGCCGGCCCGCGTTGGCCTCGATGAAGGCGATGGCGCGGTGCAGCGGCGCATCGCGCGAGGTGCCCACCACCTGCTCGGGGATGTCGAGCACCAGGTGCTGGCGTTCGGGGTTGGCGAGGAACTTGTCGCGGCAGGCCGCGGCGAGGTCCGACAGGCCGACGCCGTCGAGCAGCTTGAGCACCATCGCATGCATCAGGTCGGGCGTGGCCGCCAGCACCATGTGCGGGCCGAGCGTCAGCGGCGTCTCGCTGTGGATCGGCGTGTCGGGGAAGTCGTGCGCGAAGCCCGACTGGTAGAGCCACGACAGCGGCACCGGCTGGTGCGCGAGCAGCCCCGCGCGCCCGGCCAGCCACAGGCCGGTGCCGCAGGCGCCGATCCAGTCGCCCGCCGCGTGGCGGCTCGCGAGCTGCGCGCAGAGCGCGGCGTTCTGCGCCACCAGTCGGCGCAGGCCCGGAATGGTCACCATCATCAGCGGCGGCACCACCGCGAGCGCGGTGGCGGGCGCGCGGCGCGAGCGCTTCGCCTCCTCGTCCGACTGGAACGCGAGGCGCCGCATCGCATGCGGTCCGCCGTCGGGCCCGAGCAGCCGCCAGGCCACCGGCGCGTCGATGCGCCGCCCCGCGCGCGCACGCGCCAGCGAGTTCGCCTCGCGCAGGATGTCGATGGCACCGAAGACGCTGCCGGGCAGGCCGCCATGCGGCAGGTAGAGGTCGAAGCGGATCATGGGCTTGGCGGATTGTGTACCCCAAGTGGCCGAAAAGGTCCTGTGCCGCGCGGGACCGCGTTTGTAGCATCCGCTCCCACGTCAACCACAGCCGGAGTTCGAGATGAGCCTGACATGGATCGCGCGCCGCCTGGCCATCGGCCTCGCGGTGCTTCCCCTGGTCGCGGGTGCGCAGGCCTGGCCCGCCAGGCCGGTGAACTGGGTCGTGCCCTATCCCGCGGGCGGCCCGGCCGACGTGATCGCCCGCGCCATCGCGCCGCGCATGGCCCGCGAGCTGGGCCAGCCGGTGCTGGTGGAGAACCTCGGCGGCGTGGGCGGCGCGCTGGCGGCGCAGAAGGTGCTGAACGCGCCGGCCGACGGCTACACGGTGCTGCAGGGCTCGCCCAACGAAGTCATCCTCGCGCCGCTCGCGCGCGCCGCGGTGAAGCTCAGGCTCGAGGACTTCGTGCTGGTCTCGCCGGCCACCAACAACCCGCTGGTGCTGGTGACGCGCAAGGCGCTCGCGGCCGACGACCTCGATGCCTTCGCGGCGCTCGCGCGCTCTTCCGCCGCGCAGCCGCTGACCTACGGCAGCGTGGGCGTGGGCTCGATGTTCCACCTCGCGGCCGAGGACCTGGCCGCGCGCATGGATGCGAGGGTCATGCACGTGCCCTACAGCGGCGGCGCGCCGCTGATCCAGGACCTGGGCGGCGCCAACCTCGACTTCGCGCTGATGCCCTTCACCACCGGCTACCTGGGACTGGCCGAGACCGGCCGGCTCAAAATCCTCGCGGTCGCCTCGAAGCAGCGCCTCGCGCAGATGAAGAACGTGCCGACCTTCGCGGAAAGCCGCGTCGCCGCCGGTTTCGAGGCCGGCGCCTGGGCCGGGCCGATGGTGCGCAGGGGCACGCCCGAGGCCGTGGTCGAGCGCCTGCACAAGGCGCTGCAGGCGAGCCTGGCCGACCCGCAGGTGCGCACGACCCTCGAGGCCTCGGGCTCGCAGGTGTCCGAGCGCATGAGCCTGGCCGAGGCCACGCGCTTCCTGGCCGCGGAAGCCGAGCGCTACCGCACGCTCGCGCGCCGCATCGGCGTGCGGCCCGAATGACCATGACGCAAGGGACATCGGCATGAGCTTCGTGCATTCCGGCGGCGTCGACATTTACTACGAGCGCACGGGCCAGGGGCCGGCGCTGCTGTTCTGCCACGGCGCGGGATCGAATGCCGCGACCTGGTGGCAGCAGATTCCCGCGTTCTCGCAGCGCTTCACCTGCATCGCGTTCGACGCGCGCTGCTTCGGCCGTTCGCTCGCGCCGCTCGAGGCCTTCGGGCACGAGGCCCTGGTGGCCGACGCGCTCGCGGTGCTCGATGCCGAGGGCATCGACAGCGCCGCGCTGGTGTGCCAGTCGCTCGGCGGCATGACCGGCGCGCGGCTCGCGCTGCGCCATCCCGAGCGGGTGTGGGCCTTCGCCTGCTGCGACTCGCCGCTGGCGATCGACCATCCGCGGATGCTGGCCAACGTCGCGGCCTTTCTCGGCGAGGTGGCGGCGACCGAGCTCGAGGACCGCGCGCTGAGCCCGGCCTTCGTGCGCGAGCGGCCCGCGATGGCCTGGCTGTACCGGCAGATCAACCAGTTCAATCCCGCGGTGCACGGCGCCGCGGCCCGCCGCGGCCG
>NZ_JBMDKG010000081.1:0-21853 GCF_057809595.1 Variovorax sp. FG153
CCGCGCCACGGTGCCGGCGCCCGCGCCGGCACCGCGCCCGCCCGCCAGCGGCAGCGTGGCCGGCCAGGCGCGCACCTTCTCGACCCAGCTCGCGACCTACACCGCGGTCGGCTTCGACGCGGTGCCGGGCTGGACCCGCGACGACTTCGCCGAGACCTGGCCCGCCTTCCTCGGCAGCTGCAAGGTGCTCAACGGCCGCGGCACCGAATGGAAGTCGGTCTGCGACCGCGCGACCAAGGTCGACGGCAAGAGCAATCCCTCGATCCGCAACTTCTTCGAGACCGAGTTCTCGGTCTACCAGATCCGCGACGACGACCGCCGCCCCGACGGCGTGGTCACCGGCTACTTCGAGCCCGAAATCCAGGGCAGCCGCAGCTACGCGCCGCCGTTCATCTACCCGGTGTACGGCCAGCCCGAGGACATGCTGTTCGCCGACGCGCGCAAGCTGCCCGCGGGCGACGGCACCGTGGCCGCGCGCGTGCAGGGCCGCAACGTGGTGGTGCAGACCGGCCTGAGCACGCGCGACATGGGCGCGCCGGGCCTCTACGCGCTCGACCTCTCGGGCATCGTGCGCGACACGCTCGACCGCAAGGTGCGCCTGCGCATCGAGGGCAAGCAGCTGCTGCCCTACTACACCCGCGAGGAGATCGAGACCAAGGGCGCGCCCAACGCCAAGGTGCTGGCCTTCGTCTCGAGCGCCACCGCGCTCTACGAGATGCAGATCCAGGGCTCGGGCCGCATCCGCCTGGCCAGCGGCGAGATGATCCGCGTCGCCTACGCCGAGCAGAACGGCCAGCCGTTCCGGCCCACGCTGGCGCAGGCCGCCAACGGCAAGCCGCGCAGCCCGGTCAAGGTGCGCGGCTCGTCGATCGAGCTCGACCTCGACGACGGCGACGACGACGATTCGGGCAACGTCTCGACCACCATCCGCACGCGCGGCTTCACGCTGGCGCGGCCCGCCGCGAGCGGAGCGGTGGTGGTGCCCGGGCGGCGCGCGGCCGGCCCGGTGGCCGGCACCGGCATCAAGGACCCGAGCTACGTGTTCTTCAAGGAGGCGGCCACGCCCGGCGGCCCGGTGGGCGCCTTCGGCGTGCCGCTGTCGGCCGGCCGCTCGATCGCGGTCGATCCGCGCAGCACGCCGCTGGGCTATCCGGTGTTTGTCTCGACGCGCACGCCCGGCAGCGGCGCGCCGATGCAGCGCCTGACCATCGCCCAGGACACCGGCGGCGCGATCCGCGGCGCGGTGCGGGCCGACTATTTCTTCGGCAACGGCCAGCAGGCCGCGACCAACGCGCGCCGCATGAAGGAACGCGGCCAGCTCTGGATCCTGCTGCCGCGCGGTCTGGCGGTGGCGAGCGCCGCGGCGTCCTCGGCGATCCGCACGCGCGGTGGACCGGTGGGCGCCGGCCTCGCGCAATGCCTGGTGCCGACCGAGGGCGTCTGCGAGGACGACTGAGGAGACGACAGCGTGAATGCCGCCACGAGGCCCGGCCCCGGCCGTTGAATCCATGCAGGAAACGCTGTCGTCCGAGGAAAGCGGCGAACTCGTGCGCCTGTGGCGCCGGCGCCAGACGCTCACGTCGAACGACATGGGCCGCATGTACCGCATCGTCGGCGACGCGCTGGTGGCCTGCAATCCGCCCGAGCTGCAGGTGCTCGGCGAAGGGCGCCAGGAACTGGTGGCGCAGTTCATCTACGTCAAGGTGCTGCGGCTCGATGCCGATCCCGACGAGGCCGAGGAGCGCGCGGGCCACAGCGCCCCCTCGACCGCCTTCGCGCTGTGCGCCTATTTCCGCCGCTACCTGATCGACTGCACGCGCTCGGCCGCCTTCAAGCGCAAGCTGTCGATCGGCGACCAGATCACCGAGGCCCAGCTCGAGGACGAACTGGGCGCCGACGAGGACCTCGAGGGCTGCCTGGCCGAGCATGGCCTCAGCAGCCTCGCGGTGCAGCAGGCGGCGCGCGCCTTCATCGCCGAGCTGCCCGAGCCCGAACGCATCCTGCTGTGCGAGGGCTTCGGCAAGGAGGCCGAGGGCGGCCTGTCGGGCATCGCCTCGCGCCATGCCATCGCCTCCTACCACTACCGCGCGGGCCGGCTCGGCCTGGTGCACAAACGCGAGGGCCTGACCGCCGACTACGCCAGGACCCGGCTCGGCGGCTGGATCCAGGGCACCCTGGGCATCGCCATCGAGGCCGACAACATGGCGGCGATCCTGCAGGTTTTCAAAATCCTGGGCGCTGAAGCGTCTTATGCCTGAAGACATAGCCATTCAGGAACAGACGCCATGACCACCCATCTCTGGCCACCGCTCAGCGCGATCCGCAGCGCCTTCGAAACCGGGCCCGGCGCGGCCGCGGCCTTCGCGCCCGAGACGCCCGGGCTCGCGACCGTCGCCATGCCCGGCACGCGCGCCGCGGCACCCGAAGCGGCCGCGCCGCCGCCGGTGGACCTGCTGCTGCCGCTGGCCGAGCTCGCGCGCCGCCGCGAGGCCGTGGCGCAGCGCAGCTTCGGCGCGCGCTGGGCGCCGGGCCGGCTGGTCAGCGTGGTGCACGAGGGCCGGCTGCTCGGCGTGCTGCTCGACCGTTGCATCCACGGCGAACTCTGGCAGGGCTGGATGGCGGCCGGCGAGGCCGACTGGGCCTCGGCCTTCGACGTGCTGCTCGAGCCCGACGACGAACCCTTCGAGCCGGCCTTCGGCCTGATCCAGGCCTGGAACGTGCTGACGCTCGAGCCGAGCCCGCAACTCGCCGCGCGCGTGCTCGGCGAGGTCTCGGCCACGCGGCTCGCCGCCATCCGCGCGGTGCACGACGAGTGGGCCGCGCAGGCCGCGCCCGCCATCGCGCCCGAGCCCGGCCGCATCGCGCTGCGCACCGTGGGCGGCGTGTTCGCCGTGCTGTCGGGCACGCCGCTGGGCCCGAAGGATCCGCGCGTCGACTACCAGTCGCTGTACCGCGACGCGGCGTCGCAGCTCGGTGCGGCCTGGCTGCCGGCCGCGCGCAACGCATCGGGCCCGGCCGCCGCGCCGCGCGCGCGGCCCCAGCCCGGCCCCGAGGGCGGCTGGTGGGGCAGCGTGCGGCGCTGGCTCGGCGCCGACGGCTGGATGCGGCCCGCGTTCGCGGTGCTGGCCCTGTGCGTGGTGGTGCAGAACGTGGGCCTGTTCGGCGGCCACGAGGCGCAGGACGAGGTGCGCTTCCGCTCGGTGCCCACGGCCCCGGTCGCGGCCGCTGCCGATCTCACGGTGCGCTGGAAGGACGGCGTGCGCGTGGACGAGGCCGACCGGCTGCTGCAGGCGATCTCGGCCGACGTGGTCGGCGGCCCCGGCAGCAACGGCGTGTGGCGGCTGCGCGTGCCCGACGTGGAGAAGAGCCTGCAGGTGCTGGCGGCCTCGCCGCTGGTCGAGGCGGCTGCACGGGCGTCGGAGCGGCCATGAGCCCTGTCGCGCGGCGGTCGATGGCGACGCGGGAGGCCTGGCTTTCGTGGCTCCTGCTGCTCGCGCTCGCCTGCCTCGCCCCGCGCGCCTTCGCCACCCAGCGCGCGCTGCTGGTGGGTGTCTCCGAACTCGTCAACCAGCCGCAGTCGCTGTGGCTGCAGGCGCCGCGCAACGACGTGGCGCTGATGCGCGACGCACTGCTCCGGCAGGGCTTCGGCGCGGGCGACATCACGACCCTGGCCGACGGCGTGAGCGGCGCCGCGCTGCCCGAGTCGCAGGCCATCCATGACGCGCTGTCGCGGCTGCTCGCGCAGTCGCGCAGCGGCGACTTCGTGCTGCTCTATTTCTCGGGCCACGGCACGCGCTGGCGCGATGCCACCAAGCGCTACCAGGAGCCCGACGGGCTGGCCGAGAACTTCCTCGCGCGCGACGTGCGCGGCGCCGTCGGCGTCGACAGCGCGCTCGCGGGCGGCGTGCGCGACGTCGACTTCGACGGCTGGGTGCAGGCCTTCCTCGCGCGCGGCGTGTTCGTCTGGTCGGTGTTCGACACCTGCGCCGCCACCTCGATGACGCGCAACGCCGGCGCCGCCGTGCCCGCGGTCGCCGAAGGCCCGGCCGACGACGAGGTGCGCTGGCGCGGCCTGCGCGCGGGCCAGCTGCGCGCCGCGCCGGCGGCCGTGCCGCCTGCCGCCCCGGCCGCGCCGCCGGTGGCCGAGCGCGTGGCGCGTGCGCGCTACGTCGCCTTCTTCGCGTCCGAGAGCCACCAGATCACGCCCGAGCTGCGGCTGCCGCGCCAGGGCCGCAACGCGCGGCCGCAGGGCCTGCTGACCTGGGCCGTGGCCGGCGCGCTCGAACGCCGACCCGCCACCTGGCGCGAGCTGTTCGACGGCGTGCTCGCGCTCTACCCGCCGGTGATCGACGAACTGGCGCAGCGCTTCCCGACCCGCGAGCTGCCCTCGCCGGTGGCCGAGGGCAACCTCGACGCGCCGCTGTTCGCCAACAGCGCCGGTGCCGTCTCCACCTTGCCGGCCTGGCGCGCGCAGCGCAGCGGCGACAGCCTGGTGCTGCAGGCCGGCCTGGTCGACGGCCTGCAACCGCAACAGGAACTGCGCATCAACGCCACGCTCGAGGACGGCACCGTGCGCAGCGCACCGGCACGGGTGCCGCAGGTCGATAGCGACAGCGCGCGCCTTCCCGTGCCCGCGGCGCTGCGCGAACTCTCGGGCGGCGCGCTGTGGAGCGCCTCGCCGCTGGCCGCGCCGGCCGCGTTCGCGTTGCGCGTGCGCGGCAACGAGCGTGGCCTGCCGCAGCGGCTGAGCCTCGACTATCCGGCCTCCGTGCTCGCGCTCGGCGCGGGCGACACCGCGGCGGCCGATGTGCGCTGGACCGACCTCGGCGCCGCCGGCCAGCGCATCGAGGTGCTGTCGGGCGCGCTCGGTGCCGGCACCCAGCTGCTCGCCGACGTGGCCGCCGCGCGGCGCCGCATCGAGACGCTGGCGCGCCTGAAATGGTGGAACCAGCTGCTGGCGATGAGCCAGGCCAGTGCCTCGCCGATCGAGGGCTTCGAGGCCGTGTTCGAGGTCTGGCGCGGCGACCGCCTGCTGCGCAGCGAACCCGCGCAGCGCGCCGCCGCCGGCCAACTGCTGCCGCTGCGCGAAGGCGAGCGCGCGGCGCTGCAGGTGCGCAATGCCAGCGGGGCCTCGGTCGACATGGTGGTGGTGGGCATCGATGGCCAGGGCGGCCTGCGTCCCGTCTATCCGGACGACCCCGGCGAGACCAACCGCTTCGAGCGCGGCACGCGCGAAGCGCCCGCGGCCAAGCGCTTCGAGCTGCCGTGGCTGGAGGCGCCCGGCGGCCGGTTGCTGGTGCTCGCCACCGCGGCCAGCCCCTACACCACGCCGCGGCTGTTCGGTGCCGCGCCGCTCGAAGCCGCGCTGCCCGAGGTGCGGGTGCGCGGCCAACTGGCCCCCGACAAGGCGCGGCAGACCTATGCCGCGATGGTGCGCTGGACGGGCGAGGGCCCGTCCGCGCGATGACTGTTTCTGTTCTCAGGAGATCGACATGAGCTGGACATACGACGGAAGACTGGACCCCGATGAGGCGCTGCGCCTGCTCGATCACCTCTCGGGCGAATCGGGCAACGACTTCGCGATGATGATCGAGAGCAAGGGCTCGCCCATCGAGGGCGAATCCCAGCGCACCTACGAGGACGGCAAGCAGCGCATGGAGATCGGCGGCTACTCGTACAAGACCGACGTGATCGTTCCGCCGGGCTCGAGCAAGGGCAAGCTGCGCAACTATCCCTTCATCGTCATCCGCGACTGCGATGCCGCCACCGCGTCGATCGCGAGCCTGCTGAAGAACCAGGACGCCGATCTCAAGGTCACGGTGTCGGTCTTCAAGGCCGGCGGCGACAGCTCGAAGGACCAGCAGTCGCACCTGGAGTTCGTGATGGAGGGCGCGCGCGTGCACTGCCACGCCATCGTCACCGGCGGCATGCCCAAGCGGCCCTGCGACATCATCTTCTTCAGCTACCGAAAGCTCGAGATCCGCTCGGCGCCGCAGCAAAAGAGCGGCGCGCGCGGCGCGGTGCGCACCTGCACCTTCGTCGAGGCGGCAGCATGAGCACCGCCGCCGAACTCCTCAAGGGGGCCGATCCGGCCGCCGCCCTCAAGGCGCTCAGCGACGACGTGCGCGCCAGGCCCGCCGACAGCAAGCCGCGCGTCTTCATGGCCCAGCTGCTGTGCGTGCTGGGCCAGTGGGAGCGCGCGCTCAACCAGCTGACGGTCGCGGCCGAGCTCGATGCGCTCGCCGTTCCGATGAAGCAGGTGTACGGCGAGGCCGTGCGCTGCGAAGGCCTGCGCGCCGAGGTGTTCGCCGGCACGCGCACGCCCATGATCTTCGGCCAGCCCGATGAATGGCTGGCGCTGCTCATCGAGTCGCTGCTGCGGCAGGGACGCGGCGAGTTCGAGCTGGCCGAAGACCTGCGCCAGCGCGCCTTCGAGGCGGCGCCGGCCATCGGCGGCAGCATCGACGGCGTGCCCTTCGAGTGGCTGGCCGACGCCGACATGCGGCTGGGCCCGGTGCTCGAGGCCTTCGTCAACGGCAAGTACTACTGGATTCCCTATGCACGGCTCGCGCGCGTGAAGATCGAGCCACCCGAGGACCTGCGCGACTGCGTGTGGATGCCCGCGCACCTGGACTTCGAGAACGGCGGCCAGACGCTGGCGCTGATCCCCACGCGCTACGAGGGCAGCGAGAAGTGCGAGGACGGCGAGCTGCAGCTCGCGCGCAAGACGGCGTGGCGGGAACTGCGTCCCGAGGTCTGGGCCGGTCACGGCCAGCGCGTGCTCGGCAGCGACCAGGGCGAATACGCGATCATGGACGTGCGCGAGATCGTCTTCGCGTCGCGGCCCGCCGAGGCCGAGGCCGGGGACGAGACGGACGACGGCGCGGCGACGGCGCAGGGCCGCGACGGTGGCTGAGCTCGGCGCGCAGGAGCGGCTGCAGCCTTCGCTGCTCGACCGGCTCGTCGACAACGCGCCCGACGAGAAGCGCGAGGGCGACGAGAAGCGCACGCTGACCAAGCAGGCGTTGCGCGCGGCCGTGCTGCGCGACCTGAGCTGGCTGTTCAACGCGACCGGCTACGGGCTCGCGATGGACGATCGCCAGTACCCGAACGCCGCGCGCTCCGTCATCAACTACGGATTGCCTATGCTGTCTGGCCAGTTCACCTCGTCGGTTCAGCGTGTCAGCATGGAACAGGCTTTGAAGAACGCAATCCTGCAGTTCGAGCCTCGCATCTTGTCACGCACCCTCGAAGTGGAACTGGTCATGGAAGGCCCCGCCCTGGACTCGCACAACAGCATCGGCCTGCAGATCCGCGGCATGCTGTGGGCGCAGCCCGTGCCGCTGGAGTTCCTCATGCGCAGCCGGGTCGACCTGGAGGAAGGACGCATCGAGATCGAGGACATGGCGCACCCGCAAAAGTAGTCATGGATCCACGGCTGTTGAACCTGTACGAGCAGGAACTGCGCTACTTCCGCGAAAGCTCGTCCGAGTTCGCCCGTGCCTTCCCGAAGATCGCGCACCGCCTCGGCATCGAGGGCCAGGAGGTCGCCGATCCCTACGTCGAGCGCCTGATCGAGGCCACGGCCTTCCTCTCGGCGCGCGTCAACCTCAAGCTCGATGCCGAATACCCGCGCTTCACCGGGCATCTGCTCGACATCGTCTATCCGCAATTCCTCGCGCCCACGCCGGCCATGGCGGTGGTCGCGTTCTCGCACGATCCCGACGATGCCAACCTCGCCACCGGTCCGACGCTGCCGCGCGGCGCGGGCCTGCGCGCTCGCCATGCGGTGGGCCAGAACACCTATTGCGAGTTCCGCACCGCCGGCGCGATGCGCCTGTGGCCGCTCGAGGTGCAGCGAGCCCAGTACTTCACCTACGCGCCCGACCTGCCGCTGACGACGCATGCGCAGGCGCGCGCGATCCGCGGCGGCCTGCGCCTGGTGCTGCGCACCACCGCGGGCCTGAACTTCAGCCAGATCGCGCTCGACGAGTTGGTGCTGCACCTGGGCGGCGCCGAGGACGTGGCCTGGCAGTTGCAGGAATGCGCGCTGGGCCAGCCCATCGGCGTGATGGTGCGGCCGCTGGGCGCCGGCGGCGCGCTGCAGGGCGAGGCGCGCAGCCTGCCGCCGAGCGCCATCGGCATGGTCGGCTTCGAGGACGACGAGGCGCTGCTGCCGGTCACGGCCACGGGCTTCTCGGGCTTCCGGCTGCTGCAGGAGTACTTCGCCTTTCCGCAGCGCTTCCAGTTCCTCAAGATCGCGGGCCTGCAGTCGGTGCTGCCCTCGATGCCGGTGACGCAGGTCGAGATCGTGCTGCTGTTCTCGCGCGGCGATGCCGCGCTCGAGAAGCTCGTGAGCGCCGAGAACCTGCAGCTGCACTGCGTGCCGGCCATCAACCTGTTTCACAAGCGGCTCGACCGCGTGCCGCTCGGCGAGGGCGTGAGCCAGTTCCACCTGGTGCCCGACCGCACGCGACCGCAGGACTTCGAAGTGCATACCGTGACCGAGGTGATCGGCCACGGCGCGCCGGGCGCCGACCGGGGCGCGGCCACCGAGCAGCCGTTCCGCCCCTTCTATTCGGCCTTCCACGGCACGCGCCACAGCCATCCGGCCTACTACACGACCACGCGCGAGCCGCGCATGCTGTCGGTGCGCCAGCGCACCGAGGGCAATCGCAGCAGCCACATCGGCTCCGAGGTCTACATGCAGATCGTCGATCCGCAGCAGGCGCCGTACGCGGCCAGCCTGCGCCAGCTCGCGGTGTCGGCGCTGTGCACCAACCGCGACCTGCCGCTGTTGCTGCCGATGGGCCGCGACAACGACTTCGACTGCGTCGACTCCTTCCCCGCGCAGCGCGTGCGCATGGTGCGCGGGCCCTCGCGGCCGGTGTCGCCGGTGGTGAGCCAGGGGCTGGGCTGGCGCGTGCTCGACCACCTCGCGCTCAACTACCTGTCGATCTCCGACAGCACGCCGCAGCAGGGCGCGGCCGCCCTGCGCGAGACGCTGATGCTCTATGCCTCGCATGCCGACGAGATGCGCCAGGGCCAGGTGCGCGGGCTGCTGTCGGTCACGAGCAAGCCGGTGGCGCGCCGCCTGCCGATGAAGGGGCCGATCGCCTTCGGGCGCGGCCTGGAGGTCACGCTCGAGGTCGACAAGGACGCCTTCCACGGCCATAGCGTGTTCCTGTTCGGCGCCGTGCTCGCGCGCTACCTGGCGCGCCATGTCGAGGTCAACCATTTCGTCGAGACCGTGGTGCGCATCGCGGGCAAGGGCGAGAACATGCGCTGGAGGCCGCTGTGCGGGACGCGCCAGATCCTCTAGCCGCGCCCGCGGCGCCCGAGGGAACGGTGGCCGCGCGTGTGGATGCCGCGCTGCGCCAGTGGTCCGACCAGCCCTGGGCCTACGACTACTTCGCGGTGCTGCGCCGGCTCGAGTCGGCCGCCGCGACCACGCCGCGCTGGGGTCGCGCGCTGCTGCCGAGCGCCGAGCCGGTGCGCGTGGGCCAGGAGCCCTCGCTGTCGTTCGCGCCCGCCGCCTTCAGCCGCTTCGAGCCGGCCGGCGCGCATTCGCCGCCGCGGCTGCGCCAGCATTTCTTCGCCTACATCGGCCCCAACGGGCCGCTGCCGGTGCACCTGAGCGACTTCATCCGCGAGCGCAGCCTGAACCATGGCGACCCGACCTGGCTCGCCTTCCTCGACAGCTTCCTGCACCGCTTCTCGCTGCATTTCTACCGCGCCTGGGCGCAGGCGCGGCCCGCGGTCGCGCTCGACCGGCCGGGCGAGGACCGCTTCCGGCTGCAGATCGGCGCGCTGGTGGGCATCGGCACGCCGGGGCGCATCGGGCGCGACGAGATCCACGACGACGCGCGGCTGCACTTCTCGGGCTGGCTCGCGCGCCGCGTGCACAGCGCCGAGGGCGTGGAGTCGGTGCTGTGCAGCTACTTCGGCGTGCCGGTGAAGCTCGAGCGCTGGGTCGGCCACTGGATGAGCCTGCCCGATGCCGAACTCACGCGGCTGGGCCGCGGCGAGAGCTCGCGCGCGATGGGCCTGGGCGCGATGCTCGGCACCCGCGCCTGGGACCGCCAGCACCGCGTGCGCCTGCATGTCGGGCCGCTCGACCTCGCGCGCTACCGCATGTTCCTGCCGATCGGCGATGCGCAGCCGGTGCTGCAGCGCTGGATGCTGCAGCTGCTGGGCGGCGAGCTCGAGTGGGACGCCGAACTGGTGCTGCGCAAGGAGCAGGTGCCGCCCACGCGGCTCGGCCAGCAGCGCGGCAACGCGCCGCGGCTGGGCTGGATCTCGTGGCTCGGCGAGCGGCCGCGTTCGCGCGACGCGAGCGACGTGCGCATCGCGAGCCGGCCCGGCGGCGAGGCGCATCCGCGCGCGCCGGCTTTTCAATAAAAAACCCTTTCGTTCGTCTTGAAGAGATACGGAGTCCTCCATGAGTGAAATCAGCCGCACCGCCCTGTTCGGGAAACTCAATTCGCTGGCCTACAAGGCCATCGAAGGCGCGACCGTGTTCTGCAAGATGCGGGGCAATCCGTACGTCGAGCTCGAGCACTGGTTCGCCCAGCTGCTGCAGGCGCAGGACTCCGACCTGCACCGCGTGATCCAGCACTACGGCCTCGACGTCTCGGTGATCGCCAAGGACATGACGGCCGCGCTCGACCGCCTGCCGCGCGGCGCCACCGCCATCAGCGACTTCTCGCCGCACATCGAGAACGCGATCGAGCGCGCCTGGACCTACGCCACCCTGCAGTTCGGCGAGGCGCAGGTGCGCACCGGCTACCTGCTGGTGGGCATGCTCAAGACGCAGAGCCTGCGCAACCCGCTGTTCGGCCTGTCGAAGCAGTTCGAGAAGGTCAAGGTCGAGGACCTGGCCGAGAACTTCGTGAAGATCTGCGATGCCTCGCCCGAGGCCCAGATGCGCGCGCAGGACGGCACCGGCATGGGCAGCGGCGCGCCCGGCGAGGACGCGGGCGCGATGGCGCCGGCCGCCATGGGCAAGGGCGATGCGCTCAAGAAGTTCGCGGTCGACCTGACCGAGAAGGCGAAGAAGGGCGAGATGGACCCGGTCACGGGCCGCGACGAGGAGATCCGCCAGATCGTCGACATCCTGATGCGCCGGCGCCAGAACAATCCGCTGCTGACCGGCGAGGCCGGCGTCGGCAAGACCGCCGTGGTCGAGGGCTTCGCGCAGCGCCTCGCGCGCGGCGACGTGCCGCCGCAGCTCAAGGACGTGAAGCTGCTCACGCTGGACATCGGCCTCTTGCAGGCCGGCGCGAGCATGAAGGGCGAGTTCGAGCAGCGGCTGCGCCAGGTGATCGACGAGGTGCAGAGCTCGCCCACGCCGATCATTCTCTTCATCGACGAGATCCACACCCTGGTGGGCGCGGGCGGCGCGGCCGGCACCGGCGACGCGGCCAACCTGCTCAAGCCCGCGCTGGCGCGCGGCAACCTGCGCACCATCGGCGCCACCACCTGGGCCGAGTACAAGAAGTACATCGAGAAGGACCCCGCGCTGACGCGGCGCTTCCAGGTCGTGCAGGTGCCCGAGCCCGACGAGACCAAGGCCATCCTGATGCTGCGCGGCGTGGCCAGCGTGCTCGAGAAGCACCACCGCGTGCAGCTGCTCGACGAGGCCATCGAGGCCGCCGTGAAGCTGTCGCACCGCTACATTCCCGCGCGCCAGCTGCCCGACAAGGCCGTGAGCCTGCTCGACACCGCCTGCGCGCGCGTGGCCGTGAGCCAGCACGCGACGCCGCCCGAGGTCGAGGACTGCATGCGCCGCATCGAGGGCCTGACGGTCGAGCAGGAGATCATCGGCCGCGAGGAGGCGATCGGCATCGACGTCACCAGGCGCGCGGCGCAGGTGTCGGCGCTGCTGGCCGAGTCGAAGGCGCAGCTCGAGGTGCTGAACGCGCGCTGGCAGGAAGAGAAGGGCCTGGTCGACCGGCTGCTGGAACTGCGCGCGAAGCTGCGCACGGGGAACAAGCCGGTGGATGCGCCGGCCGGCACCGAAGCCGCGCCCGCCGAGGCCGCGCCCGACCGCGCCGCATTGCTCGCCGAACTGCACGAGCTGCAGGCGAAGATCCACGCGGTGCAGGGCGAGTCGCCGCTGATCCTGCCCTCGGTCGACGAGCAGGCCGTGGCCTCGGTGGTCGCCGACTGGACCGGCATTCCGGTCGGGCGCATGGTCAAGAACGAGGTCGAGGCGGTGCTCAAGCTCGCCGACACGCTCAACCAGCGCGTGATCGGCCAGAAGCACGGCCTCGAGATGATCGCGCGCCGCATCCAGACCTCGCGCGCGCGGCTGGACAACCCGCAGAAGCCGATCGGCGTGTTCATGCTGTGCGGCACCTCGGGCGTCGGCAAGACCGAGACCGCGCTCGCGCTGGCCGAGGCGCTGTACGGCGGCGAGCAGAACATCATCACCATCAACATGAGCGAGTTCCAGGAGGCGCACACCGTCTCCACGCTCAAGGGCGCGCCTCCGGGCTACGTGGGCTACGGCGAGGGCGGCATCCTGACCGAGGCCGTGCGCCGCCGGCCCTACAGCGTGGTGCTGCTCGACGAGGTCGAGAAGGCGCACCCCGACGTGCACGAGATCTTCTTCCAGGTCTTCGACAAGGGCTGGATGGAGGACGGCGAGGGCCGCATGATCGATTTCAAGAACACGATCATCCTGCTGACCACCAATGCCGGCAGCGAGCTCGTCATGAGCATGTGCCGCGATCCCGAGCTGCTGCCCGATCCGAACGCGCTGGCCGATGCGCTGAAGGCGCCGCTGATGAAGGTGTTCCCGCCCGCGCTGCTGGGCCGCATCGTCACCATTCCCTACTACCCGCTGTCGCCCGAGATGATGAAGAAGATCGTGCGGCTGCAGCTGGGCCGCATCAAGAAGCGCGTCGAGACCAACCACGGCGTGCCCTTCGAGTACAGCGACGCGGTGGTCGACCAGGTGGTCGCGCGCTGCCAGGACCCGGAATCGGGCGGCCGCGTGATCGACGCCATCCTGACCAACACCGTGCTGCCCACGATCTCGGTCGAGTACCTGCAGCGCCTGGCCGCCGGCGGCGAGATCCGCCGCGTCGCGCTCGACGTCAAGGACGCCGATTTCACCTACGCCTTCGATTGAGGCTCCCCGAAGAGATCCACCCATGGCCGACCACGAGTTCCGCATCGAAACCGATTCGCCCGCCAAGGACGACCTGATGTTCTGGCGCATCGTGGGTCACGAGGCGCTGGCGCGCCCTTCGACCTACGAACTCACGGTGCTGTCGGAGAACAGGGCCATCGATGCCACGGACATCCTCGGGCGCGCCTTCGACCTGGTCGTCGAGTTCGAGGACAAGGATGGCGGCAAGCACGAGCGGCACTGCCAGGGCCATGCGGTGCGCTTCGTGCGCGCGGGCCACGTGGGGCGCCACTTCGAGTACCGCATCACGCTGCGATCGTGGTTCTGGCTGCTGACCAAGCGCATCAACTCGCGCATCCTGCAGGACAAGAAGGTGCTCGAGGTGCTCGACGCGGTGTTCGAGGACAGCCCGATCAAGCGCTTCAAGAAGACCAAGACCGGCAACGTCATCGGCACCCACAACCCGCGCCGCTACTGCGTGCAGCACCAGGAGAGCGACTACCAGTTCCTTTCGCGCCTGATCGAGGACGAGGGCATCTACTACTGGTTCGACGCGCACGATGCGCCGGGCACCATGCACCTGTCGGACGCGAGCGATCTCGCGCACGAGAAGCTGCCCGTGGCGGCGACGCTGCGCTACGTGCTCGGGGGCGCGAGCGAGGCGCGCCACGAGGAGATCTGGCACTGGACCCACGCGCGCCAGTTCGACACCGGCAAGCAGGCCTCGCGCGACAGCGACTTCAAGGCGATCCGCAAGAAGCTGGGCGCCGCCATCGATGCCTCCGACAGCCACGAGCTGGCCGATTTCGAGGCCTTCGAGTTTCCCGGCGGCTACTTCAAGGGCGACGAGGCCGAGAACCGCACCAAGCTGCGCGGCGAAGAGCTCAACGCGCGGCGCGACCGCCACTGGGCGCTGACCGGATGGCCCGACGTGGCGGCGGGCCGCAGCTTCAAGTTCGAAGGCGATCCCGACGGCACCCGCGACGGGGACTACCTGATCGCGGCCTGCACCTTCATGCTCAGCCACCCCGGCTACGAGAGCGCGAGCGCCGACGCCACCGCGCCGCGCAAGCTCTACACGGCGCTGGCCGAGGCACTGAAAGACGATGCGGTGAACGCCGACACGCTGCAGGAACTCGAGAACCTGATCGCCGAGACGCCGATGCTCGAGGGCTCGCAGCCCGGGACCAGCGTGTTCCTGATCACCGCGATTCCGCTGGAGCGCAGCTACCGGCCGCCGCGCCTGACGCCGCGCGTGACCATGCCGGGGCCACAGACGGCCATCGTGGTCGGCCCGGCGGGCGACGAGCTGCACGTGGACGACCATGGCCGCGTGAAGGTGCATTTCCACTGGGACCGCTACGACGAGAGCAACGAGAAATCCACCTGCTGGGTGCGCGTGTCGCAGCCCTGGGGCGGCAAGGGCTGGGGCGGCTACTTCATCCCGCGGATCGGCCAGGAGGTGATCGTCGACTTCCTCAACGGCGACCCCGACCGGCCGGTGATCGTGGGCCGCGTCTACAACGACGACCAGCCCATCCCCTACAAGTCGCCCACGCAGAGCGGCTTCCGCACCCGGTCCACGCCCGGCGGCGGCGCGAACAACTACAACGAGATCATGTTCGAGGACAAGAAGGGCGAGGAGAACATCACCATCCACGCCGAGCGCAACATGAGCCGCAGCGTGGAGCTCGACGATTCGACCTCGGTGGACCGCGACCAGACGGTGACGGTGAAGCGCGACCAGACCTCCACCGTCGTGCGCGACCGCAAGACCACCGTGGAGAACAACGACACCACGATCATCCAGCAGTTCCAGAAGCTGACCGTCGGCAAGAACCAGGACAACCACGTGGTCGGCTACCAGACCACGAACGTCGACATCGACCACGCGCTGCTGGTGAAGGGCCACCACAAGATCCACGCGGACGGCAACCGGACCGATTCCACCGGCGGCAACGAAACGCGCTCGGTCACGGGCACGCAGACCATCACGGTCAAGGGCGGCGTGAAGTACAAGGCGCCGACCATGCTGTTCGAGGCCGGGCACATCGAGTTCAAGGTGACCGGCGGCAACTCGATGAAGATCGATGCCAACGCCGCGCCTTACGCGGCGGCGTTCCAGAAGTACACGCTGGTGAGCAACACCGAGCTCAACATGGTGGCGATCGGGAACATCAATACCGTGTCGGTGGGCTCGAACACCACGGTGCTCGGCCCGAACACCAGCGGCTACATCGGCAACAACACCGACTTCAACCTCGGCGTCGCCCGCTCGACCTTCATGGGGCTGAGCATGGAGAACGCGCTGGGCGTGGCGATGTCGAACTTCCTCGGATTGAAGATCGAGAACACGCTGGCCGTCACCATGGAGTCGACCGCGGGCCTGAAGATCGAGCGCGACGGCACCTCGGTGCGCCAGGCGCCGCTGCATTCGATCATGCCCGGTGCGGGCGCCGGCGCCGGCACCGATGCCACGGCCGCGATGGCGAACGCCGGCACGGTGGGCGCCGTCGCGGGCCTGGGCTACGGCATCGTCTCCATGCTCAGCGGCGCCGCGTCCCTGGGCTCCCAGTACGGCGATGCGCGCAAGATGCTCAACGAGATCCTGTCGAGCCCGGACGTCGACAAGATCCCCGGCATGCGCGGGCGGCTCGAGCGCATGCGCAATCTGGTGGGCACCAATGTCAGCGACGGCCTCGCGCTGATCCTGACGGGCGGTGCCGCCGGGCCGGTCCTGGGCCTGCTGGGCATGGTGCCTGGCGTGGACGCGGTCGGCAGCGAGCGTGGCGCCAACGAGCTGCTGGAGCGGGACGACAGCGGCAATCCCAAGAACTGAACGGGCAGGCAGCCGCGCGAGCCACCATGCAAGTCGTCAAACCCCAGGCGCTGTGCCTGAGCACCCGACCGATCGAGTACCGCAAGCGCTTCGGCCTGTGCGTCACGGCCATGCTGCACGTGCCGTTCGCGCAGGCCGAGGGCGGCACGGTCTGGGGCGAGCAGTCGGCCTGGAACTTCATCGGCCGCGAGATGCCGGTACCGCTGGTCGACGAGGGCGTGGCCAAGCTCACGTCCGAGTTCCTGGTGCACGGCAAGGCCTTCGCACCGGCCGCGAACCCGCAGGCCTGCGCCGTGCGCGCCCGGCTCGGCGACCGCAGCAAGACCCTGCTGGTGTTCGGCGACCGCCGATGGGACGGCGCCCAGGCGACCCGGCCATCGGCCTTCGAGGCGATGCCCATCGACTGGGCACACGCCTATGGCGGTCCTTCGGTGCCGACCAATCCCGAGGGCATCGGCGCGGCGGCCGAGAACGGCGTGCACCGGCTGCCGAACGTGGAGCGGCCCGACCAGCCGCTGCGCGATCCGGCGCAGGCCGTGGCGCCCGCGGGCTTCGGCCAGCGCGGGCCGATGCATCCGGAGCGCGCGCGCTTTCGCGGCACCTACGATGCGGACTACCTCAAGGAGCACGCGCCGGGCTTCGCCCCCGATCTCGACTGGCGCTACTTCAATCTCGCGCCCGAGGACCAGTGGTTCGACGCGCCGCTGCGGGGCGACGAGACCTTCCAGTTCGACCACATGCACCCGGACAAGCCCTCGATCGAGGGCCGGCTGCCCGGCCTGCGCGCGCGCGTGTTCGCCGACTACCGTGCCGCGGGGGCGGCCGAGCCGCGCCTGCGCGAAGTGCCGCTGCGGCTGACGACGGTCTGGTTCTTTCCGCATGCGGAGCGGGCGTTGCTGCTGTTCCAGGGACTGGCGGAGGTCGCCACCGACGACGGCTCCGACGTGCATGGGCTGCTCGGTGCGATCGAGCGGCTCGATGCAGCGCGCTCCGATGCCCACTACCTCGATGCGCTCGCGCGCCGCGCCGATCCGCGCTGGGGCGGGGTCGAGAGCCTGGACGACGGCGACCTGCTGCCCGAGGGCATCGACGCCAGCGACCCCGAGGCCGAACGCGCCGCCGAGGCCTTCGCGAGCCAGGGCCTGCAGGCGCAGGCGCAATACCGCCGCGCCGAGATCGACGTGGCGCTGGCGCGCGAGGAACTGCGTGCCAGCGGCCGCGATCCCGACGCGCTGGGCGTCGTCATGCCCCCGCGCGAGCAGCCGCCCGCGCCCGCGCAGCGCGTGGCCTACCTCAAGAAGAAGACGCTCGAGGCCGAGCAGCAGAAGCTGGCGGCCATCGACGACGCGCTCGATGCGCTCGAGAAGGCCGTGGCCACGCACAAGGCGAACAAGGCGATGAAGCCGCTGGAACACCGCGGCCCGCCGGTCTTCAATGCCGACGTGGCGCTGGAGCGCCTGAAGGCCGCGAACGCCGGCGCCACCGGCGGCTTCGACCTCGCGGCCACGCATGCCCAGTTGCTGCGACAGGAGGCGATGGAGCGGATCGGCTACCTGCAGGGTGCGCACGAACAGCTGGCCGCGCCCGCGATGCAGGCCGCGCAGGCCGCGACCTTGAAGGAGGGCATGCGGCAGGCGCTGGCCGGCGGCTTGCGCTTCTTCGTCGGCATGGACTTCACGGGCGCCGATTTCTCTGGACTCGACCTGCGCGACGTCAACTTCACCGGCGCCTGGCTCGAAGCCGTGGACTTCAGGCAGGCCAATGTCTCGGGCGCGAACTTCTCGGCCGCCGTGTTGGCCCATGCCTGCCTCGAGGGCGCGATCGGCATCAAGGCCACGCTGCGCACCGCGAACCTGGGGCGCTCGCGCTGGAAGGGGGCGGTGTTCGACGAAGCCGACTTCACCGACGCCCAGCTCTCGCATGCCGACCTCGGCGGGGCGTCGCTGCGCCGCGCGCGGATCCAGGGCGCGATGTTGATCGGCACCCGCTGGGAAGGCGCCGATGCGCATGGGCTGCAGGCGACCGAGCAACTGTTCTACCGGCTGTCGCTCAAGGGCCAGTCGTTCGCCGAGGCCGCGCTCGCGGCCTGCCAGTTCGTCGAATGCGAGCTCGCGGGGGCCGACTTTCGCGAGGCCGACCTGACCCAGGCCAACCTCGTGTCCTGCGCGCTGGACGGCGCCAGGTTCGGCGGCGCGCAGGGCAAGGGCATGGTGTTCGCCCGGAACTGCAGCCTGGTCGAGGCCGATTTCTCGGGGGCCCGGATGCAGGGGGTCAATTTCGGCGCGGCCGACATGTCGCGCGCGCGCCTGGTGGGCAGCGTGCTGGACGGCGCCAACCTGTGCGAGGCCGGCCTGTCCGACAGCGATTGGCGGCTGGCCAGCGCCAAGGGCGCGCTGCTGCGCCGTACCGTGCTGCGGCGCGCCCGGCTGGCCGGCGTGAACTTCAGCGAGGCGATCCTGCAGCATGCCGACCTGCGCGGCTGCGACCTGCGCAACAGCAACCTGTTCGCGGCGGACCTGTCGCGCGCGCGGCTCGATGGCGACGTGCGCCTCGAAGGTGCGCTGCTCAAGCGCGCGCGCACCTGGCCGCGGCTCACGCCCGAGCAACAGGCGGCCGCATGAGGAGCGCGATGCCATGAATGCCACCACGCTCGCGCTGGCCGTGCTGCTCGGCGAATCGATCCCCGGCCTGGACCTGTCGGGCGGGCACTACGCGCAGGCGCAACTGGCCGGGGGCCTGTTCGACCGCGTCGATTTCTCCAAGGCCGACCTGCGCGGCGCCGACCTGCGCGAGGCGGTGTTCAACCAGTGCGACCTGCGCGGCGCGCTGCTGGGCGGCGCGCGGCTGCAGCGCGCCGTGTTCAGCCAGTGCCGCATGGACCACGTCGACCTGAGCGCGGCCGCGCTGCACGCGGCCGTGCTGAGCGAATGCCAGGCGCCGCATGCCGATCTGCGCGAGGCCGACCTCAGCATGCTCGCCTGCACCAAGACCCGGCTCGACCATGCCACGCTGCGCGGCGCGCTGCTCGATGCCTGCGTGCTGAGCGACAGCAGCCTGCTCGACCTCGGTGCGGAGTCGACGCGCTGGGTGCATGCGACCGTGGCCGGCTGCGACCTGCGCCACGCGGCATGGCGCGGCGCCAGCATGTTGCGCGTGGCCTTCTCGACCACCCGGCTCGCGGGGCTGTCCTTCGACGGCGTGACGCTCGAGGGCTGCCAGTTCGCGGGCGCCGACCTGCGCGGCGCGCAGTTCAGCGGGGCGCCGCTGCGCCAGTGCAATTTCCAGGGCGCCAAGCTCGACGAGGCCCGCTTCGACCGCATCGACGCGCCGCTGGCCCTGTTCTGCGAGGCCGAGGGCGCCGGCGTCGATTTCTCCGATGCGATCTTGACGCAGGCGCTGTTCACCGGCGCCAGGCTGCCGCAGGCGAAGTTCGGCGGCGCGCGCCTGCATCAGGCCCATTTCGCTGGCGCCGTGCTCGACGGCGCGCACTTCGCGGGCGCCGACCTCGGCTATGCCGACCTGCGCCACGCGCGCCTGCACCGCGCCGACCTGCGCGGCGCGACCCTCGTGCGCGCCTGCCTGCACCGCGCCATGACCGAGGAGGCGCAGATCGACGATCGCGCCCGCGCGCTCGAGACCGACCCCCAGCTGGCGCAGTCCGAGGACTGGCGCCCGGTGCCGGTCTGACCGGCGGCCGGCACCGGCTTCCTCCCTTTCCACCGATTTCCCCGCAACGGAACTCCCGCCATGAAGACCACCGCCCACCACTCCGCGCGCCGCCGCACGGCCGCCGCGCGCGGCACCCGACCGACCGAGACCGAGACGCCGTCGCCGGCCGCGCTCCCCGAGCGCTGCTGGACCGCGTTGCTGGAGGCCGGGCCCGATGGCACGCCGTGCATCCGCGAGGGCGGAACGCTCCGGCCGGTGCGCGCCGCCGCGGGCTGCCTGCTGGTGCCGATGGCCGGCGACACCGTGCTGTGCTTCGGTGCGGCCACCGGCGAGCGCTGGGTGCTCTCGGTGCTCGAGCGCGGCGCGGGCGCGCGGGAGCGGGTGCTGCGCTGCGAGGGCGACACGCGGCTCGTGGTCGAAGGTGGCCGGCTCGCCCTGGAGGCCGAGCGGCTGCAACTGGGCGCGGACCACCTGGCGCTGCGCGCGAAGACCGCCGCGGTTTCGCTCGACACGACGGAGTTCGTCGGCGAGCGCGTGCGCATGGTGGCGAGCACCTTCAAGCTCGTGGGCAGCGTGCTGAGCACGGTGATGGACCGTGTCAACCACTTCAGCCAGCACTACCTGCGCACGACCAAGGGGCTGGACCGCGTGCACGCGGCCCACATCGAGCGCGATGCGTCCGAGCTGCTGCACCTGCGCGGCGAGCACGCGCTGATCAACGGTGCCAAGCTCGTGAAGACGCGCGGCGCGCAGATCCACTTCGGCTGAAGCGCCATGTTCGCCAACTGCCAGCTGATGGGCATGGACATGGGCTTCCCCGATGTCTGCATCACGCCCGCCGCGCCGTCGCCGATCCCGGTGCCGTATCCCAACATCGCGATGGGCCCGATGGCCATTCCGAACTGCCCGACGATCCTGTTCATGGGCATGCCGGCCCACAACCTCGGAACCACCATTCCCATGACCAACGGCGACAACGCGGGCGTGCTGCTGGGCGTGGCGTCGGGCACGGTCATGGGGCCCAGCCGCCATCTGACGGGGGCCTTCACGGTGCTCCTCAACAGCATGCCGGCCACGCGGCTGACCAGCAGCTCGCTGCAGAACAGCACCAACTGCCCGGGCGTGCGCACGGTGCCGAGCCAGACGCTGGTGCTGCTGCTGGCGCCCTGAGCGCCGCGGCGGGAACGGCCTATCTCTTAAGGCGAGATTGCCAAGGCGTCTTGCGGAATGAATACTCCTCGCGAGATTCTTCGCGTGCTCGTGCGCAGTTGTATGGGCGTCGCCCTGGGGGCCGGTTCATGATCCAGATCACTGTTGTCACCCGTCAAGGCGTCCCGGCGGGACCGTCGCTGTCGGCGGACTTCGGCCCCAATGGCGGCACCATCGGCCGCGCCGACACCAACACGCTGGTGCTCGACGATCCCGACCGCACGGTTTCGCGCGTGCACGCGCAGGTGCTGTGCCGCGACGGCCGGTACTTCGTGATCGACCGCGGCAGCAACCCCATGCAGTGCAACGGCGTGTCGCTGGGCGCGGGCAAGGAGGCGGCGCTCGCCGATGGCGCGCGGCTGGTGGTCGGCAGCTTCGAGCTCGTGGTGCGCGCGCAGGCGGCCGCGAGCGCGCCGGTACCGGCCGCGGCGCCGCTCGCGATTCCCGAGACGATCATGGGCCTGTCGGGCGCGAAACCCGCGGCGGCCGCGAGCGACGATCCCTTCGCCGACCTGCTCGCTGGCCTCGCGCCGCCGGCGGCACCGGCCGCGTCGCCCGCGCCTTCCCCGGCCGCGCCGGCCGCCGCGGATCCGCTGCTCTTTCCCGATCCGATGGCCACCGGTTCGCGCAACGCGCAGGCCGCGCAGATCGATCCCTTCGCCAACCTGCTCGGCCCCGACCCGTCGTCGGCGCCCGCGGCCGGCCTCGGCGCGCTCGACGACTTCTCCGACCTGGGCCGGCCGCCCGCGCACGGCAAGGCCGCGAGCATCGACGACCTGTTCGGCGGAGCGCCGGGCACCGGTGGCATCGGCGGCGATCCGCTGGCGCTGTCGCCGCTGGCCGACCCGCTGTTGCAGCCCAACACCGCCGCCGATGCCGATCCGCTCGCCGCGCTGCAGCGCGCGGCGCCGTCCACGCCGCTGCCGCGGCCGGACCACCTGCCGATCGAGCAGTTCGGCTTCACGCCGCCGCGGGCCGTCACGGCGCCGCCCGCGCCC
>NZ_JBMDKG010000082.1:0-21346 GCF_057809595.1 Variovorax sp. FG153
GGTCGCGCCCCCTGCCCCGGCCGCGCCGGCGCCGGTGGTGCCCGCGCCGCAGTTCGCCGACGACCGCGCACTGCCGCGCGACCAGCAGGTGCGGCGCGTGCTCGTGATCGAGGACGAACCGCAGTTCGCCCACATCCTCTACGACCTCGCGCACGAGCTCGGCTACCGCTGCCTGGTCGCGCACGGCGCGGCCGACGGCTTCGCGCTGGCCAGCGAGTTCGTGCCCGACGCGATCCTGCTCGACATGCGGCTGCCCGACAGCACCGGCCTGGACGTGCTGCAGCGCCTGAAGGATTCGCCGCTCACGCGCCACATCCCGATCCACGTGGTCTCGGCCGCCGACAACGCCGAGGCCGCGCTGCACATGGGCGCGGTGGGCTATGCGCGCAAGCCCGCCACGCGCGAGGAACTCACGCGCGTGTTCGCGCGGCTGGAGGAGAAGCTCACGCAGAAGGTCAAGACCGTGCTGCTGGTGGAAGACGACGACCTGCAGCGCCAGAGCGTGATCCAGCTGATCGGCGACGACGACATCGAGATCGTCGACGTGGCCTCGGGCGAGGAGGCGCTGGAGCTGCTGCGCACGCGCATCTTCGACTGCATGATCACCGACCTGAAACTGCCCGACATGCAGGGCAGCGAGCTGCTCAAGCAGATGGCCTCGGAGGACATCGTCTCGTTCCCGCCGGTGATCGTCTACACCGGGCGCAACCTCACGCGCGAGGAGGAGGCCGAGTTGCACCGCTACTCGCGCTCGATCATCATCAAGGGCGCGCGCTCGCCCGAGCGGCTGCTCGACGAGGTCACCCTGTTCCTGCACAAGGTCGAGGCCGAACTCTCGAGCGAGCGCCAGGGCATGCTCAAGGCCGCGCGCGGGCGCGACCGGATCTTCGAGGGCCGCACGGTGCTGCTGGTGGACGACGACGTGCGCAACATCTTCGCGCTCACGAGCGCGCTCGAGCAGCGCGGCGCGAAGGTCGAGATCGGCCGCAACGGCCGCGAGGCCCTCGAGCAGCTCGACCGCGTGAAGGAGATCGACCTCGTGCTGATGGACGTCATGATGCCGGAGATGGACGGCCTGGAGGCCACGCGCCACCTGCGCGCCGATCCGCGCTTCGCCAAGCTGCCGGTGATCGCCATCACCGCCAAGGCCATGAAGGACGACCGCGAGCAGTGCCTGGCCGCGGGCGCCAGCGACTACCTCGCCAAGCCGGTGGACCTGGACCGCCTGTTCTCGCTGCTGCGCGTGTGGATGCCGAAGATGGAGCGCCTGTGACCGACGCGCCGCCGCCTTCCCTGCCCGAGCGGCCGGCGACCGGCCGCCCCGCCCTGCCCGCCGTGCCGGGCGCGATCGCCGCTCCGCCGCAGCCGCTGAGCGACACCGAGATCGAGCTGCGGCTGCTGATGGAGGCGATCTACCTCAAGTACAGCTACGACTTCCGCGACTACACGCTGGCCTCGCAGAAGCGCCGCGTGCTGCACGCGCTCACGCAGCTCGGCCTGCCCTCGATCTCGGCGCTGCAGGACCGCGTGCTGCGCGACGCCGCGCTGTTCGGGCGCCTGCTGCAGTTCCTCACCATCCCGGTCAGCGAGATGTTCCGCGACCCGGCCTACTTCCTGGGCCTGCGCCGGCACGTGGTGCCGCTGCTGCACACCTATTCGTCGGTCAAGATCTGGGTGGCTGGCTGCAGCACCGGCGAGGAGGTGTTCTCGCTCGCCATCCTGCTGCGCGAGGAAGGCCTGCTCGAGCGCACGCAGATCTACGCCACCGACATCAACCCGGCCTCGCTCGAGAAGGCGCGCCAGGGCATCTTCCCGCTCGAGGCGATCCGCGGCTACACCGCCAACTACCAGCGCGCGGGCGGGCTGGGCTCGTTCTCCGACTACTACACCGCGGCCTACGACGCCGCGCGCTTCGACCCCTCGCTGTGCGCCGACACCATCTTTGCCGACCACAGCCTGGCCACCGACAGCGTGTTCGCCGAGACCCAGCTGGTGTCCTGCCGCAACGTGCTGATCTACTTCAACCGCGAGTTGCAGAACCGCGCGCTCGGCCTGTTCCACGAATCGCTGAGCCACCGCGGCTTCCTCGGCCTGGGCGCCAAGGAGAGCATCGACTTCTCGGCCTACGCCGACCGCTTCGAGCCGCTGGCGCGCCCCGAGCGCATCTACCGGAAGGCCACGTGAAACAGGCGCTGCCCTCCCACCTGCGCCGCCGCGTCGAGGCCGTGGTCATCGGTGCCTCGGCCGGCGGCATCGACGCGCTGCTCGGTCTCTTGAGCGGCCTGCCCGCCGCCAGCCGCATTCCCAAGGTGGTGGTGCTGCACCTGCCCGAGGGCCACGACAGCCGCCTGGCCGAGGTGTTCGGCGAGCGCGTCGCCATGCCGGTGCGCGAGGCCGCCGACAAGATGCCGCTCGCGGCCGGCACGCTCTACTTCGCGCCGCCCGGCTACCACCTGTCGATCGAGCGCGACCGCTGCTTCTCGCTGAGCTGCGAGCCGCCCGTGCTGTTCTCGCGTCCGTCGATCGACGTGCTGATGGCCTCCGCGGCCGACGTCTACGGCGCCGGCCTCGCCGGCCTGCTGCTCACCGGCGCCAACGACGACGGCGCCGAGGGCATGGAACGCATTCACCGTGCCGGCGGGCTGACCGCCGTGCAGGATCCCCAAGAAGCCCTGGTTTCCGTCATGCCCAACGCCGCCATTGCGCGCCATTCGCCCGACTTCGTGCTGCCGCTGCGCGATCTCCACACCCTGCTGCTGCACCTGGAGGCCGCTCATGGACATTGACGTCGAAAGCAAGCTGCTGATCGTCGACGACCTGCCCGAGAACCTGGTGGCGCTCGAGGCGCTGATCCGCGCGCCCGGGCGCTCCGTGTTCCGCGCCCAGTCGGCCGAGGACGCGCTGGCGCTGCTGCTCGAGCACGAGTTCGCGCTCGCCATCGTCGACGTGCAGATGCCCGGCATGAACGGCTTCGAGCTGGCCGAGATGATGCGCGGCACCGAGCGCACGCGGCACATCCCGCTGATCTTCGTGAGCGCCGCCGGCCGCGAGCGCAACTACGCCTTCCAGGGCTACGAGAGCGGCGCGGTCGACTTCCTGCACAAGCCGCTCGATCCGCATGCCGTGATCAGCAAGGTCAACGTGTTCGTCGACCTGCACCGCCACCGCAAGGCGCTGCGGCACGAGATGGAGCTGCTGGCCCACGCGCACCGCAAGCAGGAGGAGCTGGTGGCGCAGCTGCAGGTCACGCAGCGCGAACTCGAGCGCGCGGTGCGCATGCGCGACGACTTCATGTCCATGGTCTCGCACGAGCTGCGCACCCCGCTCAACACCCTCTACCTCGAGGCGCAGCTGCGCCAGCTGCACGTGTCCAAGGGCAACCTCGCGGCCTTCGCGGCCGACCGGCTGCCCGCGATGATCGAGCGCGACCAGCGGCAGATCCGCAACATGGTGCGGCTGATCGACGACATGCTCGACGTCACGCGCATGCGCAAGGACGCCCTCTCGATCCAGCCCAAGCCCACCGACCTCGCGCAGCTCGCGCGCGCCGTGGTCGAGAACCTGCGCCAGCAGGCCGAGGCCGCCGGTTCCGAGATCTCGCTGCAGGCGCCGTCCGAACTGCCGGGCGTGTGGGACGAGTTCCGCATCGAGCAGGTGCTGACCAACCTGCTGACCAATGCGCTGCGCTACGGCGGTGGCCAGCCGGTCGCGATGACGGTCGAGCAGGTCGGCGCCGGCGAGGACGGCTTCGCTCGCGTCAGCGTGCGCGACCGCGGCATCGGCATCGCGGCCGAGGACCAGGCGCGCATCTTCGAGCAGTTCGAGCGCACCGAGCACAGCCGCAAGCACGCGGCCGGGCTCGGCCTGGGCCTGTACATCACGCGCCAGATCGTCGACCTGCACGGCGGCAGCATCGGCGTCGAGAGCGCGCCGGGCGAGGGCTCGACCTTCAGCGTGGAGCTGCCGCTGGCCGCGCCGCGCGGATCGGCGCAACCGTAGGCTTGCTCCTACCCCACGCGCGGCGCCGTGCCGGGATACTGTTCCATTCCGGACATTTTCAGAAAACCAAAGGCCGCAAAGGCCACCAAGGACCGACCGCCGTGAATGTGCTGATCGTCGACGACAACGAAGCCGCAGCCGACCTGCTGCAGGAACTGCTGACCCTGCAGGACCACACCGCCCGCTGCACCTACACCGGCCAGCAGGCGCTGGACGCCGCCGCCGCCGAACGCTTCGATGCCGCGCTGATCGACCTCACCCTGCCCGACATCCCCGGCACCCAGGTGGCGCGCCGCCTGCGCGAGACCGAGGCGCAGGGCGCGCCCAGGCTGCTGGTCGCGATCTCGGGCTTCTCGGCCGCCGATGCCGGTGCCGCGGGCGGGCCCGACGGGCGCAAGCTGTTCGACCACCATCTGCAGAAGCCGATCGACATCGGCGCGCTCGAGGACATCCTCGCGGCCGCGGGCTGAGGGCCTTTTCGCTGCCTTAGCATCGGCGGCCATGCGCCGCCTGCTTCCCTCCACCCTCCTCGCCCTCGCACTGGGCGCGCCCGCCGTATCGGCCGCCGCGCAGTCCCCCGACACCGTTCCCCTCGCACCCGCCGAGCGCGACCGCATCGTGGCCCGCGCCGCCGAGCTGGTGCAGCGGCATTACGTGCTGCCCGCGCCGGCCGATGCCATCGCGGCCCGCCTGCGTGCGCGCTTGCGCGACGGTGCCTATGCGGGCATCGACAACGCCGACGCGCTGCGCGCGCAGCTCGAGCAGGACCTGCAATCGGTGAACCAGGACAAGCACCTGCTCGTGGCCTTGAGCCGCGAGCCGCTGCCGAAGCCGGCCGATGCGCAAGCCGCCGCGGCGGCGCAGGCCCACCTGGCGCGGCAGTACGTGCGCTTCAACCACTGCTTCTACAAGGCAGAACGCATGGCCGGCAACGTCGGCTACATCGACCTGCGCTGCTTCGACAAGCCCGAGGCGCTGGCCGCGACCGCCGCGGCCACCTTCGAGTTCCTGGCCCACACCGATGCCCTGATCGTCGACCTGCGCCAGAACGGCGGCGGCTGGCCCGCGGGCGTGGCCCAGGTCAGCAGCCATCTGCTCGAAGGCAAGGTGCACCTCAACGACGTGCTGCATCGCGAAGGCCACCGCGTGGAGTCGCACTGGACCCGCGCCAAGCTGCGCGGCCCGCGCTACCTGGACCGGCCGGTCTATGTGCTGACCAGCAGCCAGACCTTCTCGGGCGGCGAGGAGTTCGCCTACAACCTGCAGGCGCTGAAACGCGCCCGCATCGTCGGCGAGCGCACCAAGGGCGGTGCCCATCCGTCCAGCAACCATCGGTTGAACGATCGCTTCGAGATCACGATCCCCTTCGCGCGCTCGATCAACCCGATCACGCGCACCAACTGGGAAGGCACGGGCGTCGTGCCCGACCTGCCGGCCAACGCGGACGAGGCGCTGGGCGTGGCGCACCTGGCGGCGCTCAGGGGGCTGGTCGGCAAGGACAGCGATCCGACGACCGCCTATGAGGTGAGCGAGGCCATCAAGGCGGCGGAGACATCCACTGCCGGCGCCCGCAAGTAGTGCCGGCGCAGCGTGCCCTCAACCCGGCCCCAGCACCTTCAACGTCAGCTGCAACACCATCGGCTGCCGCATGTCCCGCGGCGGCGGTTCCGACAGCGGCTGCGCGGTCAGCAACTGGCGCAGGTCGGCATCGGCCTGCGCATTGCCCAGCGAATCGAAGGCCACGCGCTCGGGCCGGCCGTCGGGCGCGACCCACACGCGCACGATCAGCGGCGGCGGCGGCAGGGTGCGGCCCTCCTCGAGCAGGCGCTGCTGCATCCAGGCATGCAGGCGCTGCACGGTCTCGTCGGCCGGGTCGCTGAGGCGGCCCTGGAACTGGTTGCCCGCCAGCTCGGCATAGCTGATCCAGTGCTGCGGCACCGGCGCGCGCGCCGAGGGCGCGGGCTGGGCCTGCACGGGCATGTGCACGGCCGCCAGGCCCAGGCCGGCGAGGCCGAGCGCGCGGAACAGGCTGGCCCAGGGCCGCGGCGCGGCGGCGGAATGACGGTGCAAGGGGAGCATGCGTTCTTTCGGGGAAAGTTCTGGAAATCGGTGCAGGCTCAGCCGCACAACACGCCGACCGACAGCGTGGCGGCGCGCGCGGCCGGCGACTGCTGGGGGCCGAGCTGCGGTGTGTCGCTCTCGCTGTAGGCCACGCCGTTGTCGCGCAGGAAATGCTTGATGCGCGCGGCCGTCTCGGCCCGCACGCGCGTGGAGCCCGCGGCCGCGCCGCTGCCCGACAGACTGGGCAGCCGGCTCAGCGTGCCGCCGCTGGCGCCAGGCGCGGCCGCGATGCGCTCCACCACCACGCCCAGCAGCAGACCGCCCGCGTCGAGCACCGCGCTGCCGCTGGCACCGGGCTTGGCGCCCGACAGCAGCTGCAGGCCTTCGGCGCCCGGCACGGTCAGCGCGTTGCCGAGCACGGCCGAGCGGTCGGCCATGCGCTGCAGCGGGCCGTGGGCCTCGGAGAACACCGAGATCGTCGCGGTGGGCAGCGCCTCGCTGCGCGGGAAGGTCGCGCCCAGGTAGGGCTTGATGTCGCTGCGCAGCACGGCGATGTCGAGCTCGGGCCGCGGGCTCGTCGCGCGCACCGTGGCTTCGGCGACGCGGCCGTCCTTGAGCACGAACAGCGAGCGGCAGCCGGTCACGGCATGGCGCGCGGTCAGCACGTCGCCGGCGTCGTTGAGGAACACGCCGCTGGCGTTGCCCTCAAGGACGCGCGGTGGCGATTCTTCGGCGGTCGCCAGCGTGGCGGCCGCCGCGCACACGACGGCCGCCAAGCGGCGAGCAGGACGAAAGGAAGTCATCCGCATAGAGACGGATGAGCGGGCCGCCGAATGCGCTTTGTCATGCAAGTTTCACGAAACTCGTTCCCCGCCTAGCGTCCGCGCGCGCCGGCGCCACCGAGGTCGGCCAGCCGGGCGCGCTCGGCCGGCGTGAGCTTCGCGAGTTGCGCCGCGTCGAGCGCGCCCTGCCCCAGCATCTGGAACGGGCTGGCCGGGTCGTAGCGCACGTTGCGCTGCGAAGGCGCGGCCGGCGCGCCCGAGGCACCGCCCGAGGGCGCAGGCGCGGGGGCGGCCGGCTCGTCGCCGAAGCCCAGTACGCGCACCGTGAACACCGAGGGCAAGGCCTGGCGCGCGGCCGTGCGTTCGCGCTGCATCACGTCCTGCGCCGCCATCGTGGCCTGCGCGGCCGCGGCGCTGGCGTTGGCGAGCGCACCGACGTTCACCGAGGCCACCACCGGCAGTCCGGCCGATTCGCCCTTGACCTGGATGTTGGCCGCGTTCACCACCTGCAAGGCCGCGAGGTTCACGTTGCCCGACACGCGAATGCCGGCCTCGCCCGCGTCGATCGTGCCCAGCGGCGCGATCAGGTCCACGTCGCCCGGCGGCACCTCGGGAATCGGATCGAGCGTGGCGATGCCCGCGCCCGTGCTCGGCACGTTCGGCGACAGCTTCACGTTGCCCAGCATGTCGTACTCGCGCTTGGGCGGCGTGTAGACCAGCGTGGTCTTCGAACCGCGTCCGGCATTGATGTCGCCCGTGGCCGACCAGCCGAGGATGTCGCCGCCGAAGGTGGTCATGATGCGCGACAGGCCCAGCAGGATGCTGCCCTGGCTGTACATCTGGATGTCGCCCTCCCCCTGCGTGATGAAGCCTGTGGGGTTCGCTCCCGGTGTGCTCGCAGGCGTGATGCCCTCGACGCCGACGATGGTGGTGCCGCCCGGCGTCAGCGTCTGGATGTCCCCGCCCACCACGGTGCGGATGCCCGCGCTGGTGCTGGTGCCCTGGTAGAGCGTGAGGCCGCCTTCGCGCTCGATCGGCCGGCCGTCCGCGTCCCGCGTCGGGAACAGCGTCGCGATGGCCTCGCGCCCGCGCAGATAGCTGCCGTAGCGCTTGCTGTCGACGTCGTTGTACTCGCGCCCGCCCGCGATGAGCTCGTCGTAGAACACCTCGCGCACGAACACGCGCTGCTGCTCGGGCGGCAGCGCCTGGAAGTACGCCAGCGCGTCAGCGGGCGACGCCGCGACATGGCCGAAGCGCTCGCGCAGCCATTGCGCCAGTTCGGCGTCGTAGGTCTTCACGACCTTGCCGGGCTGGCCGGCCAGCGCGGCCGATGCGTCGATGGCATTGGCGGGGTCGAGGTACAGCGCGGCGAAGCCCGCGAAGTCGCTCGCGCCCTGCCCGCGCGGCCCGGCACCCAGCCCCGCCTGCACCGCGATGTCGGCGCCCGGGCGCCGGTCGCCCGGCACCACGGCGCCGAGGCTGGTCAGGGTGCCGCGGTTGCCCTGGTAGATCTGGCCGCCCGCGGACACTTCGAGCGTGCCCGGGCCGGCGATGCTGAAGCTCGTGTACAGGATGTCGCCGCCGGCCGCGATCATCGAGATGTCGGAGGGCGCGTTCTGCACGATCAGGCCGCTGCTGTTGACGATGTCGCCGCCGGCCAGGATGCGCAGCGGCTTGGACGCCAGATAGGTGGGAATCGCCGCTTCGCCGACGCCCGGGCTCACGTTCAGCAAGTTGCCGATCTCGATCGCCAGCACGTCGCCGTTCACGGCATAGATGTGCGACACCACGCCTTCGCCGGCCATGCTGCCGTCGCTCACGGTGCTGAGCCCGAAGTTGAACAGCGCGCCGCCCACGCCGACGTGCGCCGGGATGTATTCGGCGAAGGTGTTCTGGTACATGTAGTCCCACTCGTACGGCTGCAGCTTGCTGGCGTTCCAGTAGTTCGTGGCCGCGAGGGGATTGAAGGGGTTGTCGCGCAGCATGCGCCAGCCCGGACGCAGTGGCGTGGCCATGCTCGACAGCGCCGTGCCCAGCGGCCCGATCGGGTTGTGCCCGTTGCTGATGGAGTTGGTTGAGTCGCCGCTCACGAGATCGCGCGCCAGCAGGTCCAGGTGGCCGACCGGCGAGGGCATCATCTGGCCGCCGCCGAGGCTCTCGGTCGCGTAGTAGATGCTGCCGCCGGCCGCCACCGCGCTCAGCGTGGCCGGCATGATGCTCGTGCTGCTGTTCACGTCCTGCATGTTGGTCGCGGGATCCATGTTCGTCGCGCCGAAGGGCGAGACGTTGCCGCCCGCGGAGAACAGGTCGAGCGCCGTGCGGTCGGTCCACAGCGTGAACCAGCTGGCGGTCGGTCCGCTCAGGCTGCCGTTGCTGGCGTGCGTCTCCACGCGCTCGCCCGCGCGGCCGGCGTCCACCACCGCGCCGATCGCCAGGTCGCCCAGCGTTTCGATGCGCAGCACGCCGTCGCCCGGCGCGAAGCTCACGACGCCGTCGCGCTGCGCGCTGTAGGGCGTGTGCGGATCGACCGCGCGCGGGTCCTGGTTGTTGGGCGTGGCGAAGTTCTTGAGCACCACGCTGCCCACGTCGGTGGCGGCCATGCGCGTATCGCCGCGCAGGTTGGCATACAGGCCGGTGCGGATCTGCCCGCCGGCCGAGACGTCGAGATTGCCGCCGCCGGTCTGCGCCAGCACGCCGCCGTCGGCGACGCGGCCGGTGCTGCCCACCGCGACCAGCAAGCCGCGCGTGAAGGAGCCCGCGGTGCCGATGTTGCCGCCCGCGTGAACGCTGGCATTGCCGCCGCCGAGCGTGCCCATGCCGGCGAAGCCGCCGAAGCCCAGCCGCGGCTGCGCGAGGGTCGGCCAGCCGTCGATGGCATAGCTGCCGAAGTTCAGGCCCCAGGCCGTGCGCTCGCCGATCTCGGCGCCGCCCTGGCGCCACAGCCACTCGCCGGTCGACAGGGTCTCGGGCTGCACGTAGCCGAGAATGTCGCCCTGCGCCGAGAGCGTGAAGTCGCCGCCGTTCTCGGTGAACCACATGCGCTGCGCGGGCAGCGTGCGCTCGTAGTCCGCGTTGCCCGCGCCGAGCACGCTGCCGTCGGGCAGCCTGGCGCGCGGCGCGTTGTAGCCCGAGTCGTTGCCGGTGCCGGCCACCGAGGTGCCCGCGGTGTAAACGCCGAACAGCGACTCCTGCCGGTAGCTGCCGCCGGCATAGAGCTCGAGGTCGCCGGTGCCGGTGCGCACCACGCTCGGCGCCTGCACGGTGAACTGCGTGGTCGTTCCGGCCAGGTGCAGGTCGTCGAGCACCAGGTTGCCGCGGCCGGCCAGTTGCGCGGCGCCCTGCAGCCGGCGTGTGTCGGCGGCGCCGAGATCGGCGCCGCTCACCAGCCGGATCGAGGCCGACAGGCTGCCCGCGGCCAGCATCCGCGACGCGGCCCACAGCCGGCCGGGCTCGGCGCGCGGGCCACTGAGCAGGATGTCGGCACCGCCCGGCGCGACCGTGGTCAGCACCGTGCCGGCCGCGACCGTGATCGTGCCGGCGAGGAAGCCGTTGTAGATCGTGTCGCCCGGTCCGTAGCTGCCGTAGTCGTCGCTGATCGAGCCCGACACCACGACCGGGAAGTCGCCCGTGAAGATGCCGGGGAACACGTACCAGAAATCACCCCAGGTGGCGTTGAAGGGCACGCTGACCGTGACGTCCTTCGGCGCCGGCTGGTTGGTGAACAGCACCTGCAGGCGGGTCTGCCAGCCGTTGTCGTCGGGCGTGGCCGGCGGCGGCGCGAAGCCGTCGTTGATGCTGCCGTGGATGTTCAGGTCACCGCCCGCGCGCAGCGCCAGCGACATCGGCTCGCCCGCGCCGTAGCGCGCCGAGGCCAGGTCGCGGTCGGCCGCGGGGCCGTAGCGGTAGCCCGACAGGTCGAGGTCGCCCTTGACCGTGAGGTTGCCCGTGGGCGTGCTGCTGGCGATCTCGACGCCGGGGCGCAGGTGGAGCGCATCGCCGTAGGCCAGGAGCCCGGCCATGCGCGCGCGCAGCTCCGCATTGCCGCGCGCGGCGGCATCGAAGGCGCGGCTGTCGCTGTCGATCAGGTCCAGGTAGGCCTGGTCGACGATCTGCCCATTGGCATCGCCGGGGTCCGGCCGCGCATTGGTGTAGCGCGCGACGCCGTTCAGCGCGATGGCCTGCGCGCCCTGGATGTTCAGCGTGCCCGCGGCCGCGATCGCGATGTCGCCGCCGGTGGCGTTGGCCGGCGCGTCCGCGCCGGTGGCACTCTCGCCGGTGCTGCCCACGCGTGGCGCGTCGATGTCGACATGGCCGCGCGCGATGCCGTCGGGCGAGCGCAGGTCCAGGGTCGCGCCCGGTTCGAGGCGCACCGTGCCACCTGTGCTGCCCAGCGAGATCTTGGCTCGGTTCGACGCATCGATGGGCGCCCCGTAGCTGTCGGCGACCAGCGTGGTGGCATGGGTGTCGAGCACCGCGCCGGCCGCCAGCGTGAGGTCGCCGCTGGCGTTGAGGCGGATGCTGCCGGGCGTGGCGCCCGAGGCATCGATGGTGCCGTTGACCGTGAGGCGCCCCGCATCGGTGGCGATGCTCACCTGCCGCGCGCGCACGCCCTCGCCCACGTTCAGGTCGCCCTGCTTCACGACGAAGCCGCGCGCGCCGAAGAAGGCGTCGTCGTTCAGGCGCGCATTGAGCGCAGCGAAGTCGGCATCGGAGATGGCGCGCGTCGTCAGGTCGAACTTGCCGTCGTCGAAGCCGGCGCCGCCGCCCGCGCCGTGCAGCGCGCCGGCCAGCGTCACCGTGCCCGCCCTGGCGTCGAGCGTCAGCGAGCCGGCGTCCTCGTGCGCGGCCGACACGTCGATGCGCGAGCCCGCGGCCTGCGCGATGCTGCCGTTCGTGCTCGTGAGCGTCGCGGCGCCGCCCCAGCTGTACTTCGTGATGTCGTAGAACTGCACGGCGCGGCCCGACAGGTCGATCTGCGCGCCCTCGCCCAGCGAGATGTCGCCATCGGCCAGCAGCCGGAGCACGCCGGTGGGCAGCGCCACCGTCGTGTCGAGCGACACGCTCGGGCCCTGCAGCGTCAGCGAGGCACCGAGTTCGCCGATGGCGGCGGTGTCGGGCGCGGCGGCACCCGCGGGCGCCGACACGTCGATGGCCCCGCCCGCGACGTAGCGCATCGCCGAGCCCGCCTGGCCGGTGAGCAGAGGCGTCACGATCGACAGCGTGCCGCCATGCAGCGTGCCGTCCGCGTCGCGCGACTGCCCCACCAGGAGCGCGGCCTTGCTGTTGGCCGTGACGCGATCGGTGGCCTGGATCTTCACCGAGCCGAAGCCCAGCGCCAGACGCTCCAGCTCGGCCTGGCGCTGCGGCTGGCTCAGCGCGTCGTAGCCGAACTGCACGGTCCGCGCATCGATCACCAGCGACCCCGTGCCGGTGCCCGGACCGCCGGGCTGCACCGCCGCCGGCGTCGCGCCCGCATAGGGCGTGGTGGTGCCGTTGCCCGTGGCAATGCCGTTCCACACGAAGTCGCGCGTGGCGATGCGCACCGTGTCGCTGTCGGTGCCCAGGCCGTAGAAGGCGGGTGTGTTGAACACGAGCTGCACCGGCGAGTCGCCGGTGTCCAGCGTCAACGAACCGTAGAAGTTGAAGGCGCCACCGGCCGTGAGGCTCAGGCGCTTGAGCGCCGGCACGCCGGCGTTGGCCGAGGGGCGCAGCAGGCGGTCCAGCGTGGCCTGGGTGAGCTGCCAGCCGGCCTGCATCGACCCGGCCGCCTGCGCGGCTGCCATGCTCGCGGCGGTGCCGATGTTGATCTGGTCCTGCGCCACCGTGAGATAGCGCGCGCCCAGGTTCACGTCGCCCAGCGCCAGGCCACCCGGCGCGGCGAAGGCGATCGTGCCTTCGCTCAGCACTGTCGCGCCGTCGCTGACCGTGACCGTGCCCGTGCCGAGCGCCGGCAGGAAATCCAGCCAGCCGTTGCTCACGGCGAACACCGCGGGCGAGTAGGAAGCGGCCGAAACGCCGGGCGCGTTGGCATACAGGAAACCGAGATTGGAATCGACGCCGGGCCGGCCCAGGCCGCGCGTGTCGAGCACAGCGCCGCCATCGACATTGATCTGGTTGCCGATGAGGAAGATCTGGCCCGCGCGCAGCGTGGCTCCATCGCGGACGTTCACCAGGCCCGCGCCCAGGCCATTGCCGAAGTAGATGCGCGCGCTGTCGCCCGACGAGTCCTGGCCGTTGAAGTAGATGTAGATGCCGCCGATCGCCAGCGTGTCGGCACGGAAGGCATTCAGCATGTCGGCCGACACCTCGATGGCGCCCGCCTTGGGCCGCGCGGCGCCGCCGACGATGTCGATGGGCTTGTCGCCCAGCAGGTTCACCTGGCCGCGCAGGCCGCCCGGGGCGGCATCCAGCAGCACCTGGCCGTCGAACTGCAGCGGCACCACCTCGTCGTTCTGCGCGAAACTGAAGCGCAGCACCTTGCCGTCCACCGGCAGCAACGGCCGCACGTTGCCGAACAGCGCCGCCTGCGCCTTCGCGAAGTCGGCATAGCTGGTCTCGTTGTATTGCGAGAAGTGGCGCACCGTCTGGCCCGGCGTGACCAGCACGCGGCTGGGCAGGTTGTCGTGCACGGCAGTGTTCGAAAAGCCCAGCGTGCCGGTGGTGCTCCACGAGCCGAAACCATCGGCCAGCGCGCCGGCCGGCGCGGCGGTGCCCGAGAGCGCATCCATGCGCGCGCCGACCTCCACGCGGAACGCGCCCGGCATCAGCGCATAGCTCGCCGGCAGCAGCGCGTAGGTGCCGGGGGGCAGGCCCGGCACGCCCGCGCCGATCGTGATCTGCCGGCCCACCGCCGGATCGCCCGCGCCCTTGTCGCGAACCACCGGCGCATAGGCCGATGCGTAGCCGGGCACGATCGCATAGACCGCGTTGCCCGCGCCGCTCTTCGGATAGGCCGCCGGATTGGCGTTGGCCAGCGCCGTCGTCAACACGTCGACCGAACCGCCACGGCCGGTGATGAAGCCCGCGCCGCGCAGGTCGCCCCCGCCCGAGAGGTCGAGCACCGAACCGGGCTCGGCGACCACCGAGCCGCCGCCGATCGAGATGCCCTGCGCCAGCACGAAGTTGTCGGGCGAGAGGTTGACATTCGGTCGATTGATGAAATTGCCGCCGAGGCTGAACAGCGTGCCGTCGGTGCCGCGGTAGGTCAGGCCGTCCTGGGTGCCGCCGTAGGGCATGGTCAGGCCCGCCGCGCTCACCGAGGTCAGGCTGCCGTCGCGCAGCACCAGCCGCATCCAGGGCAGGATCTCGGGGTTGGCAATGACGCCCCCCATCCAGGCGACGCCGTTGAGCGAGCCG
The DNA here is from genome assembly GCF_057809595.1 of Variovorax sp. FG153. Classification (NCBI taxonomy): domain Bacteria; kingdom Pseudomonadati; phylum Pseudomonadota; class Betaproteobacteria; order Burkholderiales; family Comamonadaceae; genus Variovorax; species Variovorax sp. FG153. The sequence goes on from NZ_JBMDKG010000082.1 coordinate 14,199, forward strand.
CCGACGTCGTTCAACCCGATCGTGCCCAGCGGCGCGCGCACCACGCCGCCCTGGTCCAGCGTCGGGCCCATCAGCACGAGCTGGCCGAACACCGAATCGGGCACCGGCGCGTCATGGCCGTTCGAGCGGATCGTCAGGCTGCGCTCCTGGTCCCAGATGCTGGACGAATCCGGCAGCCTCGCCTGGCCGGCGATCACCACGCCGCGCTGCCCGCTCACCGGATAGATCTGCGCCGCGTCGATCAGCAGGTCGCCGGTGACGACGAAGGCGGCGTTGCCCAGGCGGATGTCGCCCTCGCTGCGCAGCGTGACGGCGGCGAAACCGCCGGCATCGACGGTGTGGCCGACGGGCGGCCCGTTCGGCACCACGGCACCGTCGCCATAGCCGGCGACGATGCCCGACTGCACGCGGCCGTAGATGTCGATCAGGCTCGCATCGAGCGTCAGTGCGCTGTCGCCGCGCGCCGGGCTGCCGATGGCCCGGTTGCCGATGATGAGGCCCGGGCTGAAATAGCCCGAGGCGCCGTCCCAGGTGCCGCCGTCGAACCGGATGTAGGGCGCCGCCAGGCGCACCTTCGCGTCGGGCGTGTTGTCAGCAACCGTCAGGAAGCCGTTGCGCAGGTTCAGGCTGCGGCCCAGCGCGAGGTCGATGTCGCCGTCGAACAGGAACAGGTCGTGCGCCGAGAGCGTCAACGCGTCGAAGCCGCCCGCGCGCACCTGGTCCGCGGACAGCGTCGCCGCGCCGTACTTCAGGCCCGCGTCGGCCTGTCCCGGCGCGAGGCCGTCGGCCAGGCCGCCGGGGTGGTACTGCTGCGTCAGCGTGATGTTGTGCATCACCTGCACGTCCTCGGGGATGTTCTCCGCGCCCGCGAGGTATCTGCGGTTGGCCATCTCCATCGTCAGCGAGCCGCCGGCCGCGCCGGCACCGCCCGCTCGGGCCGTGAGCGTGCCATCGATCACCATGCCGACGTAGGAATGCAGCCCGATGCCTCCGCCCGCACCGGCCAGCGCGAGTGGCCGCGCGGGTGTGCCGGATGCGCTGCCCGCCGAAGCGTCGACCTCGGCGTAGGCGCCCGAGGCGTCGAGCACCGCCCCCGGACGGATCACGATGAAGGAGTCGGACAAGCCCAGCTCGATCGTGCCGCCGTCGGGCGCAATGCCATAGGCGCGGCCCTGCGCATCGCGGGCCACGTAGGCGCGCGCTGCCGCGTCGAGCACCGCGTTGTCGCCGATCCAGACCGAGCGCGTGGTGGAGGCCCGGTATGCGAGCTGCGAGATCGGCAGCGAGGCGATCGAGATGTCGCCGCCCCAGGCATCGAGCCGGCCGTCCACCGTCAACTGGCCGCCGTTGTTCCACAACGTGATGGCCTGGCCCGGATCGACCGCGATGTGCGCGCCGGTGCCGACCGTCAGGGGCGCGAGCTGGCCCGGACCGCCGAGCCTGGAGCCCGCATCGAACTCGATGCTCGCGCCGCCACGCTGCACGAGAGTGGCGTGCTGCGGGTCTTCCTCGTACAGCGGCGGCGTCCACACCGGCAGCGAATCGGCGAGCCGGCTGCCGGTGGCCAGCGACTGCAGGCCGTCGACGTCCGCGCGCAGCACCGGCATGTTCACTTCGATCCGCGTGCCCGGCGCGATCGCGAGGCCATCGCTGGCCGTGACCACGTAGTGCGAGAAGCCGCTTTGGAACAGCGCGGGCGACAGCGTGCCCGTGGCTGCCACGGCAACGGGCCGGGCCAGCACGGTGCCGGCGGCAAGCGAGGTTCCCGCCGCCAGCGTGAACGGCATGTCGAGCACGCTGCCGGCGTTGTAGCGGACCAGCGTCGACGCGATCGGCAGCCCGTCCGGGAACACGGCGGCTGGAATGGTGACGCCGACCGGCAGGAAGAAGCCCTGGGTCGCCGTGGTGCCCGCGGGCACGGTGCTGCCGATGCCATGGAGGACCCCATTCGAATCGAAGAGGTTGAACGGCACCACCCAGTCCGCCTTCAGCACCAACGGCGCATCCCACGGGATCCGGATCTCGAGCTGCTGGCCCGTCACGGTGTAGCCGGCCGGCCGGCGGGTCAGCGTCACCGAAAGGTCCATCGGCGCGATGTCGCCCACGGCGAGCTGGTAGTCCTGCAGCAGCCGCAGGTTGACCGGCGCCGCCTGGCCGGCCGCGAGCAGGCCGTCGGTGTCGAGCGCCTTGCCGCCGATGCCCACCGCCGTGCCCGAACGCACGTCGAGCGTGCCGCCGCCGTTCACCCCGAAGGCGCGCAACTCGCCGGCCAGCGTGAGCAGCGCGGTCGGGTCGGTCGCGAGGGAATTGGCGTCGGTCACGAAGCCGGCCGCCAGCGTCACGTCGCCACCATGGCCGCCGCGCAGCGCCCCGCTGCGCAGCAGCGCCGCGCCGGAAGACACGTCGATCGCCGCGCCCTGCGCGAGCGTCACATCGCCCGTGCCGCGGATCGACACGCTGCCGCCGTCGACGTAGGGCAGGCCCGCGCTGTCGCGTTCATCGGCCAGCAGGTTGGTCCACAAGCCGCTCGCATCGAGCGTGGCGCCCGCGGCCACGGTGGTCTGCGCGCGCTGGCCCGCTTCGGGCGCCAGCGCGACGCTGTTGGCGGTACCTAAACCGGTCACCGACGGCAGCACGTTGCCCAGCGCGATGTCGCCACCGCGCGCGGTCAGGTCGGCATTCACGTTCAGCTGCGGCGCATACAGCGCGATGCTGCCGCCCGGCACCACTGCGAGCGCCGCCTCCACCGCCAGGCCGCGCGTGCCGCCGGCCATCAGCTGGCCCAGCTGCCAGCCGTTGACGCGGTCGCTGTCGAGATGCAGCACGTCCTGGAGCGCCTGCGGCAACGGCCCGTCGGGCGCGATGCCCTCGCCCAGGGCCGGCTGCCCGGTGCCGAACACGACCTGGCCGAAGCTCGGCGTGAAGTTATGGAACACGCCCTGTATGCCGTTGGCCTTGTCGGGGTTGAACACGGTCGTGTAGTTGCCGAGGATCAGTTGCGCGGCGAGCGCCGCGGCGTCGTGCGACTGCGCATAGCCGTCGATGCCACCATCGCGCTGGATCGTCTGCCGCGGGCCCCGGTAGACCGTCGTCGTCAGGTCGCCCTCGAGCACCGCGGCGCCGGTCGAGACGATCAACTGCCCCGCATCGCGTCCCACCGTGTAGCCGTTCTCCAGCCGCTGCTGCGGCCCGATCAGCGGGTTGTAGAAGAAGCCCGTGGTCTTGTCGCCCCAGCGCTTGTGCGCGTCCTCGTAGCCCTTGTAGAGGCCCGTGTACTGCACATCGGCCGGCGCGTTCGACACCTCGTAAAGCCGGCCGTCGGAACCCTTGAGCCAGCTCTGTTTGATCATTCCGGTCTGCACATCCAGCGTGCCGCCCGAGAGGTTGATGTTCGAGCCCGCCTGCGCGACCAGTTCCTTGCCCGCGAACAGCACGCTGCCGCCCTGCGCGCCCCACTCGCCCACCGTGTGGCCCTGCAGGCCCAGGTAGCCGCCGACCTCGAGCAGGCCGCCCGGTGTGTACCAGCGCTCCTTGTCGTAACCTCCGACGCCCGCCGCCACGCGCAGCAACTTGCGCCGGTCGATCCACACGTTGCTGTTGTTGAGCATCGTGGTGTCGCGGTTCAACGGTGCGTCGCGCTGCTCGTTGCCCTGGATGTTGATCTGCACGTTGTTGGACGACATCGCGACCTGCACGCCGACCGTGCCCGAGACATCGAGGCGCGCGCCATTGGCCACCGTGCTGCGGCCATTGCTCGCGGCCACCGCGATCTGGCCACCGGTTGCCAGCGTGGTGGATCCACCCTCGAACACCACGCCGCCGCCCGAAACGATCTCGATGCGCGACTGGTCGCGCCGGTCGTCGAGGCGCGCGAGGTTGTCGAAGCCACCCGAGGCTGCCGTGCGGCGCGCCAGATCCTGCACCGCCGAATCGGCGATCAGCGCATCGCGCTGGCTGTCGAGCGCGGTGCGGCCGTTCTGGTCGTCGAGCAGGATCGCGTTGAGCCCGCGCGAGGTGACCGTGACGCTGCCGAGCTTGTCGCTGGCCGAGTTCAGCAGATGGATGGTGCCGCGCGTGTCCACCGTCGTCGTGGACACGGCCACGCCGTCCTGCACCACCTTGCGGCCCGCGAGCGTGATGTCGCCTTCGGGCGCCTGCAGCAGACCGGTGTTCGTCACCGCGCCCGCCGTGCTGTCGGCATTGAACTGCGGCGCGACCTCGTTGCCGCGCGTGGTCGCGAACTGGTTGCCTGTCGTGCTCTGGCCGGGCCGCACGATGAAGAAGTCGCCCGCGGCCATCTGAACCTGGCCGCGCGGCGTGGTGATGGTGCCGGCGTTGCTGACCTCCTTGCCGAGCAGCAGCGCATAACCGCCGCCTTGCGTGACGGTCGTCGGCACCGTGGTGTTGATGCGCGCACCGGCCTGCACCTCGACCTTGCCGTTGGCATCGGTGAAGCTCGGCGTGTAGGCCCCGCTCTCCTGCGCGCTGTAGATGCCGCGTGCCTTGAACTGTTCGTCGCCGATCTTCGCGGCCGCCGCCACGAGGTTGCGCGTGTCGGTCTGGCTGCTGCCGCTGAAAACGATGCCGTTGCGATTCGCGATCAGCACCGTGCCGTCGCCCTTGATCTGCCCCTGGATCTGCGAAGGCCGCGCCTGCGGATCGTTGACGCGGTTGAGCACGGCCCAGTCGGCCTGCTGCCTGAAATCGACCGTGGTGCGCTTGCCGACGTTGAAGCTCTCCCAGTTGAGGATCGCGCGGTCGCCGGTCTGCTGGATGGTGACCGTGGTGCGGCCATCGGCGCCTTGCGATTGCACGGGCGCCTGGGCATTGAGCCAGCCCGCAGTCAGCGAATTGGTGTCGACGCGCAACCCGCCATCGGCCAGGCCATCGGGCACCGACGAAGGATCGTCCAGCGCCGCCTGCCGTGCGGCGGCTTGGGCGGCCTGTTGTGCCGCGATGCTCTGCGCGGCGAGGTTCAGGTTGCCGAGCGAACGCTGCAACTGCTCGCGCGCCTGCTGCTGTTGCGCGGTCGGCGTGTTGAGCGAGGACACCGGCAGGCCATTGGGCAGCCGCCCCGTGGCGATGGCCTGTCCCTGCGCGATGTTCTTCTGCGCCATCCAGGCCGCACTGAACGCACGTTGCTGCGCATGCGCCGCGCCCGCCGCGCCGACCGCGATGACGACGGCGACGGCATGGGCCAGGGGTGCGAGGCGTCGCGGTCCGGTGCGGCGGCCAGGGCGTGCGGGGAACGCGGGCTTCACCGGGGCAGGATGGAGGGGCGGCATGACAGGAATCTTTCAGTGGCGTTTCGAATGGACAGGAAGCCATGCGATGGCTTTGCCCATAGACGAATGCCGACCTTCAAAGCTGTACACCTCGCCGCGCATCGGCGGCGCGAACGCAGGCTCAGTGAAGGATCACGATGCCGCCCGGCAGCGCGGTGAGCTCGAGGCGGAACAGCCGCTGGATCTGCGCCAGCGCCTTGTCGAGGTCGTGGATGTGAAAGCGCCCGCTGACCGGCTTGCCCGCGAGCCCGCTGCCCAGCAGCATCACGCGGCCCGGCCGGTAGCGGTTGATCTCGTCGACCACCTGCGCGAGCGCGGTGCGCTGGAAGCGCAGCACGCCCTCGCGCCAGTCGGAACGCTCGCCGCTTTCGAGGCTGCGCACCGGCTGCGGCTTTCGGCCTTCGTACACCAGTTCCTGCGCGGCGCGCAGCGCGAGCGACTCGGCCCCGAGCGTCACGCGCACCTGGCCTTCGAGGCAGCGCACGCAGACGCTGCGCGCATCGGTGTGGCGCACCTCGAAGCGCGCGTCGAGGGCCTCGATGCGCCCGAGCGCCGCGCTCACGGTGAAGGGCCGGCCGCGGCGCGTGGCATCGACCGCGACCTCGCCGCCGATCAGTTCGATGCCGGCGGTCTCGCCCTGCGCGGCCTGCAGCGCGATGCTGCTGCGCGTGTTCATCTCGACCGTGAGGTCGGGCGCGAGCGCGAGGCTGCGTTGCTCGCCGGTGCCCGTGCGGTAGTCGGCCTGCCAGCTCTCGGGCGCGGGCCACAGGCCCAGCGGCGGATGCATGACGAGCACGCCGGCCGCGGCCGCCGCGGTGGCGATACCGGCACCGAGGAAAGCGCGGCGCGGCAGCGTGCGCACGGCCTGCGCCGCCGGCCGCGGCGCGGCGCGCAAGGCCGCGAGCGCGGGATCGCCGGCACCGGCCAGCGCGGCCGCGCCGGCCATGTCGCGCCACAGCCGGTGGGCGCGGCCGAAGGCCTGGGCATGCGCTTCGCTGAGCGCGCACCAGCGCCTGAGCGCGCGCGCATCGCGGGCCCGCGCGCTGCCCGAGGCCAGGCGCTGCACCCAGGCATGGGCCTGGCGCTCGAGGGCCTCGGCATCGCGCGGCGGCAGGGGGGACGAATCGGACACGTTCAACGGCCTCGCAACAAACCAACACCGGGCCACGACGCGTCCGCGCGCGGTGCCCTCTTCTTCCAGACGTCTGTCGCGGCCCGGAACTGCACGCGAGCGAAACATTTCATCGCGTGCGCTCCACGATGTACTCGTGCGCGCGCCGCAGCTCGCGGTCGACCAGGCTCAGCGACACGCCGAGCCGGTCGGCCACCTCCTGGCGTGGCATCTCGTCGACGCGCACCAGGATCAGCACGTGGCGCCGCCGCGGCGGCATCTCCTCGATGATCGCGGCCAGCTGCGCGAGCTCCGAGCGACCCAGCGCCTGCTGCGCCGGGTCGGGCGCGGGATCGCCGAGCTCGGCGAACAGCTGCTCGACCTCCTCCCCGTTCATGAAGCGCGCCTCGGCCCGGATGCGGTCGAGCGCCACGTTGGTGGCCATGCGCATCAGGTAGCTCAGCGGGTACTGCACGGGCTCGCGCGGGTCCTGCGCCTCGGCAGAGCCTGCCTGCAGCCGCAGCCAGGTGTCCTGTAGCGCATCGCCCGCGAGGTCGGCACTGCCGAGCTGCAGCGTGAGCCGGCGCTTGAGGTCGTCGTAACGGCCCACGAGGTAGTCGCGCAGCATGCCGAAGCTGGAGCCGCTCACGGTGCCGCCCCCACGCGCGCATCGCAGCGCCAGCCACCGCCTTCCGCGCGCGGCGCGATCAGCATCACGTAGGGCGGCTGGGCGGCGCCGGGCAGCGGCGGGC
>NZ_JBMDKG010000083.1:0-19642 GCF_057809595.1 Variovorax sp. FG153
CGTCCCGCCGCGGCCTTCGCACGTCCGGACCGGTCAGGACTTCTTCGCCGGGCCCATCGACTTGCGGAGCTCCGCGCAGTAGTCCTTCTCGGGCAGCGGCGCGGTGCGCCAGGTGCGGTCGTAGCCGACCGACGTCGCCGCGGCATCGGCGGGCGCGGCGAGCAGGCGCACGGTCTTGAACGAGACCTCGTCGGGCAGGTGCTGCGCCACGCCGAGCTGGCGGTCGACATGGCCCGCGCCCGCGATCAGCAGCACGGTGCGGCCCGGCTGGCGCGCCTTGACGATGGCCTGGGCCATGGCGCGGTCGCGGCCGACCTGGATCCGGGTCATCGGCACGATCTGCGATTCGGGCAGCAGCTTGCAGTGACCCTCGCGCACGGCGTCCTGCTGCGCGGTGTAGGCCTCGCCGTTGAGCTGCACGTCGAGCGAAACGTCGGCCATCGCGTCCTTCATGCGCGCGCGCGGCAGGTTGGCGCCGACCACCGGCACGCCGGCGCGCACCGCGGCCATCACGGCCGGACCGTAGTCGGCCCAGGGCCAGGCCTTGTCGTTCCAGCTCAGCGCGGTGCGCACCTGGGCCTCGGTGGCCGCGGCCGGCAGGTGCGCGGTGCCGTTGCCTTCCTCGGCCATCTCGAGCGCCAGCGCCGCGAGCCGGCCGCGCGCGGCCAGCGCCTCGACCGTCTCGCGCTCGATCGCATGGTGCTCGGGGGCATCGTGCTGCTCGCCGAGCAGCAGGGCGTCGGTGGGCAGCAGGGCCTCGACGCGGCGGGCGATGGGGGCGTCGGGCGCCTCGGCACCGCCGGGCCAGCCCGCGCAGCCGGCGATGAGGGTGCTGCCCAGAAGAGCAAGCAGGAGGGCGGAGACGGGCCGGTGCGCGAAAGACATCGCGCCATACTACGCAACGGCGCCGCGCGCGCTGCCGTCCTTTGCCCCTACCGCCTGTCCGTCCGTTCCGCGTGTCCCTTTCCTTCCCGGTCCGCGTGCTGGCCACGCTGCTGCTCGCCTTCGTGGCGGCCCAGATCTGCCTCGCGCTCCATACCCCGCTGCCCTGGATGATCGGCCCGCTGCTCGCGGTGTCGCTGGCCTCGATCGCGGGCGCGCCCACGGCCAGCCACGTGCCGTTGCGCAACGCCGGGCAGTGGACCATCGGCACCGCGCTGGGCCTGTACTTCACGCCGCACGTGGTCGCGCTGGTGGCCAGCGTCTGGTGGGCGATCGTGCTCGCGATCGCCTGGGCGCTGCTGCTGGGCTGGGGCTTCGGGCGCTGGCTCTACGGCCTGCATGCGTCGCGCATGCCCCAGGTGCCGGAGCGCTCCATGAGAGCCACGACTTACTTCGCGGGTGCGATCGGCGGCGCCTCGGAGATGACGCTGCTGGCCGAGGCCCAGGGCGCGCGCACCGACCTGGTGGCCGCGGCCCACAGCCTGCGCGTGCTGATCGTGACGGTGACGATCCCGTTCGCGATGCAGTGGAGCGGGCTGCACGGCCTGGAGATCAACCCGCCGAGCGCGCGCGAGGTGAACCCCGGCGGCCTCGCGCTGCTGGCGGTGGCCACGGGCGCGGGCGGCTTGGCGATGCGCGCGCTGGGCCGCACCAACCCGTGGTTCATGGGCGCGCTGCTGGTCGCGATGGCTTTCACCGTCGCCGGGCTGTCGCTGTCGGCGGTGCCGGGGTGGATGTCGAATGCCGCGCAGCTGGTGATCGCCGTCAGCCTGGGCGTGCGCTTCAGCCGCGAGTTCCTGCACACCGCGCCGCGCTGGCTGGGCTCGGTCACGGTGGGCACGCTGGCCATGCTCGTGGTGTGCGCCGGCGTGGCCTGGCTGCTGGCCTGGGCCACCGGGCTGCATCCGGCCACCATGATCCTCGGCACCTCGCCGGGCGGCATCGCCGAGATGTCGATCACGGCCAAGGTGCTGCAGCTCGGGGTGCCGGTGGTGACGGCGTTCCAGGTCTGCCGGCTGGTGGCCGTTTTGCTGCTTGTGGGGCCGATGTTCCGGTGGATCTACCGGTAAGGCCCAAAGAAAAAGCGCCCCGCGGGGCGCTTCGTTACTGGCACGGGGCTCGGCTCAGTGCACCAGAAGCGGCGTCTGCGCCAGCTCGGCATAGCCCTCGAGCGTGTCCTCCACCTCTTCCTGGGTCGGCGTGTTGAGCTGCCAGGCCGCGATCTGCTGGCGGAACAGCTCGGCCCAGGAACCGTCGAGGTAGAGCTCCTTGCCGGAACGCTTGTCGACGATCTCGAAGCCGTGGCGCTCGAGCACCGGCACGTTGGGTTCGGCAGGAACCTCGCCTTCGTTCGGCTGCACGTGCACGACGACGAAGGAATCCGAGTCGTAAAGCATGTTCATGGCGGGGCCTGTGAGGATGTCGAGGGCGTTCATGAGGGTTACATAGCAATCAACGCGCCAGTTTCAAGATGGGTTGTCGTGTTGCCATTAAAACGTTTGGATGCCTGGTTTTTCGCATCAACCGGGGGGCGTGGTGGGTAGGGGTTTGCGCAATTGGGCGTCGGCGAAGTCGCCGTTCGGCTCGGTCTGGCGGATCCGCACCGGCAGGTAGCCATGGGCCGGGGCCAGCCAGAGCTCGACTTTCCGGTCGAAAGGCTTGCGTGGATCGCGCGTGAGCTTGCGCGCCAGGTACTCGCCGGCCGGCAGGTTCAGTTTCTCCTCGTCGCCGACCACGAACACCCAGACGTCGGCATCGCGCGCGCCCACGGTCTGGATCGCGATCCGCGTGCCGGCCGGGTAGCGCTCGGGGCTGGCCGCCAGCAGGCCGCCGAGCTGCATCATGACGCTCATGCGGTCCTGCGCGCCGGGCTGGAGCGGCACGGGCGGCGCGTTGTTGCTGAACACCACCTCGCCGCGGTCGCGCGCGAAATGCGAGGCCACCTCGGCCTTGCGGCTCTCGGAATAGCGCTCGGGCTCCAGCCCCGAGGGGCCGATCACCCCAGTGCTGCGCCAGTTCAGCAAGGTGAAGAAGACGGCCTTGAGCGTCAGCCGGCCGTCGTAGCGGGTGCCGTCCTGCAGCCACACCAGCTCGCCAAACACGCCGCGCTGCGGCGAGGCGCCGATCTGGCCCGTGGCCTCGAAATCGAGCGTGACCGAGCCCGGGATGCGCAGCGACTGGGTGCCGGCCATCGTGGCGGGCGCTTCGCCGGCGCCGGTGGCGGGCGCGCTGCCCGGTGTGGCGGGTGGGGTGGCGGCCGCGCTGGCGGGCGGCTCGGGCGCGGGTGCTGCTCCTGAATCGGGAGCAGCCTGCGCCACCAGGTCGGGTGTTTCGGGATCCTTGGCCGCAGTGGCCTCGGGCGCGGGATCGGGCGAGGGCGCGGCCGCCGCAGGGACCGGATCGGGCTTCGGACGCGGCGCGTGCACCGCGCGCGGCCGCAGCGGCCGGGTCGGCGCGGGCGGGGCCGTCGCGGCGGGCGGCGGCGCCGCCGCGGGCGTTTCGGCCACCGGCGGCGCGATCACGATGGTGCGCGTGCTGAACTTGGTGATCGGCGACGCGGGCTCGGCCCCGAGCCCGGCCGGCGCGAGGCCCAGCAGCGCCATGTGCGCGAGCGCCACCAGCAGCGTCAGCAGCGCCAGCGCCCGCCACGAGGGCCGCCAGGGCGCCGGGGAGGAGGGTGGGGGAGCGACGGTCGTCGGCATGGAAGGTGGAGTGGGCGCCGCCACCGAGGTTCATCGGGGCCACCTCGGTACACTGCCGCCCGTCCAACCAGTTTAGGGGAGCGGCGCGGGGCCCGGCGCGGCGCCCCGTCGCCTTTTTCCCAGCACCACACCATGAAACTCGCCACCCTCAAGGACGGCTCGCGCGACGGCCAGCTCGTCGTCGTGTCGCGCGACCTCACGCTCGCCCACTACGCCACCGGCATCGCCCACCGCCTGCAGCAGGTGCTCGACGACTGGGGTTTCATGGCGCCGCAGTTGCAGGACCTGTATGCCGCGCTCAACGCCGGCCGCGCGCGCCACGCCTTTCCCTTCGATCCCGTCCAGTGCATGGCGCCGCTGCCGCGCGCCTACCAGTGGGCCGACGGCTCGGCCTACCTCAATCACGTCGAGCTGGTGCGCAAGGCGCGCAATGCCGAGGTGCCCGAGAGCTTCTACCAGGACCCGCTGATGTACCAGGGCGGCAGCGACGACTTCATCGGCCCGACCGACGACGTGGTCGTGCCCAGCGAGGCCATGGGCATCGACTTCGAGGCCGAGATCGCGGTCGTCACCGGCGACGTGAAGATGGGCGCCACGCCCGAGCAGGCGCTCGACGGCATCCGCCTCGTGATGCTGGCCAACGACGTCAGCCTGCGCAACCTGATCCCGGCCGAACTCGCCAAGGGCTTCGGCTTCTTCCAGAGCAAGCCAGCCACCGCCTTCAGTCCCGTGGCCGTGACCCTCGACGAGCTCGGCGAGGCCTGGATCGGCGGCCGCGTGCACCTCGCGCTGCAGAGCAGCTGGAACGGCCGCAAGGTCGGCCTGTGCGAGGCCGGCCCCGAGATGACCTTCCATTTCGGCCAGCTCATCGCCCACGTCGCCAAGACGCGCAACGTGCGCGCCGGCAGCATCGTCGGCAGCGGCACCGTGAGCAACCAGGGCGTGGAGAAGAACGGCCGCATGGAATGGCCGCGCGGCTATTCGTGCATCGCCGAGAAGCGCTGCATCGAGACCATCCAGGACGGCGCGCCCTCGACCGAGTTCATGCGCTACGGCGACACCATCCGCATCGAGATGAAGGGGCTCGACGGCCGCTCGATGTTCGGCGCGATCGACCAGGAGATCGTGGCGCCGGGCGGGCGCGCGAAGGCGGCGGCGGACGAGGCCGCGAAGCCCGCGCCGGTGGCCGCGCCCGACGACGCGGCCGAGGCGCAGGCTTCCGAGGACTGAGCGCGCCCGCTCACTGCGCCGCGGGCCAGCCGCGCAGCAATTCCTTCTGCGACCGTATCCCCAGCCGCCGGAACGCCCGGTACTGGTGGGTGCGCACGGTCGTGAGCTCGACCCCGATCTCGCGCGCCGCCTCCTTCGCGGTGCGCCCGGCCATCAGGTGGCCGATGACCTCGCGCTCGCGCAGGCTCAGCGTGAGCAGCCGCGAGGCCAGCGCCGGTGCCGTGGCCTCGCGCGCGGCCACGGCGCTGCGGCCGTGGGCGGTGGTGGCATCGGCCAGCAGGGTGGCGTGGCGCTCGATGACGGCGAAGTCGGCGGCGCCGAACTCGGGCTGCGCCAGGCTGCGGTAGAAGCTCACGGCCACGCGCTGGCCCGTGGGCAGCAGCAACAGCACCGAGGCGCGCTCGCGGATGCCGACGTCGCCATAGCAGGCGGCGCGGTAGGCCGGATCGGCCACCTCGTCGCCGAGCTGGTGGCCCAGCCACAGCTGCGCGCGCCGCGGCAGCTTGCGCGCGGCCAGCCAGGCCATGTTGGGATCGAGCAGGTCGAAGCGCTGCGCCACGTAGCGCTCGGCCGTGCGCTCGGCCGTGCTGCCGTAGCTGCTGGCCGCCGACACGGTCTCGATGCGGCCGCTGGCGCCGACCGCGAACACGGTGCAGAAGGTGACGGGCATCACGCGCTGCATCGCGGCGAGGTAGCTGGCCGCGAGGTGCGGCGTGCCGACGCCGGCGAGCACGTCGCCGACCACGCTGGCCGACAGCGTGGCCTCGGGCGCGGCGGGAAGGCGCCAGCGTTTCATGGGGCGGGGAGAGGGCAGGGGATTCGGGTAAACACTTCGTACGAAGTTATGACAATGCGGCGGCGGGCGCGTCGGGACAATCCCGGGCATGAACCGCCCCGTTGCTCCCTCGAATCCCTCGCCGGCCGCGCGCCCCGGCGATGCCGCCGGCGGACCGCTGCCGCCGGCAGCGGCCGGCCTGCCGCCCTCGGTCGGCGCCTTCGACTACACGCGCTACCCGGTGCGCCTGCCGGCGCTCGCGGCCGACGGCCTCGAGGCCGTGGCGGGCGGCAGCCATCCGGTGGTGATCGCGGGCGGCGGCCCGGTCGGCATGGCGCTCGCCCTGGGGCTCGCCAACCACGGCGTGCGCAGCGTGATCCTCGAGGCCGACGACACGGTCTGCGTGGGCAGCCGCGCGGCCTGCATCTCGCGCCGCAGCCTGGAGATCATGGCGCGCCTGGGCGTGCTGCCGGCCTTCCTGGCCAAGGGCCTGCCGTGGACCGGCGGGCGCAGCTTCTACAAGACCGAGGAGGTGTTCCGCTTCGAGATGCCGCACGACGCGCGGCAGAAGCTGCCGCCGATGATCAACCTCGAGCAGTACTACGCCGAGCACTACCTGCTCGAGGAGATCGAGCGCCGCAACGCCGCGGCGCCGGGGCTGATCGACATCCGCTGGGGCACCGAGCTCACCGGCCTTTCGCAGGACGACGCGGGCGTGCTGCTCGAGGCGCGCAACGCGCAGGGCGAGTACAGGCTGCGCGGCCAGTGGCTCGCGGCCTGCGACGGCGGCCAGAGCTTCGTGCGCAAGGCGCTGGGCCTGGCGCTCGAGGGCACGGGCTACGAAGGCCGCTACGTGATCATCGACATCGAACTCAAGAGCGGCCACCCGACCGAGCGCCGCGCCTGGTTCGACCCGCCGTGGAACCCGGGCTCGACCGTGCTGATGCACCGGCAGCCCGACGACATCTGGCGCATCGACTACCAGCTGCGCGCCGGCCAGAGCACGGAGGAGGCGCTGCAGCCGCCGGCCGTGGCCGAGTTCGTGCAGCGCCATCTCGACGCCATCGGCGAGGGCCACCTGCCGTGGAAGACGGTCTGGACCTCGGTCTACCGCGCCGGCGCGATGACGCTCGCGAGCTACCGCCATGGCCGCGTGCTGTTCGCGGGCAACGCGGCGCATGCGATGCCGATCTTCGGCGTGCGCGGCCTCAACTCGGGCTTCGACGATGCCGACAACCTGGCCTGGAAGCTGGCCTTCGTGGCGCGCGGCCTGTCGGAGGCCGCGCTGCTCGACAGCTACTCGGCCGAGCGCATCGCCGCCTTCCACGTCAATGCCGAGAACGCGATGCGCAGCACCGAGTTCATGTCGCCGCCCTCGCGCGGCTTCGACCTGCTGCGCGAGGCCGCGCTGTCGCTGTCGGGCGCGCACCGCGGCATCGCGCAACTGATCAATCCGCGCCAGACGCAGGCGGTGCGCTACGAGGATTCGCCGCTGTCGAGCGAAGATGGCGACGCGCTGCCCGCGGGCCCGCTGCCCGGCGAGGCGATGCCCGAGCAGCAGCTCGCGCAGGGCCATCTCACCGACCGGATCGGCGCGTGCTTCACGTTGCTCGTGCTGCGGCCCGCGGGCGCGGATTTCGAACTGCCGGCCGGCGACATCGCCGCGGCGCGCACCGGTGCCCTGCCGTTCGCGCTGTGCACCGTCGCGGCCGACGGCCCCGCCGATGCCCATGCCGACGCGCGGGTGTTCGAGGCCCTCGGCGCGCGCGAGGGCGCCGTCTACCTGCTGCGCCCCGATGGCCACGTGGCCGCGCGCTGGCGCCGCCTGGGCGCGGGCGTGCTGCCGCGCGCGCTCGAACGCGCGGCCGCCGCCGTGCAACTGGAGACCCTCGCCGCATGACCACCGCACTTCCCACCCTGGCCCCCGAGGCCCGCGACCGCCTCTACGCCGACTGCGCGAACGCCATCAGCGAGGCCGGCGCCGAGCGCGAATCGCTGTTCCTCGCGCGGCTCGCGCTGCTGCTGTTCGAGCAGGTCGGCGACGAGGCGCGCTGCCGCGCCGCGCTGGCCGACGCGCTGCATGCGCTGCCCGTACCATCGCTGTCCGCAACCGAATGACAACCTGGAGATGACACTCATGGACCGCCGTACCCTTCTTGCCACGCTCGCCTCGGGCGCCGCCGTGGCCGCCGCGCCCTTCGCCCGCGCGCAGGACTATCCCTCGCAACTGATCCGCTGGGTGGTGCCCTATCCCGCGGGCGGCGGCACCGACGTGATCGCGCGCGCGCTGGCCGAGGCCATGCGCCAGACGCTGGGCCAGCAGATCGTGATCGACAACCGTCCCGGCGCCTCGACCAACATCGGCGCCGACATGGTCGCCAAGAGCAAGCCCGACGGCTACACCGTGCTGTCGGCCGACAACGCCGTGCTGGCCTTCAACGAACACCTGTTCGGCAAGCTGCCCTTCAACCCCGAGAAGGACTTCAGCTACATCGGCGCGATCGGCAAGTTCCCGCTGGCGCTGGTGGTGCATCCGGACTTCCCGGCCAAGAACTTCAAGGAGTTCCTGGCCTACGTGAAGGCCAACCCCGGCAAGGTCAACTACGCCTCGCCGGGCAACGGCTCGCCGCATCACCTGGCGATGGAGATGTTCAAGGTGCGCACCGGCACCTTCATCACCCACATCCCCTACCGCGGCGCGGCCCCGGCCATGGCCGACGTGATGGGCGGCCAGGTGCCGTGCATGTTCCTCGACCTGGCCTCGGGCCTGTCGATCATGAAGGGCAACAAGGTGCGCGTGCTGGCCATCGGCTCGGGCGCGCGCAGCAAGCTGCTGCCCGAGGTGCCGACGCTGGCCGAGGTGGGCGTGTCGAACTCCGAGGTGTTCGCGTTCCAGGGCGTGCTCGGCCCGGCCGGGCTGCCAGCGCCGGTGGTGAACAAGCTCAACGGCGACCTCAACCGCGCCTTCGGCAATCCGCAGGTGCAGAAGCGCTTCGAGGACTTCGGCATGGAAGCCATGCCCGGGACGCCGGCGCAGTTCGCGGCGCTGTCGCGCGCCGAGTCGAAGCGCTGGGGCCCGATCATCAAGCAGGCAGGCATCAAGCTCGACTGATCGCCCCGGGGGCGGCTCGTCAGCGCGCGTAGGCCTTGCGCGAGCCGTCCTCGAACACCTCGTCGTCGCGCACCAGTTCGCCGTTCTCGTCCCAGCCGCGCTCGCGCGTGACGCGGCCGCGCGCGTCGAAGCTCGATTCGGCGACCAGCGTGCCCTTCTCGTCGAAGCGCTGGTGCGTGCCCTGCGGCAGTTGCCGCGCGCCGCGCCCGCCCACGAGGTAGCGGCCCAGCGCGGCGCGCTGGCCGTTGTCGTGGAACTCGGTGACCAGCACCGTGCGTGCATTGCCCGCGCCGCTGTAGACCGACCTGGTGTGCGGCTGGCCGTTGAGGTAGTAGCTGTCGTCGCCGATCGGCTCGCCGGCGCTGTTCCAGCGCTGGTCGCGCACCAGCGTGCCGCGCTCGGAGAACTCCTGGTCGCGCAGGCGGATCGCCGAGCGCGACGCCCCCAGCAGCGAGACGGTCTCGCGGCGCTTCACGCCCTCGGAAGAGAACTGGCGCTCGGTGCGCTGGTTGCCGTTGATCTCGTCGAGCTGCGAGGGCTTGCCGTTGTCGTAGAAATCCTGCGTGCGCACGCGCTTGCCGGCCAGGTAGGACTGGCGCGAGCGCAGGATGCCGCGCGCGTCGAACAGCTCGACCTGCGAGGGCGCGCCGCCGAAGCCGCACAGCCGCGCGTCGTCGGCCGCGGGCGCCAGCATCGGCGCGTTGCCGCAGCGCAGCGCCGAGAGCTGGCCGCGCTCGGTGAATTCGGCCGAGGCCCGGTCGCCGCCCTGCTCGGGATAGAAGCTGGCGCGGCGCAGCTTGCCGCTGGCATGGAAGCTTCGCACCAGGCCGCGTTCCTGGCCGTCGTCGTAGGTGGCTTCGCGCAGCACCTGGCCGCCGGGCGCGAACTCGCGCGCCAGGCCGTGCATGTTGCCCTTGGCGTTGAGCGTGTGCTCCTTCGCGAGCCGGCCGTTCTCGTAGACGCGCACCAGGCCCATGAAGACGCCGTTCTGGATCTGCTCCTCGCGCAGCAGCTGGCCGCTGCCGCGGTCCTTGCAGCGCAGCACGCCGGTCTTGCGCGCGGTCTCGCCGCCGTTGGCGGGGTTGACCGCCTGGCCGTTGAGCTCGCAGTCCTGCGCCGCGCGCGCGGCGGTCGCGCCGGCGAACAGCAGCGCCAGCGATGTGGCCAGGGCCAGCCGCGCCGCGAGCCGCGGAACATCGACCGGCCGGACCGGAGCGTGGGTCACTTGTCGTAAAGCGCGTCGAGCGAGCGGAAGCCCTTGGCCTCGATCGGGTTGCCGAAGGGGTCGCAGAAGAACATGGTCCACTGCTCGCCCGGCTGGCCTTCGAAGCGCACCTGGGGCTTGAGCACGAAGTCGGTGCCGGCGGCCTCGAGCCGCGCGGCCAGCGCCTGCCAGTCGGGCAGGGCCAGCACGATGCCGAAGTGCGGCATCGGCACCATCGCATCGCCGACGCGGCCGGTGCGCGTGGTGGCGAAGGGTTCGCCCAGGTGGAGCGAGATCTGGTGGCCGAAAAAGTCGAAATCGACCCAGGTGTCGGTGCTGCGGCCTTCGGCGCAGCCGAGGGCCTCGCCATAGAAGCGGCGCGCGACGTCGAGGTCGCGCACGTGGAAGGCGAGATGGAAGATGCTCTGCATGTTCCGGATTATGGGCAGCGGTGCTGTTGTAATGCCGGACTTTCTTTCTTCATGGAGCGAGCCTTGCGGATACTCCGGGCACTGGTTGCACCGAGGCGCGAAATCGACAAGCCGGCCGATCGGTCGGCACGGCGCATGCGCCTGGTCTCCTCATCTTTCCTCTCTTCCTTCCGTTTCTCCTTCTCCTGGGCGCGCGGCGCGTTGCCGGCCCTGGTCGGCGCCTGCTGCGCGCTGGCCGGCGTGGCGGCGCAGGCGGCCTGCCCGCCCTCGGCCATCGGCAGCCTCGAGCGCTCGCGCAGTTCGAGCGACCAGCGCAGCGGCGCCGACCGCGGCCTGCTGTGGCGCATCGAGAAGGACGGCCGCACCTCGTGGCTGTACGGCACCATCCACCTCGGGCGCGCGCCCTGGCTGCGCCCCGGCCCGACCGTGCAGCGCGCGCTCGGCCAGAGCGATGCGCTGGCGCTCGAGATCGACGTGCGCGATCCCGCCGCGATGAAGCCGCTGACCCAGCCGGCCGACCCGGCGCTGGTCGCGCGGCTGCTCAGCGGCGAGCGCGCGCAGCGGCTGGCGCGGCAGAACGAGATCGCCTGCGTGACGCCGGGCGCCAACGCGGCGCTGCAGCCGATCCTGCAGGTGACGGCGCTGACCGGACTGGCCGGTCGGGCCGACGGCCTCTATCCCGACTTCGGCATCGACGAGATGCTGGCCGTGTGGGCGCGCAACGCCAACAAGCCGGTGTTCGCGCTCGAGAACCCGACCGCCCAGCTCGAGATGCTGACCGGCGGCTCCGAGGAGGAGGAGGCGGCGCAGATCGATTCGGCGCTCGACGAACTCGAGTCGGGCCAGCTGCGCACCCAGCTCAAGGAGCTGGCCGACGCCTGGGCGCGCGGCGACCTCGCGCGGCTCGCGCGCTATCCCGAGTGGTGCGACTGCATGCGCACGCCGGCCGAACAGCGGCTGATGACGCGGCTGCTCGACGACCGCAACCCGATCCTGGCGGCCGGCATCGCGCGCATGCACGACGGCGGCCAGCGGGTGTTCGCGGCCGTGGGCGCGCTGCACATGATCGGCGCGCAGGGTCTGCCGACCCTGCTGGCGGCGCAGGGCTTCACGGTGACCGAGGTGCTGCCGGGCGAGCGCGGCACGCTGCCCGCCGCGGCCGAGGAGCCCGAGGCCGAAGCGGCGGCGGCACCGCCCGTGCGATCGGCGCGCGGCAGCCGCTCGGCCAAGGCCGCGCCGGTTCGCGGCAAGGCGGGCGCGCGTGCGGCGGCGCCGGCCAAGGGCGGCAAGGCGGCGCCGAAGGGCGCCAAACCGGCAGCCAAGGCACCGGCCAAATCGGCGGCCAAGCCGGCCGCGAAGGCACCGGCCAAGCCCGCCGCGTCCAAAACGCGCCGATAATCGCGCCCGCCATGCACCTGATGCGCCGCCACACCCGCTTCCTCGGCCTCGCCGGCCGCTGGGTGCTGCTGTGGTTCGCGCTCTCGCTGGGCGCGGCGATCGCCTCGCCGCTCGTGCATCCGCAGGCGATCGAGCTGGTCTGCTCGAGCGCCGGTGCCGTCAAGGCGGTGGTCCACACCGAGGACGGCGTGCAGGAAATGGGCGTCTCGCACATGGACTGCCCGCTGTGCGTGCTGACCGGCGCGCCGCCGCCGGTGCCGCCGGTCGCGACCCTCGACCTTCCCCTGCCGCTGGGGCGCGTGCTCCAGCCGATTCCCGCCGCGCGCCTGGCCGCGGCCACCGCGGCGCCGCTGCCCGCGCGCGGACCGCCTTCGCGCTCCTGAAACCCTCGAGTCCATGGCTGGATGCGCCCGTTCGACGGGCGTCTCCGGTCCTTCCTGGCCAGCGTTTCGTGGAGCAGTCTCCCTGTGAACAAGCATTCCCGCGCCGTGGCGATCGCCATGGCATTCCCGCTGGGCGCCTCGCTCGGCGCGCCCGCCTGGGCGCAACCCGCGCCGGCGGCGGCTGATACGGCCGGCGCCGAGCGCGCGCTCGGCGCCATCACCGTCACCGGCGGCCGGCCGACCTCGCTGCCGGCGCAGATCCCGACCACCATCGAAGGCACGACGCACGCGCAGATCGTCGAGACGGTGAACGCCACCGACAGCGAGGACGCGCTCAAGTACCTGCCGAGCCTGGTCGTGCGCAAGCGCTACATCGGCGACTTCAACCACGCGGTGCTGGCCACGCGCGCCTCGGGCACCGGCAACAGCGCGCGCTCGATGGTCTATGCCGACGGCATCATGCTGTCGAACCCGCTGGGCAACGGCGCCACCTACGCGCCGCGCTGGGGCATGGTCTCGCCCGAGGAGATCGAGCGCGTCGACGTGCTGTACGGACCGTTCTCGGCCGCCTACCCCGGCAACTCGGTGGGCGCGGTGGTCGACTACGTGACGCGCATGCCCGAGAAGTTCGAGGCCCATGTCAAGCTCAGCGGCTTCGTCTCGAACTTCGATCTCTACAACAGCCATTCCTCGCCGGCCGGCCAGCAGCTCGACCTGTCGCTGGGCAGCCGCAGCGGCGACTGGTCGTGGTGGCTCAGCGCCTCGCGCACGCAGAGCAAGGGCCAGGCGCTGGTGTTCGGCAACCGGCTGCTGAGCGCGGGCACGCTCGGCAATGCCGGCACCCCGGTCGCCGGCGCGGTGCTGGGGCTCAACCCCTCGAACCAGCCCTGGTGGCTGGTCGGTGGCGCGACGATCTACGACACCACGCAGGAACAGGCCAAGCTCAAGCTGGCCTACGACTTCTCGCCCACGGTGCGCGCCACCTACACGCTGGGCGCCTGGAACAACACCACGCACGGCAGCGTCGACACCTGGCTGCGCGATCCGCTGGGCCAGCCGGTCTATGGCGGGCGGGTCAACATCGCCGGGCGCAGCTACAACCTCGACGCGCCCAGCGGCGCGCTGGTGCCGACCGAGACCCGGCTCACCCACTACATGCACGGCCTCTCGGTCAAGAGCCACAGCGGCGGCGTGTTCGACTGGGAGGTGGCGGCCAGCCTGTTCGACTACGCGAGCGACACTTCGCGCACGCCGACCACGCCGCTGCCCGGCGCTTTCCTCGGCGGGCCGGGCCGCACCACCGACATGGGCGGCAGCGGCTGGCGCACCTTCAAGGCCGCGGGCACCTGGCGGCCCACCGGCTCGGCCGAGGGCGTGGGCGCGCACGTGGTCGACTTCGGCTTCCAGCAGGACACGGCCAAGCTGCGCACCAGCGTCGGCAACACCCTCGACTGGATCGGCGGCCCGCCGGTCACGCCGTTCTCGGCCTTCAACGGCAACACCCGGCTGCAGTCGCTCTACCTGCAGGACACCTGGCGCTTCGCGCGCGACTGGAAGACCACCCTGGGCCTGCGCCACGAGCGCTGGGAGGCCTGGGGCGGTCAACTCGGCAACGCGACCCGGCTGCTCGACTTCGCGCCGCGGAAGAACAGCTACGACTCGCCCAAGGCCGCGATTGCCTGGCAGGCCACGTCCGACTGGCTGTTCAAGGCCTCGACCGGCCGCGCGGTGCGCATGCCGACCGTGAGCGAGCTCTACCAGGGCTCGATCGACGGCAACCGCATCGTCAACACCGACCCCAACCTGCGGCCCGAGCGCTCGTGGACCACCGAGCTCAGCGCCGAACGCGGCCTCGATGGCTGGGGGCTCGACGGCGTGCTGCGCACCACGCTGTTCTTCGAGCGCACGAAGGACGCGCTCTACAGCCAGGCGCTGACCAACCTCGTGAGCACGGTGCAGAACGTCGATGCCATCCGCACCCGCGGGCTCGAGGTGGCGCTGAACGCCACCGACGTCGGCCTCCGCGGGCTCGACCTCGGCGGCAGCCTCACGCTCGCGAGCTCGAAGATCACGGCCAACCGGGGCTTTCCGGCCAGCGTCGGCCAGCAGCAGCCGCGCGTGCCCAAGGTGCGCGCCACCCTGCTGGCCACCTACCGGCCCGACGCCAACTGGAGCTACACCCTGGGCATGCGCTACAGCGGCAAGCAGTACGGCACGCTCGACAACAGCGATCCGAACGGCTTCGCCTACATGGGCTTCTCGAAGTTCTTCGTGGCCGACCTGCGGGTGCGCTATCGCATCGACCGCCAGTGGAGCGCATCCTTCGGCATCGACAACCTGAACAACAACAAGTACTGGGCCTTCCATCCCTATCCGCAGCGGACCTACGTGGGCGAACTCAAGTTCGACCTCTGACGCCTGCCCTGTCTTCCACCGTCTTTCCTCAAGGAGTACCTCTCATGAACCGTCACCTCACCCTGCGCAGCGTCGCCGCCGCCGTCCTGCTGACCGGCAGCGCCGCCGCCGTGCTGGCCCACGTCACCTTGCCGCCCGGCGGCGTCACCGTGGGCAGCGACTACGACGCCGCCTTCCGCGTCGGCCATGCCTGCGAAGGCGCCAAGTCCACCACCGGCCTGGCGGTGAAGCTGCCCGCGGGCTTCGTGCTGAGCGAGGCGCAGGCGCGCAAGGGCTGGAAGCTCGATGTGCAGAAGGGCGCCGGCGGCGAGGTGCGCTGGACCGCCGAGAACGCGCAGGCCGCGCTGCCCGCCACCGAGAAGGCCGAGTTCGTGGTGCGCGGCAAGGCGCCGGCCACGCCGGGCACGCTGTGGTTCAAGGTGCTGCAGACCTGCGACGTGGGCAGCGCCGACTGGGCCGAGGTGCCGGCCTCGGGCAATTCCACCGCGGGCCTCAAGCGCCCGGCCGCCAAGCTGGACGTGGTGGCGCAAGGTGTCGCCACCGTCGACGTGCGCGACGGCTGGGTGCGCCAGTCGGTGCCGGGCCAGAGCGGCACCGGCGCCTTCATGAAGCTGACTTCGCCCACGGGCACCAAGCTCGTGGGCATCTCCACGCCCGCGGCCGGCGTGGCCGAGGTGCACGAGATGAAGATGGACGGCGACACCATGAAGATGCGCGAACTGAGCGCCGGCCTCGACCTGCCGGCCGGCCAGACGGTGGAGCTCAAGCCGGGCGGCTTCCACGTCATGCTGATGGACCTGAAGGGCGCGGTCGCCAAGGGCACGAACGTGCCGCTGACCCTGAAGTTCGAGGACGCGAAGGGCGTGAAGACCGCGCTCGACGTCACGCTGCCCGTGGGCGCGCCGGCCGGTGCCGACGCGGGCGGGGCCGCGCATCAGCACAAGCATTGAGGCCGCTTCCGCGGCGCCGGGCTGACTAGAGCAACTGGTCCGGCGCCAGCGGCCCGAAGAGCTTGAGCAGCAGGCGCAGGCTCAGGCTGGCATCGGGCTCGGTCCGGCTGTCGGGCAGGCCGCTGCCTTCGGGCGCATGCCAGACCAGCGAACCGTCGACGAGCTCGACGTGCCACGCGCGCTCGCGCAACCCGCGCTCGATCTGATCGGCGGCCAGGCGCGACAGCTCGGTGCTGCGGATCAGCAGCGCGATCTCGGTGTTCTGCAACTGCGAGCGCAGGTCGAGGTTCATCGAGCCGACCACCAGCAGCCGGCCGTCCATCACCAGCACCTTCGAATGCAGCATCGCGCGCGACTCGCCGGTCACGCTGCTGCCGCCGGTCGAGCCGGTGGAGCCGCCGAAGGCGCTGCCCAGGCCGGCCTGCTCGCTGCGCAGTTCGTACAGGCCGATGCCCATCTTGAGCAGTTCCTCGCGGTGGCGCGCATAGCCCACGTGGGCCACCGGCGCGTCGTTCGAGGCCAGCGAATTGGTCAGCACCCGGATGCGCACGCCGCGCGCGCGGGCGGCGGCGAAGGCCTGCTTCATGTCGGCGCCGGGCACGAAGTAGGGCGAGATGATCAGCAGGTCGGAGCGGGCCTGGCCGATGAGCTGCAGCAGTCCTTCGACCACCGTCTCGCTGCCGGCCGCGAGGTCGGAGTCGGCCGTGAGCGCGGCCGCGCTGCGCGAGACCCTGGCCTTGTCCTCGGGCTGGCTCACCACCAGCCCGGGCGCGCGGGCGCCGTCCGGGCCGCCGGGCACGTCGGCCGGGATCTTGCCGGGCTGGTCGGCCAGCATCGCGGCCGGCGCCCAGACGAAACGCGCGCTGCGCAGGTCGAGCGGCTTCTCGTCCCAGGCGCGCGCGCGCTGCTCGGCGGTGGGCGGGCCGTCGGGGCGGGGCTCGCCGTCGGGCGGCTTGGGCTGGTCGCCGGAATTGGCGGTGGCGGGGTCGCGCGCGCGGGCCGATTCCTCGGCCAGCTCCTTGTCGGTCTGGCGCGCGCGCTCGCGGATCGCCTGCAGCTCCTCGCGCGAGACCAGCGACTGCGCCGGGTAGGCGCGCTCGTTGTTCCAGTAGCTGTCGAAGCTGCGCGAGAGGTCCTGCACGATCGGGCCGGCCGCGAGCACGTCGACGTCGATGAAGTTGCCGTTGAGCGAGTTGCCGAAGTAGGCGTCGCCGAGGTTGCGCCCGCCGGTCACGCCCAGCACGTTGTCGGCCAGGAACAGCTTGTTGTGCATGCGCTGCTGGATGCGCGAGGCGTCGCCGGCCGAGTTCAGCAGCCGGCTGAAGGTCGAGCCGCGCGCGCCGGCGAGCGGATTGAACAGCCGCAGCTCGATGTTCGGCACGAAGGCCAGGCCCAGCACCAGCGCGTCGCGGCCGGTGCTGTGGAAGTCGTCGAGCAGGATGCGCACCCGCACGCCGCGCTCGGCCGCGGCGCGCAGGCCGCGCACCAGGCGGCCCGTGCTGGCATCGACGTGGATGGCGTAGTACTGGAGGTCCAGCGTCTTCTGGGCGCCATCGATCAGCGCCAGCCGGCTGCCGTAGGCCGCCTGCGGGCCCGCCAGCAGGAGGAAGCCCGATTCGTAGCGCGCCGCGTCGGCCCGGCGGCGTTCCTGGACCAGCGTGGCCAGCGCCGTGCCGGCCGGGGAGGCCAGGGCATTGGACACCGGGCGGTCCACGTCCTGGGGCAGTTGGGCGCAGGCGCCGAGGACGAGCAGCACGGTCGCCGCCATCGATCGGCCGAGGAACGCTGGAATGAACGGCATGCGGTGGACTCCCCCGGGGCGCTGTCTGTGGTCTGGATTGGGTGGGAGCCGCATGTATAGCCGAGGTCGCGGCCGTCCGGCGTCGGACGGCAGGCGGACTCAGCGGCTCGCGCCCAATTCCTCCTGTCGTTCCATCGCGCTCAGCAGTTCGTCGTCGATCTGCGTATGGCGGGCCGCCAGCTCGGTGGCGCGCGAGGCGTCGGTGGCGTAGATCGCGCCGCCGTCGAGCGCGAGGATTTCCGCGATGCGCTTCTGCTCGGTCTCCAGCGATTCGATCAGCGCGGGGAGGGCGTCGAATTCGCGCTGCTCCTTGTAGCTGAGCTTCTTGCGCGCCGCGCCGGTGGAGGCCGGGGCCACGCTGGCGGCGGGCGGCGGGGGCGCCACGGCGGGCGTGGCGGTCGCGGCCAGGCGCTGCTCGGCGATCTCGCGCGCGCGGCGGGACTGGATCAGCCAGTCCTGCACGCTGCCTTCGTACTCGCGCCAGCGGCCGTCGCCCTCGTAGGCGATGGTGCTGGTCACCACGTTGTCGAGGAAGGTGCGGTCGTGGCTCACGAGGAACACCGTGCCGTCGTAGTCCTGCAGCAGGCCCTCGAGCAGCTCCAGCGTGTCGATGTCGAGGTCGTTGGTCGGCTCGTCGAGCACCAGCACGTTGGCCGGGCGGGCGAACAGGCGCGCCAGCAGCAGCCGGTTGCGCTCGCCGCCGCTCAGCGAGCGCACCGGGGAGTTGGCGCGCGCGGGGGAGAACAGGAAATCCGACAGGTAGCTCTTGACGTGCTTGCGCTGGCTGCCGATCTCGATCCATTCGCTGCCGGGGCTGATGAAGTCCTCGAGCGTGGCATCGAGGTCGAGCTTGTCGCGCATCTGGTCGAAATAGGCGACCTCGAGGTTGGTGCCGCGGCGGATCTTGCCGCTGTCGGGTTCGAGCTCGCCGAGGATCAGCTTGAGCAGCGTGGTCTTGCCCGCGCCGTTGGGGCCGAGCAGGCCGATCTTGTCGCCGCGCAGGATGGTGCCGCTGAAGTTGCGGATCACGGTCTTCTCGCCGAAGGACTTGGAGGCCTCGGTCAGCTCGGCCACGATCTTGCCGCTGGCCTGGCCGGTGGCCACGTCCATGTTGACGCTGCCCTGCACCTCGCGGCGGGCGGCACGGTTGGCGCGCAGCGCCTCGAGGCGTCCGATGCGGCTCTGGCTGCGGGTGCGGCGGGCTTCGACGCCCTTGCGGATCCAGACCTCTTCCTGCGCCAGCAGCTTGTCGGCCTTGGCGTTGATCACCGCTTCCTGGGCCAGCTGCTCTTCCTTCTGCAGCAGGTACTGCTCGAAGTTGCCGGGGTAGGAGCCGAGCTTGCCGCGGTCGAGCTCCACGATGCGGGTGGCGACGCGGTTCAGGAAGCTGCGGTCGTGGGTCACCGTGACCACGCTGCCCTTGAAGTCGATCAGCAGTTGTTCCAGCCACTCGATGGAATCGAGGTCCAGGTGGTTGGTGGGTTCGTCGAGCAGGAGCACGTCGGGCGCCGCGACCAGGGCCTGGGCCAGGGCCACCCGCTTGCGGGTGCCGCCCGACAGGTTGCCGACGCGGGCATTGCGGTCCAGATGGAGGCGATGCAGGGTTTCTTCGACGCGCTGCTCCCAGTTCCAGGCGTCGAAGGCCTCGATCTGGGACTGGAGGGCGTCCAGGTCCAGGCCTTCCGCGCCCGATAGATAGAGGTCCCGCACGGCGATCACCTCGGACAGGCCGGCACTGGCGGCGGTGAACACGTCGGCCTCCATGTCCAGGGCGGGTTCCTGCGCCACATAGGAGACGCGCAGGTGTTGCTGGTACTGGAGGGCGCCGTCGTCGGGCTTCTCCAGTCCTCCCAGTATCTTGAGCAGGGAGGACTTGCCCGCGCCGTTGCGGCCGATCAGGCCGATACGCTCCGATTCGAGCAGCGAGAAGTCCGTGTGATCGAGCAGCGGGACGTGACCGAACGCCAGTTGGGCGTCGAGGAGTGTGATGAGTGCCATGTGGGGCGGATTATCCGAGGAGCCTGTTCTGCCTGCGGCAGCGCGCAGCGCTGCCGCAGGCAGGAAGCCGGGCGGTCGATTTGTTTGCGGCGCTCTTGCAGGGCGGAAGAAATGGCATATACTCGCTGGCTCGGCTGACGATGCGGCAACGCAAATCAGATCGACCAGCCCGAAGGCGAAAGCCGAGGGCAAGTCGATTAAGAAAGTCGAAAAAACTTCTCTCGAAGTTGACGCATGGTGAAAATTCTGTGCATAATCGAGGGCTTCGCTGACTGGCTTCGGCGGTGATGACGAAAGTTGT
>NZ_JBMDKG010000084.1:0-18162 GCF_057809595.1 Variovorax sp. FG153
GCGCCGCCCCCCCCCGCCCACGCCGAGATCGCCGAGCGCATGCGGCCGGCCGGCTGATCAGCCGGCCGCGCGCGCCAGCTCGACGAAGGCGCGCAGGTAGTCGATGTCGGTGTCGGCCTCGCGCGCGCCCAGGAAGATCTGCTTGGCGATGCCGCGCGCGCCGAGCCGCACCGGCACCACGTCCATCTTCTGCGCGTACTCCTCGACCAGCCAGCGCGGCAGCGCGGCCACGCCGCGGCCGCTGGCCACCATCTGCAACATGATGTCGGTGGTCTCGATGGCCTTGTGCCGCCTGGGCGTCACGCCCGCGGGCATCAGGAACATGTTGTAGATGTCGAGCCGGTCGGTCGCCACCGGGTAGGTGACCAGCACCTCCTGCGTGAGCTGCGCGGGCTTCACGTAGGGCAGGTTCGCCAGCCGGTGGCCGCGCGCCACCGCCAGCACCTGCTCGTAGTCGAACACCGGCTCGTAGTGCAGGCCCGGCTTGTAGAGCGGGTCGGGCGTCACGAGCAGGTCGATCTCGTAACCGAACAGCGCGCCGATGCCGCCGAACTGGAATTTCTGCTTCACGTCCACGTCCACGTCGGGCCAGGCCGCGAGGTAGGGCGAGACCACCTTGAGCAG
Organism: Variovorax sp. FG153; assembly: GCF_057809595.1. NCBI lineage: Bacteria > Pseudomonadati > Pseudomonadota > Betaproteobacteria > Burkholderiales > Comamonadaceae > Variovorax > Variovorax sp. FG153. Next base: position 625 of record NZ_JBMDKG010000084.1, read on the forward strand.
CCACTGGTAGCAGGGATGGCATTCCATGCCGATGCGCAGCGAGCCGCGCTCGCCCTGCGCGAACTGGCCCAGCCGTTCTTCCGCCAGCGCGAGCTGCGGCAGCACGCGGTTGGCCACCGCGAGCAGGTACTGGCCCGCCTGCGTCAGCCGCAGGCTGCGCCCCTCGCGCTGCCAGACCTCGGTGCCGAGCTGCTGCTCGAGCTTGCGGATCGAATGGCTCAGTGCCGACTGAGTGAGGTGCAGCACCTCGGCGGCCGCGGTCAGCGAGCCCTGCTTGTCCACTTCCTGGACGATCGACAGATGGATGCGCTCGAGCATGGTCAATGAGCAAGATTCATGGATGCGTGAAATAAGACCATTTTACTTCACGATTCGCCACACCTAGGATCGCGCCTTTCCCTGTACTGCCGGACCTTCCGCTACCCATGACCACCACCCACAACCTCGGCTTTCCCCGCATCGGCGCCCGGCGCGAACTGAAGTTCGCGCTCGAGTCGTACTGGAAGGGAGAGTCCTCACGCGAAACGCTCCAGGCCCTAGGCGCCGCGCTGCGCCAGCGCCACTGGAACGACCAGGCCGGCCTCGACCTCGTGCCGGTCGGCGACTTCGCGTTCTACGACCAGGTGCTGGACATGAGCTTCACGCTCGGCAACCTGCCCGAGCGCGTGCGCGGCTTCCATGGCGATGCGCTCGACAACTACTTCCGCGTGGCGCGCGGCCGCTCGGCGCAGTCGGCCGAGGAGCATGCGGGTTGCTGCGGCGGCGTGGCCGCGGGCGAGATGACCAAGTGGTTCGACACCAACTACCACTACATCGTCCCCGAGTTCACCGCGGCCACCGAGTTCAGGCTCGATGCCTCGCGCCTGCTCGAACAGCTCGACGAAGCCAGGGCACAGGGCGTGAAGGCCAAGCCGGTGCTGGTCGGCCCCGTCACCTACCTGGCCATCGGCAAGGCCAAGGATGACTCGGACCGCCTCGCGCTGCTGCCGCGCCTGCTGCCGGTCTATGCCGAGCTGCTCGACGCGCTCGCGGCGCGCGGCGTCGAATGGGTGCAGATCGACGAGCCGCTGCTCGCGACCGAGCTCGACGCCGATTGGCAGCACGCCTTCAACACGGCCTACCACCACCTCAAGAGCGCGAGGATCAGGATCCTGCTGGCCACCTACTTCGGCCAGCTCGCCGAGAACAAGTACCTGGCCGCCAACCTGCCGGTGGCCGGCCTGCACGTCGATGCCATCAACGGCCGCGACGACGTGCTGCCGCTCTTGAGCATGCTGCCGGCGCACAAGGTGCTGTCGCTCGGCGTGATCAACGGCCGCAACATCTGGAAGACCGACCTGGCCGCCGTGCTCGACTGGCTCGAACCGCTGGCCGAGCGCCTCGGCGACCGCCTGTGGATCGCGCCCTCGTGCTCGCTGCTGCATGTGCCGGTCGACCTGGCGAGCGAGCAGAAGCTCGACACCGAACTCAAGTCCTGGCTCGCGTTCGCGCTGCAGAAGCTCGAGGAACTGCGCGTGCTGGCCAGCGCGCTGCGCGACGGCCGCGCGGCCGTGAAGGAGGCGCTGGCCGCGAACGCCGCGGCGCTGGCAGCGCGCCGTGCCTCGCCGCGCGTGAACAACCCCGCCGTGCAGGCGGCCGTGGCCCGGCTCAACAGCCAGCTCGGCCGGCGCGAGAGCGTCTATGCCCAGCGCGCGCCCAAGCAGGCCGCGTTCCTCAAGCTGCCGCCGTTCCCCACCACCACCATCGGCTCGTTTCCGCAGACGGCCGAGATCCGCCATGCGCGCAGCGAGTTCAAGGCCGGCCGCCTCGACGCGGCCAACTACCAGGTGGCGATGCGCGCAGAGATCGAGCGCAGCGTGCGCGAGCAGGAAGCGCTCGGCCTCGACGTGCTGGTGCATGGCGAGGCCGAACGCAACGACATGGTCGAGTATTTCGGCGAGCAGCTCGAGGGCTATGCCTTCAGCCAGTTCGGCTGGGTGCAGTCCTACGGCTCGCGTTGTGTGAAGCCGCCGATCCTGTTCGGCGACATCAGCCGCCCGAAGGCGATGACGGTCGAGTGGATCCGCTATGCGCAGTCGCTCACGCAACGGCCGATGAAGGGCATGCTGACCGGCCCCGTGACCATCCTCAACTGGTCCTTCGTGCGCGACGACCAGCCGCGCGCCGCCTCCTGCCGTCAGCTCGCGCTGGCCATCCGCGAGGAGGTGCTCGACCTCGAGCGCGCCGGCGTGCGCGTGATCCAGATCGACGAGGCCGCGCTGCGCGAAGGCCTGCCGCTGCGCAAGTCGCAATGGCAGGAATACCTGGACTGGGCGGTGGATGCATTCCGCATCACGGCCAACGGCGTGCGCGACGAGACGCAGATCCACACCCACATGTGCTATTCGGAGTTCAACGACATCATCGCGTCGATCGCCGACATGGATGCCGACGTCATCACCATCGAGACCTCGCGCTCGGACATGGAGCTGCTCGACGCCTTCGACGACTTCAAGTACCCGAACGAGATCGGCCCCGGCGTCTACGACATCCACTCGCCGAACATCCCCAGCCAGGAGCACATCGTGCAGCTGATGAAGAAGGCGGCCGAGCGCATTCCCGCGGAGCGCCTGTGGGTCAACCCCGACTGCGGCCTCAAGACGCGTCAGTGGCCCGAGGTGATTCCGGCGCTGAGCAACATGGTGGCGGCGGCCAGGACGCTGCGCGCCGCCGTATGAGCGGAGGAGAGGCGACGCGCCGCTATGCGGCGCTCACCGCGGCCCGGCGCTGCCCATGCCGCGGCCGCTGCAGCCCCAGGTGCTCGCGCAAGGTACTTCCATCGTACTCGGTGCGCACCAGGCCGCGCCGGCGCAGCTCGGGCAGCACCAGCTCGATGAAGTCCTGCAGCCCGCCCGGGAACCACGGCGACATGATGTTGAAGCCGTCGGCGCCGCCTTCCTCGAACCACTGCTGCAGCTGGTCGGCGATGCTCTGCGGCGTGCCCACTACCTGCTGGTGGCCACGTGCGCCCGCGATGCGCAGGTAGAGGTCGCGGATGCTGAGGTTCTCGCGCCGCGCGAGGTCGAGCAGCAGGCGCTGCCGGCTCTTCGGGCCGTTGGTCTCGGGCAGCTCGGGCACGGGGCCGTCGACCGGCAGGCCCGAGAAGTCGAAGCCGCCGATCACGTTCGACAGCAGCGAGACGCCGACCACCGGGTGCACCAGGTCCTGCAGCAGCGCGAACTTCTCCTCGGCCTCCTCCTGCGTGCGGCCGACCACCGGGAAGATGCCCGGCATGATCTTGATCGACTCGGGCTCGCGGTCGTAGGCCTGGGCGCGGTCCTTGATGTCGCGGTAGAAGCTCTTGGCCTCGTCGAAGGTCTGGTGCGCGACGAAGATCACCTCGGCCGTGCGCGCGGCGAGGTCGCGGCCGGCTTCCGAGGCGCCGGCCTGCACCACCACCGGCCGGCCCTGCGGCGAGCGCGAGACGTTGAGCGGCCCGCGCACCGAGAAATGCTTGCCCTTGTGATGCAGCACGTGCAGCTTGTCCTCGTGGAAGTACTGGCCGCTGTCCTTGTCGCGCACGAAGCTGTCGTCCTCCCAGCTGTCCCACAGGCCGGTCACCACGTCGTGGAACTCGGCCGCGCGCTCGTAGCGCAACGCGTGCTCGAAGTGCTCGTCGCGGTTGAAGTTCTGCGCCTCGCCGGTGCCGCTCGAGGTCACGAGGTTCCAGCCCGAACGGCCGCCGCTGATCTGGTCGAGCGAGGCGAACTTGCGCGCCACGTTGAAGGGCTCGTTGAAGCTGGTTGACACGGTGGCGATCAGGCCGATGCGCTCGGTGACCGCGGCCAGCGCCGACAGCAGGGTCAACGGCTCGAAGTGGTCGCTGCGCGCGGTGCGCGAGAGCGAGGCGAGTTCGCTGCTGCGCACGCCCACCGAGTCGGCCAGGAAGACGGCATCGAACTTCGCGGCCTCGGCCAGCTTCGCGAGCTCGACGTAGTGGCGGAAGTTGCTGCCCGCGTCGGCCTGGGCCTGCGGATGGCGCCAGGCGGCGATGTGGTGGCCGGTCTGCATGAGAAAGGCGCCCAGCTTGATCTGGCGGGAGGATGTGGCCATGGGAACTCGTGGTCGGAGGGTGCGCGCAAAAGTGCGGCGGCAGGTTAAGTCGGTGCCCGCTCGCGTGGAAAGAAGGGATTCGCACTTCCTTAGGCGCGCACTGCATTTGGCAAGGCGGCCGGGTGGCGCAGCCTCGGTTTGCGCATATGCATGCGACTTTTTCTTCGCAGCCGGCGCAGGCCCCGGCCGCCACAATTTCCGCTTCATGCCCGAGCCTTCGCACGCACCCTCCGCCCAACGACCGACGGTGCGCAAGCGCCTCGGCTTCTTCAGCCGGCTGCTCGACGACGCCCCCGCGGCCGAGCGCTATCGCCTGGTGGCCGCCCAGATCGCGCACGCCGAGGCCTTCGGCTTCGACTCGGCCTGGGTCGCGCAGCACCACTTCCACGAACACGAGGGCGGGCTGCCGTCGCCCTTCGTCTTTCTCGCCCACGTGGCCGCGCGCACGCGCCGCATCCGCCTGGGCACCGGCATCGTGACCCTGCCGCTCGAGAACGCGCTGCGCGTGGCCGAGGACGCCATCGTGCTGGACCTGCTCGCGGGCGGCCGGCTCGAGCTCGGCGTGGGCACGGGCGGCACGCCCGAGGCCTTCGCCGCCTTCGGCCTCGATGCGGCCGAACGTCCGGCCCTGTTCGCGCGGCAGCTCGCGGCCGTGCGCGCGGCCTGGGCCGGCCGGCCGCTCGCGGGCGGCGACACGCTGTACCCCGCGGGCGCGCAACTGCTGGGCCGGATCTGGCAGGCGACCTTCTCCGTCGGCGGCGGCACGCGCGCGGGCCAGGCCGGCGACGGCCTGATGCTCTCGCGCACCCAGCCGCGCACGCTGGAAGCACCCGATGCGACGCTGGCCGAGCTGCAAAACCCGATCGTCGATGCCTACCTGGCCGCGCTGCCCGCCGGCGCCACGCCGCGCATCGTGGGATCGCGCAGCGTCTTCGTGGCCGACACGCGCGCCGAGGCGCTGCGCCTGGCCGAGATCGGCCTGCGCCGCTCGGCCGCGCGCTTCGCGGCCTCGGGCGGCGGTGGCCTCGCGGACCGCGCGGGCCCCGAGGCCCCGCTCGAACAACTGATCGCGGCCTACGACGTGCACGTGGGAACGGCCGAGGACGTGATCGCCTCGCTCGCGGCCGACAGCACGCTCGCGCGCGTCACCGACCTCGTGTGCCAGGTGCACTCGGTCGATCCGCCGCATGCGGCGATCCTGCGCTCGATCGAACTCGTCGCCACCGAGGTCGCGCCAGCGCTCGGCTGGCAGCGCGACACGGCTGCGGCCTCCACCGACATTCCTTCCCTCCAGACCTCATGACCGCCACCACCCCTCCCGTCGCCGACGTGATCGACCAGCTGGTCGGCATCGCGCCCGGCGATCCGCTCGACCGCCTGCGCGCGCAGCGTGAACAGGCGCGCCTCAACGCGCAGCAGAGCTACCTCGCGCTGTTCGCGCCGGCGCCGCCCGTGCCCGGGGACTTCGACATCGCGGACCGCTTCGCCGTCGCGGCCTTCGTGACCGCGCTGCACGAACAGCCCGAGGTCGCGCGCTTCTATGCACAGCGCCTGGCCGCGCAGCGCGCCCGCGCGGGCGTGGCCGAGGCGATCGCCGATGAAGCGCGACGCGCCGTCGCCAAGGGTCCGTATGGCCGCTATCCCGCGGGTCCGCTGAGCGCCGAGGACACGGCCGGTCCCTCGTACGCAGTTGCCGATGCGAACCGCGAAGCGCTGGGCCCGCGCCTGTCGGCCGCGCTCGTGCACGCGCAGCTGCTGGTGTTCCATCCGCGCGATGCCAGCCCCACCGCGCTGCAGGCCCTGCTTGATGCCGGCTGGTCGTCCACCGGCATCGTGACCCTGTCGCAGCTCGTGGCCTTCCTCGCGTTCCAGGTCCGCGTCGTCGCGGGCCTGCGCACGCTGGCGCGCCATCCCATCACTTCCGTCGACTGAACGCCATGGCCACCGAATCGACCCTGAGCCATCCGGACAACGCGCACCCCACGCGCTTCACGCAGGCGCAGCTCGAATGGCTGCCCTGGCTCGAGCCGCTGCCCGAAGCCGATCTCACCGAGCGCCACTTCGCGGGCCTGGTGGATGCGGCGCGCGCCAAGTCGCCGTACTTCCGGCTGCTCGCGCGCGATCCCGACATCCTCGGCGCGCGCACGCGCACCGACAAGGACATCTTCTACAACCCCGAGGCCGGCCTGCCGCGCGCCGAGCGCGAACTGGCCGCGGCCGCGGCCTCGCGCCACAACGGCTGCATCTACTGCGCCTCGGTGCATGCGCGCTTCGCCACGCATTTCTCGCAGCGTTCGGACGATGTGCAGCGGCTGCTCGACGAGGGCACGACGGCCGCGCTCGGCGAGCGCTGGGATGCGATCGTCGCGGCCTCGGTGGCGCTGTCGTCGACGCCCTCGAACTTCGGCACGGAACACATCGAGGCATTGCGCGCGCAGGGCCTCGACGATCTCGCGATCGCCGACGTGATCCACGGCGCGGCCTTCTTCAACTGGGCGAACCGGTTGATGCTCTCGCTCGGCGAACCGCAACAACCCTGACGTTCAGCCTCCGTCGTCGGGCGGTGCCTCCGCGCTGGCGCGCGCGATCGCCTCGCGCGCCATGCCGGGCGCGAAGGCATCGATGAAGGCGTGGATGTAGCCGCGCAGATGCCCGCCGCGGCGCACCGCGAGCTGGGTGCGGTTCGCGCCGAACAGATGGCCGGCTTCCAGCGCGCGCAGGCGCCGGTCGCGCACCGCGTCGTAGGCCAGGTCGGCGACGATGCCCACGCCCACGCCGAGCTCCACGTAGGTCTTGATCACGTCGGCATCCATCGCGGCCAGCACGATGTCGGGCGAGAGCCCATGGCGCGCGAAGGCCTCGTCGATGCGCGAGCGGCCCGTGAGGCCGCTGTCGTAGGTGATGAGCGGATGGCGCGCGAGCTTCTCGATGGTGAGCGGCGCCTCGGTCAGCAGCGGATGGCCCGCGGGCGCCACCACCAGGTGCGTCCAGCAGCGACAGGAGATGGCGGCGAGCTGCGGATGGTTCCGCGGCAGCTCGGTAGCGATGCCCACGTCGACCTCGCCGTCGAGCAGCATCTGCGCGATCTGGCGCGGCGTGCCCTGGTGCAGGTGCAGCCGCACCCCGGGAAAGCGCAGCCGGAACTCCTGCACCGCGGCCGGCAGCGCATAGCGCGCCTGCGAATGCGTGGCCGCGATCGACAGCAGGCCCTCCTCGCGCGCCAGGAAATCCTGGCCGGCCTGGCGCAGGTTCAGGCTGTCGTCGAGCACGCGCTCGATGATCGGCAGCAGGTGGTCGCCGGGCGAGGTGAGGCCGGTGAGCCGCTTGCCCGAGCGCTTGAACAGCAGGATGCCGAGTTCGTTCTCGAGGTCGCGGATCTGCCGGCTCACGCCGGACTGCGAGGCCTCGAGCACCACGGCGGCTTCACTGAGGTTGAAGCCGCAGCGCACGGTCTCGCGCACGGATCGCAGTTGCTGGAAGTTCATGGCGACGGGAAGAGGCTTGTCTCTGGCGGGGGCATGCGCCTTCCGGGCGCGCACTCGGTGGGCGTGCCCGCAGGCTATCGCGCGGCGAGGCAACGCGGCAAAGAACAAAAACGGATCAGCGTATGCGGATTACGTGCTTCGCGAAGGCCGCGCTCTCTTGAAGAATGAGGGCTCTTGCCTTCGAGGGTGAGTGTCTCCTGGTCGCTTCGGCGATGCAGTTTCAACGGGCCCCTCGGGGCCCGTTTTTTTCTGGACCCCCCATGAGCAACGTCACCCTCTTCGACCTTCAGGACCCACGCGACCGCTTCGCCCACGAGGCGCTGCGCCTGCTCGGCCCCGCGCCCGCCAACTGGGTGCCGCGCCACGATGGCATCGCCCACGACGTGCTCGTCGTCGGCGGCGGCCAGAGCGGTGCCGCGCTCTCCTTCGCGCTGCGCCGCGCGGGCATCGCCGAAGTCAGCGTGATCGATGCCGCGCTCGATGCGCAGCGCGCCGGCGTGTGGCTCACGCGCGCGCGCATGCACAAGCTGCGCACGCTCAAGAACCTGGTCGGTCCCGAAGGCTCGGTGAGCGCGCTGGGCTTCCAGGCCTGGTACGAATCGCGTCACGGCCTCGAGGCCTATGCGGCGCTCGACCGCATTCCGCGCACCGACTGGGCCGCCTACCTCGACTGGTTCCGCCACATCACCGCCACCGGGGTGCGTTATGGCACGCGTCTGGTCGGCTTCGAGGCGGCGGGGCAGGGCGCGGTGCCGCACTTCCGCGTGCGGCTCGAGGTCGATGGCCAGGAGCGTATCGAGACCGCGCGCAAGCTGATCTTCGCCAACGGCGTGGCCGGCAGCGGCGCGCCCTTCGTGCCCGAGCTGCTCGCGAACGCGGTGGCCGGCGGGCTCGCGGCCCACACCGGCCATGCGATCGATTTCGCGGGGCTCGAAGGCAAGCGCGTGGCCGTGATCGGCGCGGCGGCCTCGGCCTTCGACGCGGCCGCGGTGGCGCTCGAGCATGGCGCCGCCGCCGTGCACCTGTTCGCGCGCCGCGACCATCTCGCGGCCACGCCGGTGGCGCGCGTGCGTGGCTATCCGGGCCTGTACGACAACTACTTCGCGCTGCCCGATGCCACGCGCTGGCACCATGCGGCGCGCTACCGGCGCCTGGGCACCACGCCGCCGCCCGACTCGGTGCAGCGCGTGCTGGCCTTTCCCAACTTCCACCTGCACCTGGGCGCGCCGTGGCGCGGCGTCACGCGGAACGGCAACCAGCTCGTGGCCCATGTGCACGACGCGCATTTCCACTTCGACTTCGCGATCGCCGGCACCGGCTACAGCCACGAGCTGAGCGAGCGCCCTGAGCTGGCCGGCATCGCCGACCTGGTGCTGCGCTGGCGCGACCGCTTCGAGGCGCCCGCGCACGAGCGCGACGACGAGCTCGCTGCCGCGCCCTACTTGGGCACGGGCCTCGAGCTGGTCGAGAAGACGGCGGGCACGGCGCCGTGGCTGCGCGACATCCACGTCTACAACCCGGGCGGCTTCGCGAGCACCGGGCTGCCGCTGGGCGACGTGCCCGGCATGCGCGGCTATGTGCCGGCCATCGTGCGCCGCATCAGCGAAGACCTGCTGCTGGCCGACCTGCCGCTGCACGAGGCGCGCACGCGCGCCGAGGTGGCGCCGGACTTCGGGCCCGAGCTCTATGCGGGCGCGCTGTGGCAGGGCGAGACGCGGCGGCGAGCGGCCTGAGCGGGCAACGCGTCCGCGTGGTCGTCAGTCCTCGATCGCCTCGATGCCCGCGCGCTTGAGCGCCTCCAGGTGCTCGCGCATCGCCTGGAGTTGCTCGGGCGCATGGCCCTGCCAGTCCTTCACCTCGCCCGTGATCCGCAGCGGCTGCCGCGTGCGGTAGGACCTGGTCGGATTGCCCGGGAATTTCTTGTCGGTGAGGTTGGGATCGTCCTCGATCGGCCCGGTGGGCTCCACCACGTAGATCCTGCCGCGGCCCTCGCCGATGGCCAGCTCGGCACCCCAGGTCGCGGCCTCGAGCGTGGCGCTTAGATAGACATACGCCGCCTTCCTTCGCTGGCCGTAGTTGGAACTGCGGCCGGCTTCGATCAGGTCGCCGGGGTTGAGGTCGGCCTTGGTGCCGTGGTAGTAGGGCGGTGGGCTGGGGATGTCGGCGGGCGCCATGCGATGTGTTCCTGAGCGTGGGTGGCAGCGCGGTGCATCGCCGCGCGCCTGCGCGAGAAGATAGCGGAGTTTCACGGACTCGCGACTACGGATTCACGGACGCGGCCTCGGCCCGGCACGCACCGCGTTCGTGCGTGTGGATGGCCCGGTCCCCATCCGGTCGCGACGGGCGCGCGAGGCATGCACTTCGGTTGCCGGATGCCTCCTGGCATCACCAAGGCATCCGCGCGCGGCGACGCACTTCGCATCTTCTGGCGCCATCTCCAGACGGGTTCTCGGAAATTGCAGATTGCTTTTCGAAGGAATAATTTTTCATTGATTAATTGGTCAATGAATATCTTTAATGCCGATGAATCGATGCAGCAAGGAATAAAGAAACGACATCTTCGAGAGGCATATGAATTGCTTCTCCGCGCGGTCCGCAACGCGAGATGCTCATCATCACGAGAGACAAGCGTCGGCCCCGATGAATCGATAAATCCGCATGGCGCGAATCGGACACCACTCGGAGCGAGTCGTGCCTGGATCGCAGATCGCTCCAATCATCGAAAGAATATTTTGGAGAAGATCAATGAATGGACAGCGTTGCATGCGCTTGTTGAAAGCGTGCGCGGTTCTTCTGGGATTCGCCCTCGCGAGCGGATGCGGTGGAGGCAGCGACGGCGGGGCGGGCTCCCTGGCCTTGATGGCGCCTCCGCCCACGACCGGCGTCACCACCGGCACGGCCGATCCGGCGCCGACCATCCCGGTCACCACGCCACCGAATCCGGAGGACCCTTCCGTCGTCACCCGGTTCACCGCGACCGTGCCGTTCGGCGAGAAGGGAGGCCATGTGTCCTCGGAGCAGATCGTCTATGGCTTCGGCACCGCGGCGGTGTCGGATGCGCGGTACAAGGACGTGATCTACACCGTGCCGCTGCGGGGCACGGTGCGCTATCCGACAGGGCCGGCCGCCACACCGGGCGATTCCAGGGTCCAGCCCTCGGCCAGCGGCGGCCATCCGGTGGTGGTGTTCCTGCACGGCATGCATGACTCCTCCGATCTCAACAACGCCAAGGGCTACGACTACCTGCAGAAGAGCCTGGCGGAGAACGGCTACGTGGCCTTCTCCATCGATGCGGGAAAGATCAACGGTCTCAACGGCAATGCCTCGGATGCCGGTGCGCTGGCGCGCGGCCAGTTGCTGATGACCACGCTCGACCTGCTGCGCGCGGGCAACGCCACGGGCGTGTTCAACGGCGTGGCGCTGCCCGAGCTCAAGGGCAGGATGGACCTCGGACGCGTGGGCCTCGTCGGGCACTCGCGCGGCGCGGAAGCGGTGGCCTATGCGGTGGAGCTGAACCGGCAACGCGTGGGCATCAGCTACCAGAACGTCGAGAAGGCACGCGACATCCGCGCGGCGACCGTTCCGCTCCAGGCCGCGCTGGACGAAGCGCGGCAGCGGGTCGACGAGGCGCAATCCGCCTCGACCGCCGCCTCGGTGCAGCTCCTGATCGCGAAGTTCAAGCACCAGGCGGCGCTGGGCCGCACGCCGCCCGCGCCAGCGCTGGAGATCGAGGCCTTGACCCGCGAGGTGGAGCAACTGCAGCGCCAGGCGCAGGACGCACAGGCCGTGCTCCAGGCCGCGGAGCTCGCGCTGGAGAAGGCCACCGCCGCGCTCCGGGACCTGGGCACCGTGGTGCGGCGAATCAATGCGAACAGCGAGCAATGGCTGCAGCAGGCCACCTCCGAGGAGGCCCTGCGCCAATCCGGCGTGCTGCTGCCTTCGAGCACCGGGGACCCGCACCGGATCCGCGCGGTCTTCTCGCTCGCGGCGATCAACAAGAAGCAGCTGTCGCGCATCACCCATGTGCCGTTCATGACCCTGCTGCCCAGCTGCGACGGCGACGTCTACACGCTGGAAGGCGCGCAGATCTTCGACGAGAGCCGCTACACCGCCGAGGACGACAGCGCGCCCAAGTACCAGGTCCTGGTGCGGGGCGCCAACCACAACTTCTACAACGACTATTGGGCCAAGATCGACGATTCGCAGATCCGCGCCCCCCTCTACTGCAAGGCCGCAGAGGCCGAGACGCTGCGCCTGAGCCAGGAGGACCAGCGCCGCAACGGCATGTTCCTGATCGAATCGTTCATGCGCTATTTCGTCGGCGACGAGTTCCAGTTCGCGCCGTACTGGAAGGGGCAGGCGCCGATCCCGGCCGCGGGCTGCCCGGTGGGCGAGGGCAGTTGCGACGAGCGCGTGATCCTGACGATCCATCAACCCGCCGCGCAGCGCAAGCTGCTCCAGAACTTCCGCGCCATCGATGCCAGCGCGAAGAACCCGAACGGGCTCTCGACCGCCTACGAGAAATTCGCCCAGGCCGTGCAATGCCGATTCCTCGCGCTCAAGCCCGATCGCGACGCGGCATGCACCGATCCCGCGAGCCAGGCCAGCGTCGATCGCCTGTTCAAGGAAGGCGCGTTGTACGACTACACCTATGACGCGAAGACGCTGTTGACCTGGTCGATCACGGACCAGGCCCAGCTGCAGTGGACCGCGGCCGGCGCCGCGATGACGATCCACACCGGCGACCTTTCCACCCAGGGCTTCGACACGCTGAGCCTGCGCGTCGCCGTGGTGGCTCCCATCGGCCAGGAGGTCGAGATCGCGCTGACCGACACGCAGGATCGCAAGGCGGCGATCAAGGGCAGCGACTTCAGCGACGCGCTCTACGGCATCGCGCGCAAGCCCGACGGCACGATCCCGCTGGTCGACGCGCCCGCGGACGCGATCTATGCCGACACCGGCACCACGCGGCCGCTGCTGAACATGGTGGCGGTTCCGCTGAAGGCCTTCGCGCTGCATGGCGTGGACCTCGCGCACATCAAGCAGGTCACGCTGCGGTTCCCGAAGGCCTCGGGCAGCGTGGCGGTGACCGACGTGCTGCTGCAGCGCATGAACTGAGGATCATGCCCGCCGCTTGCTCGCGGGTCGCATAAGCAAGCGCCGATTCATCGCTTGGGAGCGCGGCATCGCGCCGCTAACCTGCGCAGCGCCGGACGTTCCTGCGAGGACAGGGCGATCCGGCGTTTTTCATTTCTGACGATGAGGGAATTCCAACCATGACGTTTTCGTTTCAGCGCGCCTTCTCGGTGATGGTGCTGTCGGTGGCCGGTCTGGGCGCGATGTCCGCGCAGGCGCAGGAGACGCTGCGCGTGGCGGCCTCGCCGGTGCCGCATGCCGAGATCCTCGAATTCATCCGCCCGCAGCTCAAGGCGCAGGGCGTGGACCTCGAGGTCAAGGTGTTCAACGACTACGTGCAGCCCAACCTCGCGGTCGGCGACAAGCAGCTCGACGCGAACTTCTTCCAGAACCGTCCCTACCTCGATTCCTTCAACAAGGACCGCAAGACCGACATCGTCGAGGTGCCGAACAGCGACGTGCACATCGAGCCCTTCGGCGCCTACTCGCAGAAGATCAGGAAGGCGGCCGACCTGCGCGAGGGCGCGGTGGTGGCGATCCCCAACGATCCGTCGAACTCGGGCCGCGCGCTGGCGCTGCTGGCCAAGCAGGGCCTGCTCAAGCTCAAGGACCCGGGCAACATCAAGTCGACCGCGCGCGACATCGTCTCGAACCCGAAGAAGCTGGTGATCCGCGAGATCGAATCGGCGCAACTGCCGCGCGCACTGCCCGACGTGGACCTCGCGCTGATCAACACCAACTACGCGCTCGAGGCCAAGCTCGATCCGGGCCGCGACGCGCTGTTCATCGAGGACGGCCGCCATTCGCCCTATGCGAACTTCATCGCGGCGCGCAAGGACAACCTGCAGTCGCCGGCCATCGCCAAGCTGGTGAAGACGCTGCACACGCCCGAGGTGCGCAAGTTCATCCAGGACAAGTACAAGGGCGCGGTCATCCCGGCGTTCTGAGCGAGCTTCGTTGGCCACACGCATCCGAACATGACATCTCCCTCTCGCAACAAGAGCATCGGCCCGCTGCGTCGCCGCACGCTGGCCGCCGGCGCCGCCGCGCTCTCGGCCCTCGCGCTGCTGGCCGCGCCCGCGGCCTGGGCCCAGCCCCGGCAGGGCGGCACGCTGAACTGGCTGGTCAATCCCGTGCCGGCTTCCATCGTTCCGCTGACGACCACGGCCGGCGGCAATGCCGAGATTGGCCCGAAGATCGTCGAAGGCCTGCTGACCTACGACTACGAGCTCAAGCCCAAGCCGCTGCTGGCCACGGCCTGGTCGCTGAGCGCCGATGGCCTGCAATACACCTTCACCTTGCGCAAGGGCGTGAAGTGGCACGACGGCAAGGACTTCACCTCGGCCGACGTGGCCTTCTCGATCCTGACGCTCAAGCAGGTGCATCCGCGCGGCCGCGGCACCTTCGCCAACGTGGTGGAGGTGCGCACGCCCGATCCCTACACGGCCGTGGTGGTGCTGAGCAAGCCCGCGCCCTTCCTGCTGACGGCCCTGGCCGCGACCGAATCGCCGATCGTGCCCAAGCACCTGTACGAAGGCACGGACATCTCGGCGAGCAAGTACAACAGCCAGCCGATCGGCACCGGTCCCTTCGTGTTCAAGGAGTGGGTGCAGGGCAGCCACATCATCCTCGAGCGCAACCCGAACTACTGGGACAAGCCCAAGCCGTATCTCGACCGCGTGGTGGTGCGCTTCGTGCTCGATGCCGCCGCGCGCGCCGCGGCGCTCGAGTCGGGCGCGGCCGACCTGGCCAACGGCACCGGCGGCATCCCGCTGTCGGACGTGGAGCGCTTCCGCAAGCTGCCCGGCGTGGAGATCGATACGCGCATCTCGCCCTACCTCGGCAGCCACCAGCAGATCTACTTCAACCTCGACACGCCGGCGCTGCAGAAGGTGGAGGTGCGTCGTGCCATTGCTCAGGCGATCGACGTGAATGCCTTCGCGAAGACGGTCTGGTATGGCCTGGGCACGCCTTCGGCCTCGCCGATCGGCAAGGGGATCTCGCGCTACCACGATGCGAGCATTCAGCCCTATCCCTACGACCCGAAGGCGGCAGAGGCCGCGCTCGACGCGGCCGGCTTCAAGCGCGGCGCGGGCGGCACGCGGCTCAAGCTGCGGGTGCTCTACAACCCGTTCCAGGAACGCCGCGCGGCCGACTTCGTGCGCCAGTCGCTGGGCCGCATCGGCATCGATGCCGCGGTCGAGAGCTACGACTTCGCGACCTACGTGACCAAGGCCTACACCGAGCGCGCCTTCGACATCACGCTCGAGAGCCTCACCAACCTGTTCGATCCCACGGTGGGCGTGCAGCGCGTGTTCTGGTCGAAGAACTTCAAGGTTGGCCTGCCGTTCTCGAACGCGGCGCACTACGTCAATCCCGAGGTCGACCGGCTGCTGGAAGCAGCGGCGGTGGAAGTGGACGAGACCAGGCGGCGCCAGCTCTTCGTCGACTTCCAGCAGATCGTGCACCGCGACGTGCCTTCGATCGAGCTGGGCGCGAATCCGGCGATCACCGTGCTGGCGAAGAAGGTGCGCGACTAGGGGCCGACCGGCGAGCACATCCGCGGGAGCTTCGCGGATCTGTACTTCCAGCCCTGAAGCCGCGTCCGGCCGGCCGCTCAGGCGGCCGCCGGAAAGCGCGGCACCGCGGCGGCCAGCTCGGCGGTGTAGGGATGCCGAGGGCGCTCGAACAGCGCCTGCGGCGCCCCTTCGTCGACGATGCGCCCCGCGCGCATCACCAGCACGCGCTCGCACAGCAGCCGCACCACGCCGAGGTCGTGCGAGATGAACAGGATCGCGAGGCCGAGCTCGCGGCGCAGCCCCGCCAGCAGCGCGAGCAGGCCGGCCTGCACCGAGACGTCGAGCGCCGCGGTGGGCTCGTCGAGGATCAGCAGCTCGGGCGCGGGCGCCAGCGCGCGCGCGATGCCCACGCGCGCGGCCTGGCCGCCCGAGAGCTGGTGCGGCCGGCGCGCCAGCAGCTCGTCGCCGAGTTGCACGCGCCGCGCGGTCCGCAGCACGCGTTCGCGCAACGCGGCGCCGTCGAGCGCCGCCAGCCGGCGCAGCGGATCGGCGATCGCCTCGAAGGCGCTGCGGCGCGGGTCCAGGCTTTCGTACGGGTCCTGGAACACCATCTGGATGCGATGGCGCCAGGGCGCATCGGCCGCCTGGCCGGCACGCACGCTGGCCAGATCGATGCCGTCGAACAGCAGCCGGCCCGACAGCGGATCGGCCAGCCGCGCGAGCATGGATGCCAGGGTCGACTTGCCGCAGCCCGATTCGCCGATGAGGCCCAGCGCCTCGCCGCGCGCCAGCGCGAAGCTCACGCCGTCCACGGCCGGCAGCCAGCGGCGGCGATGCACCAGGCCGCCCCAGGCCGGCACCGCGGGCAACGCATGGCGTGCGTGCAGGTCCTCGACGCGCAGCAGCGCTTGCGACTCGCCCATGGCCTCAGCGCAGTCCGATGCGTTGCGCGGCGAGCGCCTCCACCAGCCGGTGGCGGCCGCGCAGTTGCGCGGGGTCGCGCAGGCGCGCCAGCGAATGGTCGCTCCAGCGCACCGCCGGCATGCCCTGCGAGGCATAGAAGGACTGCATGGTCGCGTCGTAGTGCTTCACATGGCCGACGGTGTCGCCGGCCGCATGGCGTTCGTGCGAGAGCACCGCGCGCTGCGGCAGCCGCGGCTTGACGGCCGCCGGCCGTGCCGGATCGGGCCAGCCGATGCACAGGCCGACGACCGCGAACACGCCGGGCGGCAGGCCCAGCTCGGCCGCCACCTCCTCGGGCCGGTTGCGGATCGCGCCGAGGTAGACGGTGCCCAGTCCCAGCGATTCGGCCGCGGTCACGGCGTTCTGTGCGGCCAAGGCGGCATCGATCACGGCCATCAGCGAGGTGTCGAGGAAGTCGGCGCCTTCGATGGGCACGGCCGCGTCGTCGGCCAGGGTGCGCAGGCGCGCGACGTCGGCCAGCCACACCAGCAGCAGCGGCGCCTCGCGCACCTGGGCCTGCCGGCCCGCGTACTCGGCGATGCGCGCCTTGCGTTCGGGGTCTTCGACCGCCACCACGCTCCAGGTCTGCAGGTTCGACGAACTGGGCGCCGACTGCGCTGCGGCGATCAGCCATTCGAGCGTGCCCGGCGGTAGCGCGCGCTCGGCATCGAAGGCACGCACCGAGCGGTGGGCCAGCAGGGTTTCGAGCACGGGATTGGCCGGCGGCGGCGCGGACCGCGGCGACTCGCCGCCGTAGCGGCTGCGAAAGAGCGAGGCCAGGGTGTCGGATTTGGGCTGTGTCATGCGGGGACTGCTTCGGGTGTCGGATGGACGGGATGTTCGGCGCCGGGCCGCGTGGCCGGCGCCAGCGGCAGCCAGCAATGCACGCGGTGCGCGGTACCTTGCCAGTGCGCCACCGGCGGCTGCATCCGGCAGCGCGCCTCGGCCTGCGGGCAGCGCTCGGCGAAGCGGCAGGCCGGCAGGTCGGCGCGCGCGAGATCGGGCAGCCGGCCATCGACGCCGCGCAACGCATCGAGCGTGTTCGCCGATTGCGGCGTGGCGCGCAGCAACTGGCGCGTGTAAGGATGGGCCGCGCCCTCGCGCAGGTGCCGCGAGGGCAGGGTCTCGACCACCTGGCCCGCATGCATCACGGCGATGCGGTCGCAGCGTTGCGCGGCCAGCGCGAGGTCGTGGGTGATCAGCAGGGTCGCCAGGCCACGCTCGCGCGCGAGGCCGGCCAGCAGGTCGAGCACCCGCGCCTGCGTGACCACGTCGAGGCCGGTGGTCGGCTCGTCGGCGATCAGCAGCTCGGGCTCGCCGGCCAGTGCCAGCGCGATCATCGC
>NZ_JBMDKG010000085.1:0-18002 GCF_057809595.1 Variovorax sp. FG153
TGGGAGCTGATGGCGGGCGGGATCCTGGCGTGCATGCGGTTGAGGGATGCCGGGGTGACGAAGCCCGCGTGGCGCAGCCATGTGCAGTCGGTGCTGGGGGTGGGGCTGATCGTGCTGGCGCTGACGACGATCCGCGCGGACAAGGCGTTTCCGGGCTGGTGGGCGCTGCTGCCGGTGCTGGGTGCGGCGAGCTGCATCGCGGCGGGGCCGCAGGGGGTGCTCAATCGGTACCTGCTGTCGAATCCGCTGATGGTGGGCATCGGGCTGATCAGCTATCCGTTGTACCTGTGGCATTGGCCGCTGCTGGTGTACCCGCGCATCCTCAATGGCGGCTGGGAGCCCTCGGCGGGCGTGCGCACCGGCGCGGTGGTCGCGGCGGTGCTGCTGGCCTGGCTGACCTACCGCTTTCTCGAACGCTTCACGCGCACGCGCGCGGGCGCGCCGCTCTTGCGCGGGCTGGTCGGCATCGGCTGCGCGATCGTGCTGGCCGGCGCGATGGTGGTGGCCGGCCTGCCGGCGCGCAACGGCGGCGAGATGCTGCAGAAGGTGACCGACGCGACCGTGGACGACGGCTACTACGACGGCTTCACGCCCGAGAAGGTGGGCCCGCACCTGGTCTACCGGGTCGGCCGCGGCGAGCGCAAGGTGCTCTTGATCGGCGACAGCCACATGCAGCAGTACGGGCCGCGCGCCAAGGCGCTCGAGCGCCTGGCACCCGAGCGCATGGCGACCGCCTACTTCTACACCTGGGGCGCCTGCGCGCCGATTCCCGGCATGTTCGCCGAGGGCAACCCGGCCTGCGGCGAACAGCGCGACGGCATGCTGGAGCTCGCGCGCGCGCCGCAGATCGACACCGTGGTGTTCGGCGGCTGCTGGAACTGCTACTTCAGCGGCGATTTCCCGCTGGCCTACGAGTACCGCGAGGGCCGCGCGGTCTACCCGGTGAACAACGGCGGGCCCGGCATCGCGCCGGCGCTCTCGATGCTGGGCCACACCATGGCCGAACTCGTGAAGCAGGGCAAGAAGGTCTACCTGCTGCTCGACAACCCGAGCGGCATGGACTTCCAGCCGCAGCGCATGATCGCGGGCAGCCGGCTCGGCACGATGACGGTGGTGCTCGATTCGCCGACGGCCCCGGTGCCCGCGGCGCAGGCCGAGCTCAATGCGCGGCTGCGGCAGATCGCGCTGGACAGCGGTGCGCAGGTGGTCGAACCGATGGCCTCGCTGTGCAAGGACGGCCAATGCCTGCGCGTGACGGCCGACGGCAAGCCGGTCTACAAGGACGGCGAACATCTGCGGCCCGTGTACACGCGAGCGCACGCGGACTACGTCGACAGGATCTTTCTCGGGGAAGCGCCGCCCGCGGGCGGCAGGTAGCGCAACCCACGGATTTCCGTGGAGCGTGCTACTGCTGCGCCTTCGGATCGCCGAAGGGCTCGTCGTCGGGCGGGGCCTCGGCCGGCATCCTGAACTCCTCGCTGGCCCAGGCGCCGAGGTCGATGCCCTTGCAGCGCGCGCTGCAGAAGGGGCGGTAGGGGTTGCGTTCCGAATAGACGCTGTCGCCGCCGCAGGTCGGGCAGCGGACGATGCGTTCGCCCTTGCGGGCCTCGATGCGCTCTTCGCCGGTCATGCGCACAGGGTGAGTTCGAACGGGGTGTCGTCGCTGCTCTGGTGGAGGCGGTCGTCGCTCTCGTGGCGCATGAGCCGCACCGAGACCATGAGCCGGTTGCCGCTGATCTCGGGGATCAGGCCGAGCTTGGGGTCGATGCGCAGGCGCAGCAGCTGGAAGCTGCGGCCCTGGGGCAGGTTCTGCTGGAACTGCCCGTTGGTGGCGATGACCTTGTAGGGCACATCGGCATCGCGCAAGAGCTTGAGCAGCAGGTAGATCGATTCGGCCAGCGGTGCCAGCGTGCCCGACCAGCGCTCGAGGTCGGCGCGCCGGCTCTGGGTGCTGCGGTGCTGCCAGGCGTAGTAGGCGGGCAGGTCGAATTCGCAGGTGCCGCCCGGAATGCTCGCGCGGCTGCGGATGCTCATGAGCCACTCGTTCTCGGTCAGCGACTGGCCGGCCTTGCCCGCGATGCCGTTGAGCGTGTTGAAGTTGCGCTCGAGCTGCGCCACCACCTGGTCGAGCGCGGCTTCCGAGATGTTCGGATTGCCGCGGTAGGCGTTGAA
Organism: Variovorax sp. FG153; assembly: GCF_057809595.1. Lineage (NCBI taxonomy): Bacteria > Pseudomonadati > Pseudomonadota > Betaproteobacteria > Burkholderiales > Comamonadaceae > Variovorax > Variovorax sp. FG153. Next base: position 2,173 of record NZ_JBMDKG010000085.1, read on the forward strand.
GGCGGACTTGTGCTTCTCGAGGTCGCGCATGACGTCGGCCTTGAGGTCCGCGCGCGCGGCCACGTCCATGATCTCGAAGATGGTGACGAGCGCGAAGTGGTGGGACAGGGGCGACTCGGCAGGCACCAGCTCGCCGAGGCGGCGAAACAGGTGCTCCAGTCGCAGATAGGTCCGGATGCGCTCGTTGAAGGGGTACTCGTAGAGGATCACGCGGGCTCGGTCTCCTGACGAGGCGATGATAGCCTCATGGCGTGCGTGACGGGGGCTGAGGCACGATCTTGCGCACCTCGCCGAGCATCAGCTCGCCAAGCGCGAGCTGGCCGTGCATCGACAGATGGGTGTCGTTGGGGAAGTAGAAGTCGCGGATCTGGGTCTTCTTTTCCTGCGCGAAGGCGAACAGGTCGGGGCCCAGGCCCGAGGTCTTGAAGGCCTCGACGAAGGCCTTCGAGTGCGAGGGATCGATGTAGGTGGTGGTCTTGTTGGGGATCACCATCCAGAGCATCGGGAACGCGGTCTGCGACTTCGTGAAGGCCTGCATCGCGGCCACGTCCGCGGCCGGCAGCTCGCCGTTCTCGTCGTCCTCGCCGAAGAACAGGGCCTTGTTGCACAGGCGATGGCTGAACATGTCGCAACCATTGACCACCGTGCGCGCCTTGGTGCGGTCGGTGGAGATGGTGTCGGCCGTGGTCGCCTTGGCGGCGCGCGTGTACTTGAGCGTGTCCAGGCCCGAGGTCAGCTTGGCGCCCCAGTTGAGCGCGAAGCCGGGCACGTGCTCGAGCGGCACCGCGAAGGGCTCGGTGCGCGCGGCGAAGGGCCGCTTCATCGTCTCGCAGCTGCGCGTGTAGCGCATGCGCTCCTGCAGGATGCGCTCCACGCTCTCGACGATCACGAGCTTGCCCTTGAAGCCGGCGCGCGCGAGCCAGGCGTCGAAGTCGCCGCACAGGCGCTCGTCGAACTGCCCCCAGAAAGCCGTGGTGACCTTGTAGCCGGCCTTGACCAGCACCGACTGCCAGCGGTGCGTCATCGAGAAGCTGTCGCCGATCACGACGATGTCGGCCTGGTCGAGCGGCACGGCATGCAGGTATTCGGGTGCGACCTTGGGCGGCTCCTGGGTCCAGCCGAACTCGCGGTCGGACATCAGGCCGATGCGGCTCAGGTCGCCGTAGGGAATGGGCGTCGCGAGCGTGAGCACCAGCAGCGACGAGATGACGAGGAATCCGGCCACGAAGATCCGCAGCCACAGTTTTGCGGGCGTCATGTCAGAACTGGAAATAGAGGAAGGGGCTGTAGGTGCCGAGCTTCGAGATGCAGATGCCGAGCAGCGTCACGGTGAAGACCGCCATCGCGGCCGTGAACAGCTTGCTGAGCGCGGGACGGCCGGCCAACGCCGCGGCCTGCGGAACCCAGCGCTGCAGCGTGATGGTGGGCGGCAGTGCGAGGCAGATGACCATCGCAACCAGCATGGTCTGGAAGAACTCGGGCTTGCGATAGGGCACCGCGAGGAATTCGCGGAATGCGGTGCCGGGCGCGCCGTGCAGGCCCAGCATGCCGCGGTAGATGTCCATGGCGGCGTGCAGGCTCTCGGCGCGGAACATCACCCAGGCGATCATCACGCACAGGAAGGTCAGGAACCAGCCGAAGACGCGGCCGGCGATGCCCGACGGGCCCTTGCGGAAGGTGGTGGTCCAGACGTGGTTGATCATCAGGAAGATGCCGTGCAGCGCGCCCCAGATCACGAAGGTCCAGGCCGCGCCGTGCCACAGGCCGCCGAGCACCATCGTGAGGAACAGGTTCACGTGGCGGCGCTTCGGGCCCTTGCGGTTGCCGCCCAGCGGGATGTAGAGGTAGTCGCGCAGGAAGGTCGACAGCGAGATGTGCCAGCGGCGCCAGAACTCGATGATGTTGGTCGACTTGTAGGGCGAGTTGAAGTTCAGCGGCAGCTGCACGCCCAGGCACAGCGACAGGCCGACCGCCATGTCGGAGTAGCCCGAGAAGTCGAAGTAGATCTGCAGCGTGTAGGCGAGCACGCCGAACCAAGCGGTGTAGAGCGTGGGCTCGATGCCGTTGTGCACGCCATTGAAGACCAGGTCGGCGTACTGGCCCATCGGGTCGGCGATCAAGAGCTTCTTGGCCAGGCCGAAGGTGAAGATGGCCAGGCCGAGCGCGATCTTGTTGGGGTCGGCGCGGTAGGTCGCCGGGTTGGCGAACTGCGGCATCATCTGCGCGTGGTGCAGCACCGGGCCCGCGATCAGATGCGGGAAGTAGGTGACGAACAGCACGTAGTGGATGAAGCTGCGCTCGTGCACCTTGCCCTGCCAGCAGTCGACCAGGAAGGCGATCTGCGTGAAGGTATAGAACGAGATGCCGATCGGCAGCACGATGTGCAGCAGCGGGATCGGCGCGAGGCCCGCGGCGCTCAGGCCGTCGTTGACGTTCGAGACGAAGAAGTTGGCGTACTTGAAGACCGCGAGCACCACCAGGTTGACCGTGAGCGCCGTGATCAGCAAGGTCTTGCGCCGGCGGTCGTCGCGCCCCGGGGCCGGCGTCAGGCGCAGGCCGAACCAGTAGTTGACGCAGATCGAGGCCAGCAGCAGCGGCAGCGCCTGCACGCTCCACCAGCCGTAGAAGAACAGCGAGGCCAGCGCAAGAAATCCGGCCGCGGCCCGGATGTTGCGTTTGCCGATCAGGAAGAACCCGAGCAGCACCAGTGGGAAATAGACAAAGATGAAGGGGTACGAGTTGAACAGCATCTCGAAAGGAGGCGCTGCAGCGAGCGCCTTTTTGTCGTAATCGTGGTGCAGCCGCCGCTGCGGCTAACCGGGGATTATCGCGTGCCGGCCGACGTCCACCGTTTCCAGAGACCCCGCACCTGCACGGCGAGTTCCTCCAGCGACAGGCTTTCGTTGTAGACGACCGCGTCGGCCGCGGCCCGGCGCAGCGCCCGCGGGGCCTGCTGCGCGATCACCGAGCGTACCGCCTCGGGTGTCCAGCCCGAGCGCGCGACGACGCGCCGCAGCTGGGTTTCCTCGGTGGCATCGACCACCAGCACGCGCTCGACCAGTGCGCGCCAGCGCCCCGATTCGACCAGCAGCGGGACGTCGAAGACGATGGTGGCATCGGGGCCGGCGGCCGCGGCCTCGCGCCGGGTCTCGGTGCCGATCAGGGGGTGGAGGATGCCTTCGAGCGCGCGCTTGGCCTCGGGGTCCTGGAACACGATCTCGCGCATGCGGGCGCGGTCGAGGCCTCCGTCGGGCCGCAGCACCGCGGTGCCGAAGCGGGCCTCGAGGGCCGGCATCGCGATGCCGCCGGGCTCGGCGATGCGGCGTGCGATGGCGTCGGTATCGACCAGCACCGCGCCCTCGGCCACCAGCAGACCCGCGACGGTGCTCTTGCCGCTGCCGATGCCGCCGGTGAGGCCGATGCGCCGGATCATGGGAGGGGCGCGGCTTTCAGTGCAGCCAGGGGCCGAGCGGGAAGGCGAAGGGCGCCCATTGCTTGACGGCGCCGGGGCCGATCACGAGGCAGACCAGGCCCGCGCCCGCGAGGAAGGGGCCGAAGGCGATCGGGATGTCCTTGTGGGCCAGCTTGCCCGCGATGCGCATGCCCAGGCCCAGCACGGCGCCCACGAGCGACGACACCAGGATGATCGCGATCAGGTAGTCGGCACCGAGCCATGCGCCCAGCGCCGCCAGCAGCTTGAAGTCGCCGTAGCCCATGCCTTCCTTGCCCGTGACGAGTCGGTAGCCATGGTAGACCAGCCAGAGGCTCAGGTAGCCGAACACCGCGCCCCAGACCGAGAGCTGCAGCGAGGTGCCGGTCCAGCCCGCGGCCGCGCCGATCAGGCCGAGCCACAGCAGCAGGTAGTTGATCGAGTCGGGCAGGAACTGGGTGTCGAAGTCGATCAGGAACTGGCAGACCAGCAGCGCCGCGAAGGCCGCCCACAGCGCGCCCGTCGGCGTGAGGCCGAAGCGATGGCCGCACAGCGCGAACAGCGCGGCGGTGGCCAGCTCGACCAACGGATAGCGCGGGCTGATCCGCGTCTTGCAGGCACCGCAGCGGCCGCGCAGCGCGAGGTAGCTCAGCACCGGGATGTTCTCGTACCAGCGGATCTCGTGGCCGCAGCCGCCGCAGCGCGAGCGGGGGCGCGTGAGGTCGAAGCGCGGCAGCTTCTCGAGCTCGATCGCGGCCTTGTCGGCCGCGGCCTCGAGGCCGGCCGGCGGCTGCGCCTTCGGGCCGAAGACCAGCGACCAGAGCGAGGGCATGTCCTTCGAGCTCATGAGGTTCGCGACCGCGTCGTTGAGCCAGTCGCGGTACATCATCACCGGCGTACGGTAGATCACCACGTTGAGAAAGCTGCCGATCAGCAGACCGAGGACGCCGGCCAGCGCGGCGTCGAATCCCTGCGACACCGGCATCAGACGACCTGGCCGAGCTTGAAGATGGGCAGGTACATCGAGACCACGATGCCGCCGATGATCACGCCGAGGAAGACGATGATGATCGGCTCCATCAGGCTCGACAGGCCGGCGACCATGTCGTCGACCTCGGACTCGTAGAAGTCCGCGGCCTTGCCGAGCATGTGGTCGATGGAGCCCGATTCCTCGCCGATGGCGGTCATCTGGATCACCATCGAGGGAAACAGGTTGACGTTGGTCATCGCATTCGTGAGGCTGGTGCCGGTCGATACCTCCTGCTGGATCTTGGCCGTGGCGTCGCCGTACACGGTGTTGCCCGAGGCGCCGCCGACGGAGTCGAGGGCTTCGACCAGCGGCACGCCCGCGGCGAACATGGTGGCCAGGGTGCGCGTCCAGCGCGCGACGCAGGACTTCTCGATCAGCGCGCCGAAGATCGGTACCCGCAGCAGCAGGCGGTCCATGACCCGCTGCACGCGCTCGTTGCGCTTCCAGGCCTGGAAGAAGAAGTAGAGGCCGCCGCCGATCACGCCGAAGATCAGCCACCAGTAGGCCACGAAGAACTCGCTGACGGCCATCACGAAGAGCGTGGGCGCGGGCAGGTCGGCGCCGAAGGAGCTGAACACCTGCTTGAAGGCCGGGATCACGAAGATCATGATGATTGCCACCACCACGAAGGCCACCACGACCACCGAGGTCGGATACATCAGCGCCGACTTGATCTTCGACTTGATCGCCTCGGTCTTCTCCATGTAGGTGGCGAGGCGGTCGAGCAGCTCCTCGAGGATACCGGCTGCTTCGCCGGCCTCGACCAGGTTGCAATAGAGGTTGTCGAAGTACTTCGGGAACTTGCGGAACGCCGACGACAGCGAGGTACCGGTCTCGACGTCGCTGCGGATGTCGTTGAGCAGCTTGGCGACGCTGGGATTGGCGTTGCCGCGGCCCACGATGTCGAAGGACTGCAGCAGCGGCACGCCGGCCTTCATCATGGTGGCGAGCTGGCGCGTGAAGATCGCGATGTCCTTGGGCTTGATCGTCTTGCCCGAGCGCGTGCGGCGCTTCTTGATCTTGGTCGCGAGCACGCCCTGGCGCCGCAGCGCGGCCTGCACCTGGTTTTCGCCGCCGGCACGCAGTTCGCCGCGTACCAGCTTGCCGTTGCGATCCTTGCCTTCCCACTCGAAGACGAATTCCTTGACGTCGCGCCGTTGCCGGTTTGTCGTCGATGCTGCTGTGGCCATTCGGTTCGATCTCCGCTTCCGATGTGTTCGTTATAGGTTGGTGACCGCCACCACTTCCTCGAGCGAGGTCAGGCCCTGCATCACCTTGCGCAGGCCCGACTTGCGCAGCGAGCGCACGCCTTCGGCTTCCGACTGCTGCGCGATGTCGAGCGCGCTGCCGTCGCGCAGGATGATCTCCTGGATCGCCTCGGAGATCGGCATCACCTGGTAGATGCCGACCCGGCCCTTGTAGCCGCCGGTGCAGGCCGCGCAGCCCACGGGCCGGTAGGGCTTCCAGCTGCCGTCGACCTCGTGCTCCTGGAAACCGGCCTCGATCAGCGCCTCGCGCGGGATGTCCGCGGGCGTGCGGCAGGTCATGCACAGCCGCCGCGCGAGCCGCTGGGCGGTGATCAGGATCACGCTCGATGCGATGTTGAAGGGCGCGATGCCCATGTTGCGCATCCGCGTGAGCGTGGTGGGCGCGTCGTTGGTGTGCAGCGTCGACAGCACCAGGTGGCCGGTCTGCGCGGCCTTGATCGAGATGTCGGCGGTTTCGAGGTCGCGGATTTCGCCGACCATGATGATGTCCGGGTCCTGCCGCAGGAAGGCCCGCAGCGCGGCCGCGAAGGTCAGGCCGGCCTTCTCGTTCACGTTGACCTGGTTGACGCCCGGCAGGTTGATTTCCGACGGGTCTTCGGCGGTCGCGATGTTCACGCCCGGCTGGTTCAGCAGGTTCAGGCAGGTGTAGAGCGACACCGTCTTGCCCGAGCCGGTCGGCCCGGTCACGAGCACCATGCCATAGGGCCGGCTGATCGCGTGCAGCAGGCGTTCCTTCTCGTCGGCGTCGTAGCCCAGCGCATCGATGCCCATGCGCGCGCTGCTGGGGTCGAGAATCCGGACCACGATCTTCTCGCCGAACAGCGTGGGCAGCGTGCTCACGCGGAAGTCGATCACGCGGTCGGGGCCGATCTTGAGCTTCATGCGCCCGTCCTGGGGCACGCGCTTCTCGGAGATGTCGAGCCGCGAGATGACCTTGATGCGCGACGCCAGCTTGTCCTTGATCACGGTGGGCGGGCTCGCGACCTCGCGCAGTTCGCCGTCGACCCGGAAGCGCACGCGGTAGTGGTGCTCGTAGGGCTCGAAGTGGATGTCCGAGGCGCGCATGCTGACCGCGTCGAGCAGCATCTTGTGCAGGAAGCGCACGACCGGCGCGTCCTCGACCTCGGCGATAGCCTGTTCGTTGGCGTCGCCGGCGGTGTCGGCCGTGACGTCGTCGAACTCGAACTCGGTACCGACGATGCTGTTGATGGTTTCGGCCGCGCTCGCGGCGGCGGCCTCGACCATGCGCGAGAGCTTGTCGTACTCGGCGATGACCCAGTCCACGCCCATCTGGGAGGCGAACTTGATCTTCTCGGCCGCCTGCTGGTCGGACGGGTCGGCCGTGGCGACGATCAGGCGGTTGTTGCGCTTGCTGAGGACGACGATGCGGTAGGCCTGGCAGAGCTTGGGATCGAGCAGGTCCTTCGGCAGGCGCTGGTGGTCGATGGCGTCGAGGTCGAGCAGCGGGGCGCCGAACGCATTCGAGAGCGTGTGGGCGAGGTCGGCGGCCGAGACGGCGCCGGTGCCCGTGAGCTCGGCGATGAAACTGGAGCGGCTGCTCAGCGACTTCTGATAGAGATCTTCCGCGGTCTTCGCGGGCAGCTTGCCGGCCGAAACCAGCGCGCGTGCAAGCCCTGGCAAGGCGACTTGCGGGTTTTCTTTAACGGGAAGTTCGGCTGCAGCCATCAGCGAATGCAAGAGATGTGAGAAATTGCTTCACGATCATCGCTGAACACTCCGGTGCTGTAAATCGCCGTACAGCAACAGAAAATGGCATTCTGAAGGTTTATGCCAGTCTCGAAAAGACTGGTCGGGGTGAGAGGATTCGAACCTCCGGCCTCTACGTCCCGAACGTAGCGCTCTACCAGGCTAAGCTACACCCCGATGGTGCGAAAAGTCAGTCGTCCTTGGCCAACTCGTAAGAGGTGTCAGGCACGCCGCTCAAGCAGCTGAGCCGCTAATTGTAGCAAACCTGAAGCGTGCGAATTGGCCGCGAAGCCGTCGAGTGCAGAAATAGCACGCTGAGCCTCCGCCGCGGCAGCCGCGCGCGACGCATCGAGGGCGCCCGTTTCGCGCACGATCTCGACGATCTTGCCCAGCTGGGCGGTGTCACCCGCCTCGATGGCGGCACGCACCAGCGCGCTCTGCGCCGCGCTGCCGCGCTGCATCGCGAAGATCAGCGGCAGCGTGGTCTTGCCTTCGCGCAGGTCGTCGCCGAGATTCTTGCCGGTCTCGCTGGCATCGCCCGCGTAGTCGAGCACGTCGTCGATCACCTGGAAGGCCGTGCCCAGCGCCTGCCCGTAGGTGGCGCAGGCTTCCTCGACCTCGGGCGTCACGCCCGCCAGCACGGCGGCCAGGCGCGTGCTGGCCTCGAACAGCTTGGCGGTCTTGGAGCGGATGACGCGCAGGTAGGCCGACTCGTCGAGCGAGGCGTCGTGCATGTTCATCAGCTGCAGCACCTCGCCTTCGGCGATCACGTTGGTCGCTTCGGCCAGGATCTGCATCACGCGCATGTTGTTGGCATCCAACATCATCTGGAAGGCGCGCGAATAGAGAAAGTCGCCGACCAGCACGCTGGCCGGATTGCCGAAGGATTCGTTGGCGGTCGGGCGGCCGCGGCGCAGCGTGGATTCGTCGACCACGTCGTCGTGCAGCAGCGTGGCGGTGTGGATGAACTCCACCACGGCCGCGAGATTGAAGCGCTGTTCGCCGGTGTAGCCGAGCGCGCCGGCCATCAGCAGCAGCAGGGCCGGCCGCAGGCGCTTGCCTCCGGCGGAGATGATGTACTTCGAGACTTGGCTGACCAACGGTACCCCGGTGTCGAGGCGGTTGGAGATCACGCGGTCGACTTCGACCATGTCACCGGCGATCAGGCCGAGGACTGCGGCGGTGGGGGAGGTGTCGGCGGCGGGAACTGACAAAGCGTGGGCGCTGGGCGCTGCTGAATACAGGGATGGCGCGGACGCCGGAAGGCGCCGATTATAGGGAGCGGGAGGAGGCGGCCGGCCTGGGCCGACTGCTTGGGCATGTGAGCGTACGCAAACCGTGCTATAGTCTTGGGCTCTGCGGAATTCGCCGCGGAGACTCCATCCTCAAGAGGTTCACATGTACGCGGTCATAAAAACCGGTGGCAAGCAGTATCGCGTTGCTTCCGGCGAGAAAATCAAAGTAGAACAGATTGCTGCGGACGTTGGCCAGGAAATCGTGATCGACCAGGTTCTGGCCGTCGGAAACGGCGCTGAAATCAAGGTTGGCACGCCCCTGGTGTCCGGTGCAACGGTGACGGTCACGGTACTGTCGCACGGCAAGCACGACAAGGTTCGCATCTTCAAGATGCGCCGTCGCAAGCACTATCAGAAACGTCAAGGCCATCGCCAGCAGTTCACCGAGCTGCAAATCGGCGCGATCGCCGGTTAAGGAGCAGACTCCATGGCACAGAAAAAAGGCGGCGGCTCCACGCGAAACGGGCGCGATTCCAAGCCCAAGATGCTCGGCGTGAAGGCCTTCGGCGGCCAACTGATCAGCGCCGGCTCGATCATCGTGCGCCAGCGCGGTACCCAGTTCCACCCCGGCGTGAACGTCGGCGTGGGCAAGGACCACACGCTGTTCGCCCTCGTCGACGGCCACGTGTCGTTCGGCTTCAAGGGTGCGCTCAACAAGCACATGGTCAATGTGACGCCGGCGGCCTGAGCCTCCAGCCACTTCGACTGTCTCGGAGCCCCGCTTTGCCGGGGCTTCTTCATTTGTAAACTGGACATCCCATGAAGTTCGTCGACGAAGCCTTCATCGACATCGCCGCCGGCGATGGCGGCAACGGCTGCGTGTCGTTCCGCCATGAGAAGTACAAGGAATTCGGCGGCCCCAATGGCGGCGACGGCGGGCGCGGCGGCCATGTGTTCGCCGTGGCCGACTCGAACCTCAACACGCTGGTGGATTTCCGCTACTCGCGCCGGCACGAGGCCAGGCGCGGCGAGCACGGCATGGGCTCCGACATGTTCGGCGCCGCGGGCGACGACATCACGCTAAAGATGCCGGTCGGCACGATCATCAGCGACGCCGAGACCGGCGAGGTGCTCTACGAGCTGCTGACGCCGGGCGAGGTCATCACCATCGCCAAGGGCGGTGACGGCGGCTTCGGCAACCTGCGCTTCAAGAGCGCCATCAATCGCGCGCCCCGGCAGAAGACGCCCGGCTGGCCCGGCGAGCGCAAGAGCCTCAAGCTCGAGCTCAAGGTGCTGGCCGACGTGGGCCTGCTGGGCATGCCGAACGCCGGCAAGTCGACCTTGATCAGCGCGATCTCGAACGCGCGTCCGCGCATCGCCGACTACCCGTTCACCACGCTGCATCCCAACCTCGGCGTCGTGCGCGTCGGCCCCGAGCAGAGCTTCGTGGTGGCCGACCTGCCCGGTCTGATCGAAGGCGCCTCCGAGGGCGCCGGCCTCGGCCACCTGTTCCTGCGCCACCTGCAGCGCACCCGCTTGCTGCTGCACGTGGTCGACCTCGCGCCCTTCGACGAGGGCATCGACCCGGTCGCGCAGGCCAAGGCGATCGTCGGTGAACTCAAGAAGTACGACGCGCAGCTCTACGAGAAGCCGCGCTGGCTGGTGCTCAACAAGCTGGACATGATCCCCGAGGACGAGCGCGCCGCGCGCGTGAAGGACTTCGTCAAGCGCCTGCGCTTCAAGGGCCCGGTGTTCGAGATCTCCGCGCTGACCCGCGAGGGTTGCGAGCCGCTCGTGCATGCGATCTACCAGCAGGTGAAGGCGCAGCAGGTGGCCGAGCAGCCGCCGGCCGAGATCGATCCGCGCTTCGTCGAGCTGCCGCCCGAAAAGCCTTGAGCGGGCCTCGGCCCGGCTTCTGCATTGCTATTGAATAAATAGCCTAATCGTCAGTCTTCACGCCTGCTACAGCCTTCCATGACCTCGAATACCGGATCCACAGCCCTGCGGGACGCCCGCCGCATCGTCGTCAAGGTGGGCTCGAGCCTCGTGACGAACGAGGGCCGCGGCCTCGACGAGGGCGCCATCGGCGAGTGGTGCCGGCAGCTGGCCGCGCTGGTGCGCGACGGGCGCGAGGTGGTGATGGTGTCGAGCGGCGCCATCGCCGAAGGCATGAAGCGCCTCGGCTGGAAGACCCGGCCGCACGAGGTGCACGAACTCCAGGCCGCCGCGGCCGTCGGCCAGATGGGCCTGGCCCAGATGTACGAGACCAAGCTGCGCGAGAACCGCATCGGCAGCGCGCAGGTGCTGCTCACGCATGCCGACCTGGCCGACCGCGAGCGCTACCTCAATGCCCGTTCGACCCTGGTGACGTTGCTGCGGCTCGGCGTGGTGCCGGTCATCAACGAGAACGACACCGTGGTCAACGACGAGATCAAGTTCGGCGACAACGACACGCTCGGCGCGCTGGTCGCGAACCTCGTGGAGGCCGATGCGCTGGTGATCCTCACCGACCAGCGCGGCCTCTATTCGGCCGATCCGCGCAAGGACCCCGACGCGAAGTTCATCCACGAGGCCGCCGCGGGCGACCCGGCGCTCGAGGCCATGGCCGGCGGTGCGGGCTCGAGCATCGGCAAGGGCGGGATGATCACCAAGATCCTCGCGGCCAAGCGCGCGGCCGGCTCGGGCGCTTCCACCGTGATCGCCTGGGGCCGCGAGACCGACGCATTGCTGCGCCTCGCGCAAGGCGAGGCGATCGGCACGCTGCTGGTGGCGCAGACCGCGAAGCACCAGGCGCGCAAGCGCTGGATGGCCGACCATCTGCAACTGCGTGGCGCCGTGATCGTCGATGCCGGCGCGGCCGCCAAGGTGCGCGCCGAGGGCAAGAGCCTGCTGCCGATCGGCATGACGGGCGTGTCGGGCGAGTTCTCGCGCGGCGACGTGATCGCGGTGCGCGATGCCGAGGGCATCGAGCTGGCGCGCGGCCTCGCCAACTACTCGAGCGTCGAGGCGCGGCTGCTGTGCCGCAAGCCCTCGGCCGAGTTCGAGCGGCTGCTGGGCTACGCGGCCGAGCCGGAGATGGTGCACCGGGACAACATGGTGCTGATGCCGGTCTGAGGCTTGCTTCGGCCCGCGCCAAAGAAAAAGGCCCCGATCGGGGCCTTTTCTCATCGTGCCGGCGTGCCGCTCACTGCACTTCGCGCACGGGATTGCGGATGTACTGGACGATCTCGCTGGCCGTCGAGCGCGGTGCGCTGTCGCGGCACAGGCCCTGGGTCGCGATGGCCCAGGTGTAGCGCGAGTTGAGGTCGGTGATGCGCTTCCATTCGGGCGCCTTGGCCAGCTCCCAGGCATTGCCGCTGTAGCGCGCATAGCTCTTCATCTCGCCGGTCTTGCAGCGCACGCCGTCGTAGAAGGCGTTGACCGTGCCGCCGGACTTGCTGCTTGCCACCACCACGTAGCGCACGATGCCGTCGGGCGTGATCGTGATGGTCTGCGGGTCGATGCCGAACTTCAGCGTCATGTAGGGCGGCATCTCGATCGGCACCAGGCGGTTCTGGTCGAAGGCCGGCGGTGGCGGTGCCGCCGATTCCTGCCATTCGCCATCCGACACCGTGGTCTTGGGCGGTGGCGGCATGCCGCCTTGCGCCCAGTCGGGGTTGTCGGTGTTGTGCTGGCCCGAGCCGCAGGCCGCCAGCAGCAGGGCGCTCGCGAGAACGAGCGCCGGGCTAGCGAGGCGTGGGAGGCTGCGCAGCGGATGCGGACGGGAAGACGGGTGCGTCGGAAGAGTCGGTCGCAGGTTTGACATTGGGATCCGGGTCGAAGCTCGCGCCCGGAGGCAGTTCGAAGTTGGCGTCGTGGCCGCCCGCGGAAGGATGGCGCTCGAACTCTCGGGCGCGCACGTTGCTGCGCAGGAAGCGATTGCGGAAATCCTGCCGTGGCAGGTAGCGAGCAAGCTCGGTGAGCGCCATTTCGTAGACGCCCCGTTTGAATTCGACGACCACGTCGAGCGGCACCCAGTAGTCGTGCCAGCGCCAGGCGTCGAATTCGGGATGGTCCGTGGCACGCAGGTTGAGATCCCAGTCGTGGCCGACCAGTTGCAGCAGATACCAGATTTGTTTCTGGCCCTTGTAGTGACCTCGTGCGTCTCGTCGGATGAACCGATCCGGCACCTCGTAGCGCAACCAGTCGCGGGTACGGGCCACGATACGCACGTGCTCCGGATGGAGACCCACTTCCTCGTGCAATTCCCGGAACATGGCTTGCTCGGGACTTTCGCCGCGGTCGATGCCGCCTTGCGGAAACTGCCAGGAATGCGTGCGGATGCGTTTGCCCCAAAAAACCTGGTTTTTCTGGTTGAGCAGGATGATGCCGACGTTGGGCCTGAAGCCGTCCCGGTCGAGCATAATCAAACCCCAATTTTTGAACTGAGTCGATTATGCATGCCGGGTTGCACTCGGCAAGCGACCGGTTCCGGGCTCTCAGGGTCTCTACGGAGACCGTCGTCCGTCTCGTTTCACTCCGAACCAGCACCGCATTTCCGATGAAAGCATCCCGTTTCTTCGTCTCCACCCTCAAGGAAGCGCCGGCCGATGCCGAGGTGGCGAGCCACCGTCTCATGATGCGCGCGGGCATGATCAAGAAGGTCGGCACCGGCATCTACACGTACATGCCCATGGGCCTGCGCGTGATCCGCAAGGTCGAGGCGATCGTGCGCGAGGAGATGAACCGCGCCGGCGCGGTCGAGATGACGATGCCGGTGGTGCAGCCCGCCGAACTCTGGGAGGAGTCGGGCCGCTTCGACAAGATGGGCCCCGAGCTGCTGCGCATCAAGGACCGCCATGACCGCGACTTCGTGGTGCAGCCCACCAGCGAAGAGGTGGTGACCGACATCGCGCGCCAGGAGATCCGCAGCTACAAGCAGCTGCCGAAGAACTTCTACCAGATCCAGACCAAGTTCCGCGACGAGCGCCGTCCGCGCTTCGGCCTGATGCGCGGGCGCGAATTCATCATGAAGGACGCCTACAGCTTCGACCGCGACCTCGACGCGGCCAAGGCCAGCTACCAAGCGATGGCGCAGGCCTATCGCAACATCTTCGATCGCTTCGGCCTGCGCTACCGCGCCGTGGCGGCCGACAGCGGCGCCATCGGCGGCGACCTCAGCGAGGAATTCCAGGTCATCGCCGCCACCGGCGAGGACGCGATCGTCTACTGCCCCGACAGCGACTACGCGGCCAACATGGAGAAGGCCGAGGCGCTGGCCCCGGCCGGCCCGCGTCCCGCCGCCGCCAACGCGCTCGAGAAGACGCCCACGCCCGGCAAGAGCACCTGCGAGGACGTCGCCGTGCTGCTCGGCGTGCCGCTCGCCACCACCGTGAAGTCGCTGGTGCTGGCCACCGACATCGTCGACGAGGCCGGCAACATCACGGGCTCGCAGGTCTGGCTGCTGCTGCTGCGCGGCGACCACGAGATGAACGAGATCAAGGTCGGCAAGCTGCCCGGCCTCGACAAGGGCTTCCGCTTCGCGACCCTGGCCGAGATCGATGCGCACTTCGGCTGCAAGCCGGGCTACCTCGGCCCGCTGAACCTCAAGAAGCCGGTGAAGCTGGTGGCCGACCGCGAAGTCGCGCTGATGGCCGACTGGATCACGGGCGCCAACGAGATCGACTTCCACATGACCGGCGTCAACTGGGGCCGCGACCTGCCCGAGCCCGAGCTGGTGGCCGACCTGCGCAACGTGGTCGCGGGCGATACCTCGCCCGACGGCAAGGGCGTGCTGGCGATCGAGCGCGGCATCGAGGTGGGCCACGTCTTCGTGCTGGGCACCAAGTACAGCAAGTCGATGAACGCCACCTTCCTCGACGAGTCCGGCAAGCCGCAGTTCCTCGAGATGGGCTGCTACGGCATCGGCATCACGCGCCTGCCGGCGGCCGCCATCGAGCAGAACCACGACGAGCGCGGGATCATCTGGCCCGACGCGATCGCGCCGTTCACCGTGGTGGTGTGCCCGATCGGCATGGACCGCAGCGCCGAGGTCAAGGCCGCGGCCGAGGCGCTCTACGAGGAGCTGCTCGCCAAGGGCGTCGACGTGCTGCTCGACGACCGCGGCGAGCGTCCGGGCGCGATGTTCGCCGACTGGGAACTGATCGGCGTGCCGCACCGCGTGGTGATCTCCGACCGCGGCCTCAAGGAAGGCCAGCTCGAATACCAGCATCGCCGCGACACTGCCGCGACCAAGGTGCCGGCCGCCGGCATCGCGGACTTCATCGCGGGCAAGCTCGCGGCATGAGCCTTGCGGGCGGCTTCTCGCGGCGCCATTGCATCGGGGCCGCGGCGGGCGCCCTCGCGGCGCTGTCGCTGCCGCGCCCCGCACTGGCCGGCGCGCAGATCGAGGAGCCGCTGATCGACTCGGTGCGCACGGCGCTGAGCTCGGCCATCCACAACAAGGCACCGCCGGTGCCGCAGTTCGCGAACACCGAGGCGCGCCTCGCCTACCTGCGCTGGCTCGGCGAGATGAGCGAACGGCTCAAGAAGAAGATCGCCGACGCACCCTCGCGCATCGAATTCCTGCAGACGGTCTGGTACGAAGCCAAGCGCTCGGGGCTCGACGTGAGCCTGGTGCTCGGGCTGATCCAGGTCGAGAGCAATTTCCGCAAGTTCGCGGTGTCGAGCGCGGGCGCGCGCGGCTACATGCAGGTCATGCCGTTCTGGACCCGCGTGATCGGCGACAGCGACCCGGCCAAGCTGTTCCACATGCAGACCAACCTGCGCTTCGGCTGCGTGATCCTGCGCCACTACCTCGACCGCGAGAGCGGCGACCTGTTCATGACGCTGGGCCGCTACAACGGCAGCCGCGGCAAGGCGCCGTACCCGAACGCGGTGTTCTCGAACCAGCGGCTGTGGGCCTGGGCCGACCGCGAGCGCGAGATCGAGCGCAAGGAACAGGACAAGGCCCGTTCCGCGGCCTGACCCGGGTGCGGGCCGTCAGGTCTTGGTGACCATCACCTGGTCGATGCGGTAGCTGTCGACGTCCATCACCTCGAAGGTATAGCCCCCCCAGCTCACGCTGTCGGTGCGCTTGGGAACGCGGCGCAGCATCACCATCAGGAAGCCCGCGAGCGTCTCGTACTCGTCGGCATGCGGCAGCTCGTCGATGTGCAGCG
>NZ_JBMDKG010000086.1:0-17129 GCF_057809595.1 Variovorax sp. FG153
GTCTGATCATCATCGGTCGGCTGCTCTCGCCCGACGAGCTGTGGGTCTGCGAGCGGTACATGGCCCAGCAGGCTGGGATCACGATATGAGCTACGTCCACAGAACACTCATCGTCCCGGCCGCACTGGCTCCGCAGGCGCGCCTCCTGACCGAGCAGTTGGCCGGACCGCCCGGCGCCGGCATGTTCATCACGCCGCTGTCGCCGACCGGAGCGGCGCCGGCCACGCACTACATCTCCAGCGGCCCTATCGAGGACACCTTTGCCGCGGTGCTGGCCGACCCGCAGACGATGTTCTCGGTGTGCCAGCAAGCCGGCATCAGCGTGACGCTGGCCGCGTGCCAGGCGCTGCTGGGCGCGAGCGACGTCAGCGAGGACCAGCCCTTCGATGCGCTCGCGCGACTGGGCCTGAAACTGGTGGCCGAAGATGCCTGACCTGCGCAACTACCTGCTTCTCCTGCTGGCGGCGCTGGCCTTGGTGCTGGGCCTGTCGACCTGGCACTACCGAGCGCTGGCCAAGACCTCCGGCCTGGCGCTCCAGGTCCAGAACGCCGCCGTCGTGGCGACGAACACCGCCGCGGCCCGGCTGCTCGAGCAGCGCACGAAGGAGCGCGATGCGCTGCAGGCCAAGATCAACGCGCGCGCCGCCGCGCAGGAGAAGACCGATGAGAAAGCTGTCACCCAAATCGCTGCTGACGATCGCCGCCAGCGCGATGCTCCTGTCGTTGTCCGGGTGCAGCAATATGCCCGTGATGCCGGGAGCGGTGGTGGAGGCGCCGCAGGTGGAGGCACCGCCGGTACCGACGCTGGTGCAGCAGACGCCGGCGCGGCCCTTGGGCTACTTCCGGAAGCTGGTGCTCGACGCCTTGCAGATGCCCTGAGCGAGATCGAGACGATGAGCGCGGCCTATGCTTCATGCCGAGCAAGTTTGCTGGGCCTTGCTACGGCTGCGAACGCCTCCCCGAAGTGAGCCATCCCAAGAAGGCGCCCAGGTAGAGGCGGGCGAGGATCGCTGCGATAAGTCCTCGGGTGAGCCATCGGACGTCGTTGTACTTGCCGTCGGCAGACCATGGGATCAGAGACGAAAAGAGTTCTCCAACGGTGTTGCTGCCGTTCGTCAGCCATAGCGCAATCGCGATCAGAAAGCCGATTGCTGCGAGTGAGCAGACGCGCTCGAGCGCATTGCCGCCAAGCAGCTTTTGGAAACCGCCACCGTCGCCAGCTTGGTCCATCACTCCTCCGATGAGCTATTGAAGTGCGCGAATGCTACGCGATCCCCCGGTAGGGTTCGACCCCGCGCGAGGGCGCGCGAAGAATGCCGCTCAACTCTGAGAGGCATGCATGCAACCACAACCTCAAGCTGGTGTCCTGGTGAGCGGGCCCGGTACCGGCACTTCCGATTCCATTCCCGCGGCGCTGAGTGACGGTGAGCTGGTCATTCCGGCCGATGATGTGCGCCGTTTCGGAGCGGCTCACATCATGAAGCTGGTGAAAGAAGCCGGCACCACTTTGCCGCAGCCGAGCATGACCGATGGCGTGCAGCACGCGGCCGGCGGCGGCATGGTCACGGACCCCTACGGGCAGCCCACCAACGACGTCACGCGCGTTGGGAACAGCTACTCGGGGGGGAACGTCGGCGGCAACATCACGGTGAACGGGGCTGCCCCCGGTGGGACGGTAAGCGCTATTCCTGCGCCTGCCGTCGCATCGCCTCCGCCGGCGCCTGCCCCATTGGTTCCCGCGCCTGCGACGGCGCCGGCTGCGGGTACACCGCCAGCTCCAGCTGCACCGGCTGCAGCTCCGCAGGCAGCAGTAGGTGGCCCTGGCGTAATCGCGAACACGCCGGGGCAGCAGGTGCGGAGCGTGTTTGCCCCGCCGGTGGCACCGCGTCCACTGGCGCCACCGGCGCCTCTGCCCCAGAGAGCCGGCGTCACTGCCCCGTTGAGTGCGTTGGCCCGGCCGGAGGAGGGTTACCCTGTGCGTACGCCTGGCTATGCGCAAGGTGGCCTTGTCGATGAGGACGAATTGCGCCGCGCGGCCGCCGGCCCGCAGTCGCTCGGGCAGATTGTTCGAAACGCCTTCGGTGGCCGCAATGCACCCACCCCTCAGCCCAGCCTCGCAGCGCCTGGAGGGCCAGACATTTCCGCGGCGGTGACGGGCAATCCAGCGTTGATGGTTGCCAACGATCCGGGTGTGCGGCCCGCGCCGGCCGGCCCTCAACCGCTTGCTTCGCAGGCGCAGGTGCGAAGTCTGGACAACACTCCCGTCAACGCTGCGGCAATCGCTGCTGCGCCGACGGTGCCTGCCACAGCACAAGCATCCGTTGTCGCGGATGGCGGACCTCTGTCCGCTCGAGGAAATGTCTCGAGCCTTGGGGGCTGGAGTGCGCCCGCGGCGGATCGCGTGACTCAGCTGAACCGTGACGCGGAGGCGCAGCGCAGTTTGTCCGCTCGTGCAATCGAAACAGCGCAGCAGGGTGTAGGGGGCCCCACGCCCGGTCTAGGCGTCATTGGCCCGGTTGACTACGCAAATCGAAACGCGGACTTCAACGATGCAGCCCAGCTGCGCACTGCGGCCGCTGGCGGCTCGTGGTCACCTCGGCGTGGGTATCAGGCCGATACGGCGGCGATCACCGCCGCTTCACTGCCCCTTGCACAGCGCGCACAGCAGCGCGAGACGGAGACACAGCAAGCAGGCGCGACACAGCGAGCACAGATTCAGGAGCAAGGACTGGCCGCGCGCGCCCGGATAACGGATGCTCGCCAGCAGGAGGCCAATTCCATCGACCGAGCACGACTAGGGATCGACGCGATCCGCGCCGGCAACACCGGTGTGCCCACGGGTTACCGCGTGAAGAGTGATGGCTCTGGGCTTGAACCCATCCCCGGCGGCCCGCAGGATCCGAACACGCCGAAGGGCAAGAACACGCTCAACGACACCCAGGCCAAAGCGCTGCAGTTCGGCTCGCGAATGCTGGTGTCCGGCCAGACTCTCGATCGCCTCGCGGCCGCCGGCACGAATCAGCCCGGCCTGATCAAGCGTGCGGCCGATGCCGTGGGTTTGGGCGCCGCGGCGAACTTCACTCAGTCGGCAGAGCAGCAGCAGGTCGAGCAGGCGCAGCGCGACTTCGTGAACGCCACGCTGCGCCGCGAGTCGGGCGCGGCGATCTCCGATAGCGAGTTCGCCAATGCGCGCCAGCAGTATTTCCCGCAGCCGGGGGACAGCCCGGAGGTGATTGCCCAGAAGCGACAGAACCGCGAGCTCGCGACCCAGGGCTTTCTGGCCGAGGTGCCCGACCAACAGAACCGGCTTGGCCAAGTGCTGAACGCTGCGGGTCAGTCGGCGACGCAGGGTGGCTCACGCTCCGTCACGCGCACAGGCATGTTGAACGGGCGGCGAGTTGTGCAGTACAGCGATGGGAGTGTTGACTATGCCAATTGATGCCTCCAAGGTCGCGTGGGACGCTCCGCCAGCCATCGACGCTTCTGCTGTGCAATGGGACACGCCTAAGGGCAACGGCGGCAGCACCGGCGAGAACCTGGGCGCCGGCCTGCTGCGCGGCGCCAAGGACGTGATCGACACCGGCGCTCAGTACCTGGCCAGCGGCTTCGACAAGCTGGCCGGCACCAGCGAGGGCGCCCGTGTGCGCGCGATGAACGAGGTAGGGCAGGCCCAATTCGACCAGGGGTACGGCGGCAGCACGGCGGCGAGCATCGGCCGTGTCGGCGGCCAGGTGCTTGCCACGCTTCCTGTTGGTGGCGCCCTTGGCGCCGGTGTGCGCGCGGCCGGGGCAGCCGATCTTGGCGCTGCGATCGCCTCCGGTGGCCTCCGCGCCGGCCAGGCCGGTCTTGCGACACGTGCTGCGGGTGGTGCCATCGCTGGCGGCGCACAGGCCGGGTTGGTGAACCCCGACGACGCTGCAGCTGGCGCTGCCGTCGGTGCGGCGGTGCCGCTGGCCGCTCGAGCGCTAGGTCAGGTCGGGCAGGCGATCGGCGGCGTGGTGCGGCCCTTCTACGGGGCAGGCCAGGACCGGATAGTGGGCAATACTTTGCGTGAGTTTGCGACCGACCCGGATGCCGCGCGCGCTGCGCTGGCACAGGCGGGTGAGGTCATTCCAGGCTCCGCGCCCACGGCGGCGATGGCGGCTGGCGACGTAGGACTCGCGGGGCTGAGCCGCACTGTTCAAGCCGTCAACCCCGCGTTCGCGGGCGAGCTGACGGCGCGCCAGACTGCGCAGAACGCCGCGCGTACGGCCGCGCTCGAGGAAGTCGCCGGCAACCCGGGCCGGATGGCGCTGGCGCGGCAGGCGCGGGATGACCTGACTGGATCCATGCGTGAAAGCGTGCTGGATCGAGCCGGCGAGGTGCCGGTTGCAGGCCTGCTGCAGCAGCTCGACGGCATGATCGCCAACCCGAACAACGCCGGCCAACTCGCGCAGCAGGCGCTGGGCCAGTTCCGAAACCGCATCGGCGGCTTGGTGGCCGAGGATGGGACGGTCAATGCGCGCGCTCTCTACGCGATCCGCAAGGACATCGGCGACGTGTTGGGCGGCAAGTTGCAGGGTGAGGCAGGGAATCTGCGCTACGCGGCCGGCCAGCTCAACGGCGTCAAGGGCTTGATCGACGATGCGATCGATACGGCGAGCCGGCGAACTGCACTGTCAGAATCAACGGCCCTGGGCCCGCTCTCGCAGCGCGTCGGCCCCGAAACTGCCGGACTGACCGCGGATGCCGCGCAGCCGTCGTGGCAGCAGTACCTGCAGACCTACGCTCAAGAGAGCCGGCCGATCAACCAGATGGAGCGTCTGAGCGAGGTTTTGAGCAGCATCCAGACCGGCACCGTCGACACGCAGGGCAATGCCGTGCTGTCGGCCGCCAAGCTGAACACGCTGCTGAAGAACCAGGGCACAGATTTGGCCCGAGTGCTCACGCCCGAGCAGATGGACTTGCTGCGCCGCCTGCAGGCCGATCTGAATGCAGGCCAACTCGCCGCCAACGCAGGGCGCTCGGTGGGGTCGAACACCGTACAGAACCTAGCCAGCGGGGATTTGCTGCAGTCGCTGGTTGGGCGTGGGCTCTCGGGCTCGCCCGCGACGCAGAGTCTTGCCGGCCGCGCGTTGAATGTGGTGTACGGGGGCGCGAATGCGCAGGTTCAGGAGCGCTTGTCCCAGGCCTTGCTCGATCCCGCGCGCGCTGCCGAACTACTGCAGCCGCCCGCCGGCCCGCTCTCCCGCAGCCTCGCCGCGGCGCCGCTCAGTCTCGCGGCCCGCGCCGCTCCGGTCGTCCTGACAGGTCCAGGCCGTTGATGCCGCAGTAGATGCCCCAGCCCAAGGCCCCGATGCCGATCAGGACGAGCTTGACGATGAGGAAGGTGGTCATGGCCGGAATGTATCAGGGCTTCGTGCGCCGCTCTCGCCGCCATTCCCAAGGCGCCATCGCGTCCTTGTCCGTCCAAAGCCCTGCGCCCTTGGCCCGGGCCTCCTGCTCGGCGAACTCGTACTGGCCCCGCTCCTGCGGCGTCTGCTCGCGGGCGTAGTCCCGGTACCACCATGCGAGGCCCAGCGTGATCATGGCCAGGCCGGCATCGAGCGTTGCAGGGCCGCGCGGCGCCGAGGCCGGCGCGACGTGCACGCGGCACACGCTGCGGCCGTAGCGATCGACCTTGCGGCAGTCAAGCTCGACGGTCTTCATGTAGACCAGGTCGGACATGGCTTGCTTCGCGCGCTCGCCGAAGGGCTGCCGCTTCTCCGGCGCGTCGATGCCGTTGAAGCGCACCTTCACCTGTTCGTAGCTGCCGGCGGCGCCGCAGCGCGCGGTGATGGTGTCGCCGTCGCTGACGCCGACGACGAGGCAGGTTCGGACATCGGCTGCGGCGGCCAGCGGCAGGAGGAGCAGGGCGGCGAGTAGGGTAGAGCGGTAGGTCATGGATCGAGCAGGGTTAGTCGGGCACCTCGTCGCCGTAGCGGGCGGCCACGATGGCGCGGCCGACGGCGATGCGCGGGGTCAGGCCTTCCTTCCACGGCGCGCGGCCATCGGGGAACCTGCTCCCTGGCTTGCCCGTCACGATTGCGCACCACTGGTAGCCCTTGCCTGGCATCGGCGCGACGTGGATGGCCTCACGCTCGAGCAAGCGGTCGAAGCCGGGCCAGTCGTTGGCGTAGTCGGTGCCGGCCGGTTCGCCCAGGGCCTTCGCGATCCAGGCATTGAGCGCCGCGCCGGCCAGCTCCGAAGTCTTCAACCTATCACCTCGCGCCGCGGCGGATCTCGACCGGGCCAATGCCGCTGTAGACGGTCGAGCCGTCCTTCAACGAGGTGACCGTCCAGCGCTCGCCGGGCGTCACTTTGTAGTCGCCCGGCGCCAGGGGCAGCTTGGTTTCGTCGTGGGCTTCGGAGCTGTACCAGGTTGGCGTGCGGAGGATCGTGGTCTCGGAGGGGAAAAATTCGGCTTGCATGGTTCGATTGTCCAGGCTCGCGCTAATCAAGCTTTTCGCTCTTCATGCCGATGCGGGAGACGAGCCATGCTTGCAACTTGTCTTCTTCAGGTGTCCTCGTCCTGCCGTTGTGTTTGATCTGGTTGCGCAGCATCTCTTCCGCCGTCTCGGGCAGCCTGCGCACCTCGCGTGTTTCGAGCATGGGCGTGGCGCCCGGGTGATACCGCGGGCCCTCTTCCAAGGTCATCTTTCGATCCGACTGCCGTGGCTTCCTCCGCCAAATGTCCGGCGGCAGCATGAAGGTGAAGTACTCGACGTCTTTCATGATCAGAACGGCACCTTGCCGTAGCGGGCCCGGATAGCGTCGCCAGCGCAGCCCGTGTGTGGGTCGCGGTAGCGGTCGCCGATGAAGGCGCACAGCTCGCCGACCTCTTGGGCGAAGTCGAGGATCTCGAAGGGGATGGCGGCGCCGTCCTTGATCAGCCCGTGCTTGGTGGCCAGCAGCGTCAGCACGCGCTTCGGGTCGGTCTCCCAGGCGTCGGTGTCGTCGGTGGCCTGGAAGTACTCCCGTGCGGCTTCCTCGGCGGGCCGGTGGCACATGATCGGGTGCAGGGTGCTCGAGCAGACGGAGGGGTATTCGGGGTCGAGTTCCACACCGGTGAGCCGGACCCATTCCCTGTCGAAAGCCCGGGTCCATTCGGTGCGCGCGGTGTCGCGGCGGTGTTCTGCGGTTGTCATGGGGATCTCCGAAAGTACTGGATGGGTGTACAGTATCTTCCCGGCCCCAGTTGACCGTCAACCTGATCCTGAGCGCAGAATCTGGACACCATGTGCACCCGCTACATCACCCCCGAGGATCGAGAAATCGAGGCCGCTTGGTACATCGGCGCGCGCAGCGCTGAGCGCTGGATGCGCAGCATGCGGCCTCTCTACACCGGGGTCTTCGTTCGACGTGCGCGCGATCTGACCGACTACACGCGGGAGCTGGTATCCGGGCAGTGGGGCCTGATTCCGCCGTTCTCACCCAGCCGTGTCCCTGCGTCGCCGCCGCGGAAGGGCGAGACCAAAGTCCTCAAGCTCTCGACCTGGAACGCCCGCTTTGCCGGCATCGAGAAGAAGAACACATTCAAGGACTCATGGAAGAACGGCCGGCGCTGCGTCATCCTGGCCGACAGCTTCGATGAGCCATGCTGGGAGAGCGGGAAGAACGAGTGGTGGCGATTCAGGCGCGCCGACGGGCGGCCCTGGGCCCTGGCCGGCTTGTGGGGCGAGTGGCTGGACCACTCGACCGGTGAGCTGGTGCAGAGCTTCACGATGATCACGGTCAACGCGAACCTGCACCCCATCATGTCGCGGATGCACAAGGTCGAGGTCGACAGGGCAACGAAGAAGCCGCTCGAGGTGCAGGACAAGCGATCGGTCGTGGCCATCGAGGAGCACGACATCGATCGCTGGCTGACCTGCACGCCGAAGGAGGCTAGAGACTTCGTGGAGCTCATCCCTGTGCACCTCATCGATGCCGGGCCGGCGCCGATCGAGCTTGCGGTCAATGAAGGCGCGCCGCTGACCGCAGAGGTTGACGAGGGCTGAGCACCAACAGCGCCGATAGGGCGCGATTCTTCCCAGATTCTTCCCTGAGTTTTCAGGGAGAGCGGATCTACAGAGGGGAGTGGTTGGCCTGCCCGGAGGGGATCGAACCCCCGACAACCTGCTTAGAAGGCAGGTGCTCTATCCAACTGAGCTACGGGCAGATTCCAGGCGGAACAGAAAGCAAAGAAGGAAAGCAAGAAAGAAGATTCTTGGTCGGGGCGAAAGGATTCGAACCTTCGACCCTCTGGTCCCAAACCAGATGCGCTACCAGGCTGCGCTACACCCCGACAAGCCTTCTATTCTAGCCCGAATATGAGGCGGTCTCAGCGCTTCTCGTACTGGGTCTTGCCGAAAAGCATTTCGCGCGCCTTGTCGTCGGTGATGGGCTTGCGCAGGTCGGCCAGCACCTTCACGCCGCGCTGCACGGCGGGACGTTCGGCGATGCCGTCGAACCAGTCCTTCAGGCGCGGATAGTCCTCGAGGGTGATGCCCTGGTTCTGCCAGCTGCGCAGCCACGGGAAGATGGCGATGTCGGCGATGCTGTAGTCGGGGCCGGCGATGAAGCGGTGCGTCGACAGCTGCTTGTCGATCACGCCGTAGAGGCGCTTGGCCTCGTTGGTGTAGCGGTCGATGGCATAGGCGATCTTCTCGGGCGCGTAGAGACGGAAGTGATGCGCCTGGCCGAGCATGGGGCCGACGCCGCCCATCTGGAACATCAGCCACTGCAGCACGTCGTAGCGCGCGCGGTCGCCCTGGGGCAGGAATTGGCCGGTCTTGCCGGCCAGGTAGACGAGGATGGCGCCCGATTCGAACAGCGAGATGGGCGCGCCGTCCGGACCGTCGGGGTCGGTGATGGCGGGGATCTTGTTGTTGGGGCTGATCCGCAGGAAGTCGGGCGCGAACTGGTCGCCCTTGCCGATGTCGATGGGGTGCGCGCGGTAGGGCAGGCCGCACTCCTCGAGCATGATGTGGATCTTGTGGCCGTTGGGCGTGGGCCAGGAATAGACCTCGATGGTCTTCGGTTCGGGCATGTTGTCGAGTCTCCGGTCTGGATGGGGGCGGCGAAGAGGGGCTCCTCGACGCGGCAGCCAGCATATACAGGCGGCCGCGCGGGCGTGCGCCGCACGGCCAATGACCGGCGCGCGCCTCAGCCCACCTGCCGCTCGTGCGCGTTGCACCACATCCAGTCCTCGCCGGGCTCGAGCGACTGGATCACCGCATGGCCCTCGGCCTGCGAATGGCGCGTGGCATGCCGGTTCTTCGACGAATCGCAGCAGCCGACATGGCCGCAGTGCACGCACAGGCGCAGGTGCACCCAGCTGTCGCCGGTCTGGAGGCATTCCTCGCAGCCGCGCAGGGTGTGGGGCGCGGCGATCTCCGCGGGGACGTGTTCGCAGGGCTTGATGCGCATGCGCGGGTTCTCCTGGATGAATGGGTGAGGGATTTGGACTCAGGCCACGGCCGAGTTCGAGGCGAGGTGCTGGTGGATCAGCGCGACCACCGCCGCGCCTTCGCCGATTGCACCGCCCACGCGCTTGACCGAGCCCGAGCGCACGTCGCCGACCGCGAAGACGCCGGGCACGCTGGTCTCGAGCGCGGTGGCCGGGCGCGCGGGAAAGCCGGCGCTGGCGTCGGGCCCGGTCTGCACGAAGCCGTGCTTGTCGACCGCGACGCCGCAGCCCGCGAGCCAGTCGGTCTCGGGCTCGGCGCCGACGAACAGGAAGATGTTGCGCGCCGGGCAGTCGTGCTCGGCGCCGGTGCTGTGGCAGCGCCAGGTGGCGCCGGTGAGGCCATCGTCGGGATCGCCGTGCAGCCGCACGAGTTCGGTATGCGGCTGCAGCGAGATGTTGGGCGTGGCCTCGATGCGGTCGATCAGGTAGCGCGACATGCTGGCCGCGAGCGAGGGGCCGCGCACCAGCACGTTGACCTTGGCCGCATGGTGCGAGAGGAACACCGCGGCCTGGCCGGCCGAGTTGCCGCCGCCGACCAGCGCGACTTCCTGCTGCGCGCAGAGCTTGGCCTCGATGGCCGAGGCCCAGTACCAGATGCCGCGTCCCTCGAATTCATGCAGCCTGGGCACGCCGGGCCGGCGGTAGCGCGCGCCGCTGGCGACGACGACGGTGCGCGCCGAAATGCGCCGGCCGTCGGCCAGCGCGATCGCGAGGCTGCCGTCGGCGTTGGTGCGCGCGCAGTCGAGCGAGGCGACCTTGGCCGGGATCAGCATCTCGACGCCGAACTTCTGCGCCTGCACGAAGGCCCGGCCGGCCAGCGCCTGGCCCGAGATGCCGGTGGGAAAGCCCAGGTAGTTCTCGATGCGCGCGCTGGCGCCGGCCTGGCCGCCGAAGGCGCGGCAGTCGAGCACGATCACGCGCAGCCCCTCGGAGGCGGCATAGACGGCGGTCGCGAGGCCGGCCGGGCCGGCGCCGACCACGGCCACGTCGTAAAGCTCGTCGTGCGCCGCGGCATCGACCATGCCCAGGCACAGCGCCAGCGCGTCCTCGGACGGGTTCACCAGCACCGAGCCGTTGGGGCACACGGCCAGCAGCTGGTGGCCGCCGTACTGCGCCAGCAGCGCGGCGGCGTCGGGGTCCTGGTCGGCGTCGACCAGGTGATAGGGATGGCTGTTGCGGCGCAGGAAGTTCTCGAGCCGCGCCATGTCGGGCGACTGCGGCTGGCCGATCAGCACCGGGCCGGCGGCGCCCGATTCGATCAGCGCCACCCGCCGCAGGATCAGCGCGCGGGTGATGCGCTCGCCGAGGTCGGCCTCGGCCACCAGCAGGGCGCGCAGCTGCGCGGGCGGCAGCACCAGCGCCTCGACGTCCTCCTCGGCATGGCCGTCGACCAGGGCGGGGCGGCCGCTGAGCTGGCCGACCTCGGCCAGGAATTCGCCCGGCCCCTGGCGCACGATCGGCACCACGTGGCCCAGGCCATCGCGCTGGGTGACCGAGACCACGCCCTTGAGCAGCACGAACATGCCGGCGCCGACCTCGCCGGCGGTGAACAGCCGGCTGCCGCGCGCGAAGTGCTGCACGCTGCCGAAACGCGCGATGCGCGCGATCTCGCTGTCGTTGAGCACCGGAAAGGTCTGCAACTGGCGGTTACCGCCGGCGGGGGCGGTGCTGGAAATATCTGCGGTGGCCATCGGTTCAGAGTCTCCGGTGGGGATTGCCGAGCGTCGGCGGTCGAGGCATTAGACGCCAAAGAAGCGCTTCCAACGGCCCGTCACATCGTCATGCAATTGCCACGGCCATGACACGCGCTTTTCACCACGGGTGCCGAGACTCGCCCAGCAGAAAGGGTTTCCACATGAAAGAACTGCCCAACCCGACATTTCCGCTGTCGCAGCTCGGGCTCCGCGCAGCCCTCTGGCCCACGCCCGGTGTCGTCGGTACCGCAGCCACCGCCGCGGCGCCCAAGGCCCCCGCTGCCGTCAGCCCCGCGGTCGTCGTCCCGGCCCCCGTCATCGAGGCCAAGCAGGGCATCACCGTGGGTTGGGCCCGTCACCAGGACGACGTGCGCGCCGCCCAGCGCCTGCGCTATGAAGTGTTCGTCGGCGAGATGGGCGCCCGCATCTCCACCTCGCTGCCCGGCCACGACGTGGACCTGTTCGACGATTTCTGCGAGCACCTGCTGGTGCGCGACGAACTGACGCAGCAGGTGATCGGCACCTACCGCGTGTTGACGCCGGCCCAGGCGCGCCGCGTGGGCAGCACCTACAGCGACACCGAATTCGACCTGACCCGCCTGCGCGACCTGCGCGAGCGCATGGTCGAGCTGGGCCGCAGCTGCGTGCACCCCGAGCACCGCCAGGGCGGCGTGATCCTGGCGCTGTGGGGCGCGCTGGCCGGCTTCATGCACCGCAACAAGCTCGACACCATGATCGGCTGCGCCAGCATCCCGATGTCGCACAACGGCGTGACCTGCGGCGACGCGGCGGCCAGCATCTGGCGCCAGCTGTCGGCCAGCCACATGGCGCCGATCCAGTACCAGGTGCAGCCGCGGCTCGCGCTGCCGGTCGAGCGCCTCGACGGCAGCCTCGACGTGGAGCCGCCCGCGCTGATCAAGGGCTACCTGCGCCTGGGCGCCAAGGTGCTCGGCGCGCCGGCCTGGGATCCGGACTTCAACACCGCCGACCTGCCGATGCTGATGCGCATCGACGACCTGCCGGCGCGCTACCGCAAGCATTTCCTGGGCGCATGAAACCAGCGGTCGTCCGGCCCGCGAACGGGTCGTCCGTCCTGCCGCCGGACGGGGAGGAGCAGTCGAAAGTAGGCATGTCGACGGCGTCACGGGAAAGTCATGCAAATGTCACAAACCCGCATGACACTGTCACATTCCCTTTATCGAGCACGGCCGTGGTGCCGCTTGTTCCAGAATCCGTGTCCATGCCTTCCGATCCGGCCGATTCGCTGCCTTCCGTGGCCGAGACGCCGAAATTCACCTTGCTTGACCGCGACCACAGCATCCTGTCGTTCAACGAACGGGTGCTCGACTGGGCGCATCGCCCCGAGGTGCCGCTGATCGAGCGGTTGCGCTACCTGTGCATCGTCTCGTCGAACCTCGATGAGTTCTTCGAGGTTCGCGCCGCGCCGCACCTGATCGCGGGCAGCGCCGACGACCACAAGGGCACATACACGGTCGAGTCCTTCCGCCGGCTGGCCGAGGCGGTCCACACGCTGGTGGCGCGCCAGTACGCGCTCTACAACGACGAGCTGATGCCGACCTTCGGCACGCACGGCATCCACATCATTTCGCACGGCGAGCGCAACCCCGCGCAGCGCAAGTGGGTGGCCGAGTATTTCGAGCGCGAGGTGCGCCCGCTGCTGCTGCCCGTGGGGCTCGATCCTTCGCATCCGTTCCCGCAGGTCGCGAACAAGTCGCTGAACTTCATCGTGCGCCTCGGCGGCAAGGACGCCTTCGGGCGCGAGAACCCGATCCAGATCGTGAAGGTGCCGCGCGTGCTGCCGCGGCTGATCAAGATGCCGGCCAAGGTGTCGGACGGCAAGACGCTGTTCGTTGCCTTGTCGAGCGTGGTGCGCGCGCACCTGTCCTCGATGTTCACGGGGCGCGAGGTCGGCGACTTCTCGCAGTTCCGCGTCACGCGCCATTCCGACCTCGCGGTGGACGAGGAGGACGTGAAGAACCTGCGCACCGCGCTGCGCCAGGGCCTGCAGCACCGGCACTTCGGCCAGGCCGTGCGCCTGGAGGTGTCGGCCAGCTGCGCCGAGTCGCTCGCGAGCTTCCTGCTCGAGCAGTTCAACCTGCCGCCCGAGGCGCTGTACCGCGTGCACGGCCCGGTCAACCTCGCGCGCTTCACGCAGCTGGCCGACCTGCTCGACGAGCCGAAGCTGCGCTTCAAGCCCTACCAGGCCTCCTACCCGATCACGCTGTCGCCCGCGCAGTCCTTCTTCGAGCGGCTGCAGCGCGGCGACGTGCTGATCCACCAGCCCTTCGAGAGCTTCGAGGGCGTGCTGGCCTTCCTGCGCGAGGCGGTGCACGACCCGCAGGTGCTGGCGATCAAGCAGACCATCTACCGTACCGGCGCCGACTCCGAGCTGATGGAGCTGCTGCGCGAGGCGGTGCGCCGCGGCAAGGAAGTCACCGTGGTGGTGGAGCTCAAGGCGCGCTTCGACGAAGAGGCCAACATCAACTGGGCCGAGATGCTCGAGTCGATCGGCGCCCAGGTGGTGTACGGCGTGGTGGGCCTGAAGACCCACGCCAAGATGCTGCTGGTGACGCGCCGCGAGGGCAAGCAGATGCGCCGCTACGGCCACCTGTCGACCGGCAACTACAACCCGCGCACCGCGCGCCTGTACACCGACATCAGCCACCTCACGGCCGATCCGCTGCTGACCGCCGACATGGAAGCGGTGTTCGTGCACCTCGCGAGCCAGAGCAAGCTGCCCAAGCTCAACCGCGCGTGGCTCGCGCCCTTCGACCTGCACAGCAACATCCGCGCGCAGATCGCCACGCTGGCCGCGGCCGCCGAGCGCGGCGAGCCCACGCGCATCGTCGCCAAGATGAATGCGCTGACCGACGAGGAACTGGTCGCGGCGCTGGTGCAGGCGGGGCAGAAGGGCGTGAAGATCGACCTGATCGTGCGCGGTGCCTGCACGCTGCCGGCCCAGGTGCCGGGGCTGACCGACAACATCCGCGTGCGCTCTGTGATCGGCCGCTTCCTCGAGCATTCGCGGGTGTTCTATTTCCGCCATGGCGAGGACGAGTCGCTCTACCTCTCGAGCGCCGACTGGATGAACCGCAACATGATGCGGCGCATCGAGCTCGCCTGGCCAGTGACCGACCCCGTGCTGCGCCAGCGCCTCATCGACGAGTGCCTGGTCGCCTACCTGCACGACGGCCGCGATGCCTGGGACCTCGGCGCCGATGGCGTCTACACCCGCATCGACCACGACACGCACCCGGGCGAAGCCGGTGCGTCGCGTGCGATCGAGGCGCACGGCGCGCAGGCCGCCCTGATGAACCGCTACGCAGCGCGAGGGCCCCGTGACGTCGCATCCGGCGAATGAAGCCGAAGTTCGAAAGACGATGACCATGGACCTGATCTTCTGGCGCCATGCGGAAGCCGATGACTGGACCGAGGGCTGCGACGACATGCAGCGCTCGCTCACCGCGCGCGGCGAGAAGCAGGCCAAGCGCATGGCCAGTTGGCTCGACCGCCAGCTGCCCGACGGCACGCGCATCATCAGCAGCCCCGCGCGGCGCTGCGAGCAGACCGCGCTGGCGCTCGGGCGCAAGTACAAGCTGCGCAGCGAACTGGCACCCGACACCACCGCCGATGCGCTGCTGGCCTCCGCCGGCTGGCCCAACGGCAAGTCGGTGGTGCTGATGATCGGCCACCAGCCTTCGCTGGGGCAGGCGATCTCGCTGCTGCTGGGCCTGAAGCAGGACAGCTGCCCGGTGCGCAAGGGCGCGCTGTGGTGGATCCGCACGCGCGAGCGCGATGGCGACGTGCAGACCGTCGTGGTGACGGTGCAGTCGCCCGAACTGCTCTGAACCTGTTCGAGGCCGCGCCGCTCAGGCCGGCTGCAGCTCGAAGTGGAAGACCTTCGAGATGATCTGCCAGCGCCCGTCAACCCGCACCAGGGTCAGCAGGTCGGTGAAGTGCTTCGGCGCGATCGCGCATTCGACGCGCGCGAAGGCGGTCACCGGTCCCGCGAACTCGATCGCCACGATGCGGCCGGTGCGCGGCTCGCCCTTGCTGGCGGGCGAGGGGCGCTTGTCGACGATCGGGAAGTAGCTGGCCATGTCCAGCGTGTAGAGCGGGCCTTCGGTCGCGGTGGCATAGAGCGCCGCGGGGTGGAAGACCTCGCGCAGGATCGCGGTGTCGCTGCGGTGCAGGCCCTCGAAGTAGCGGCCGAGCAGCTCGACGATGGCGTCGTAGGGGGCGGGGGCGTGATCGGTGTTCATGACAGCTTCCTCTCTCTTCGTGCGATGTGGATGACAACGGTCACGATGCTATTGATGCAGTAGATGCGCGTAAATGGGCGATGATTCACTTCATTGATTACACCGAGTAATAGGCGGTCACCATGGCCCTGCGCTTCGACAACGTGATGCTGGGCAGCATCGAGCTGCTGTGCCTGACGGCCGAGCATGAAGGCTTCACCGCCGCGGCCAACGCGGCCGGCCTGACGCCCGCGGCGGTGAGCCGCTCGATCGCGCGGCTCGAGGCGCGGCTGGGCGTGCAGCTGTTCTCGCGCACCACGCGGCAGGTGCGGCTGACCGATGCCGGGCGCGATTACGTGGCGCAGTGCCGCCAGGCGCTGGCCCAGCTCTCCGAGGCCGAGCGCGAGCTCGCGGGCCAGCAGCGCGTGCCAGCGGGCACGGTGCGCATCAGCCTGCCGACCTCGTACGGCCATTGCCGCGTGCTGCCGCTGCTGCCCGCGTTCCGCGCGCTGTACCCCGAGGTGTCGCTCGACGTCCAGCTGAGCAACCGCAACGTCGACTTCGCCGCGGGCGGCTTCGACCTCGCGGTGCGTGGCCGCACGCCACCCGACTCGGGGCTGGTCGCGCGCCGGCTCGAGGACGCCGCGCTGGTGGTGGTGGCCGCGCCGTCCTACCTGGCGTCGCGGCCGGCGCCGCGCGCGCTGGCCGACCTGGCGGCGCACGAGTGCATCCAGTTCACGCTGCCGAGCACGGGGCAGCCGGTGCCCTGGCTGTTGCACGGCGAGGGCGGCGTTTTCGAACATGCGACGCAGGGCGGCATCCGCTATTCGGAAGACATCCTCGGCGGCGTGACCCTGGCGCGCGCGGGCGCGGGCCTCTTGCAGACCTATCGCTTCATCGTCGAGGAAGACCTGGCGCGCGGCGCGCTGGTCGAGCTGTTGCCGGACTTCGCGGGCGCTTCGCGCCCGTTCTCGCTGATCCATCCCGCGCACCGCCACATGCCGCGGCGGGTCCGGGTGTTCATCGACTTCCTGCTCGAGCGGCTCAGCAGCCCGCCAGGTCCACGCGCCAGGTACTGATCTTCTGCCAGGCCAGCACCTCCTCGCGCAGCAGGTGGGCCGATTGCGGGAAGGCCTCGGCCCAGTCGGGCGCGCAGGCGATCGAGAAGGTGCGGGTGCCGAGCGTCGACAGGTGCAGCGCATCGGGCGCGGGATCGCGGCGCGCGTGGCACAGGATCAGCGCCAGCCGCAGCGCCAGCAGCTGCGTCACGAAGGTCTCATCGTCGAGCGAGCCCTCGAGCTTGCGCAGCTTGCCGCGCTGGCCCAGCACCAGCTGGGCGAGGGTGTGCAGCTCGTTGACCGCGAAGCCGGGGGCGTCGGTGTTGTCGAGGATGTAGGCGCCATGCTTGTGATAGTCGCTGTGCGAGACCAGCGCGCCGATCTCGTGCAGTTGCGCGGCCCAGCCGAGCTTGCGCAGCGCACGGCCGGCGCGGCTGGTGGTGCTGCCGCCGCGCGCGGCCGGCGCCAGCTGCACGAACAGGGCGGCGGCGGTGTCGCCCACGCGCCGGGCCTGGGCCGGGTCGACCGCGAAGCGGTTGGCGAGCCGCGCGACCGTGGTGGTGCGCATGTCGGCCACGCTCTCGTCGCGTTCCAGCAGTTCGTAGAGCACGCCGTGGGGGGGGGGGGGGGGGGGGGGGGGGGGGGG
>NZ_JBMDKG010000087.1:0-16321 GCF_057809595.1 Variovorax sp. FG153
GTGCCGGGGCGGCGGCGGCGGGCGCGGCGGCCGGGGCCGCGGCGCTGGCCTTGCCTTCGGTGTCGATCTTCGCGATCAGCTGGTCGGCCACGACGGTGGCGCCGTCGCCTTGCACGATCTCGGCCAGCACGCCGGCGGCGGGCGCCGGCACTTCGAGCACGACCTTGTCGGTTTCGATCTCGATCAGGATTTCATCGACGGCGACGGCTTCGCCGGCCTTCTTCTTCCAGGTGAGCATGGTGGCTTCGGCCACCGATTCGGACAGCTGAGGGACTTTGACTTCGACGATAGACATTTGGAGTTTGCTCCGCTTTGATTTGTGTGTGCCCCTGGGGCCGGGTTTCGCCCGGCCCGCCCCTCGTGGGGGATCGGGCGCCGCGGCCAAGCCGCGTGCGCCCGAGCGGGTCGTTCGTGTTGAAAAAAGATCGTTCTATTACTTGGTCAGCACGAAGCCCTTGAGCTTGGCGAAGGCGGCATCGACCAGTGCCTTCTGCTGTTCCTGGTGCAGGTGCGAGTAGCCGACGGCCGGCGAGGCCGAGGCCGCGCGGCCGGCGTAGCCGAGCTTCTGGCCTTCCTGCATGTTCTCGTGGATGTAGTGCTGCACGAAGAACCAGGCGCCCTGGTTCTGCGGTTCGTCCTGGCACCACACCACGTCGACGAGGTTCGGGTACTTCTTGATCTCGGCCGCGAAGGCCTTGTGCGGGAACGGATAGAGCTGCTCGACGCGGATGATCGCCACGTCCTCGTCGCCCTTCTCCTCGCGCTTCTTGGCCAGGTCGTAGTAGACCTTGCCCGAGCAGGCGATCAGACGCTTGACCTTCTCGGCCTTGAGTGGCTTGCTTTCCGGAATGATGGTCTGGAAGCTGCCCTTGGTGAACTCGGCCAGCGGCGAGGTCGCGTCCTTGTTGCGCAGCAGCGACTTGGGCGTGAGGATGATCAGCGGCTTGCGCAGGTTGCGCACCATCTGGCGACGCAGCACGTGGAAGATCTGGCTGGCCGTGGTCGGCTGCACCACCTGCATGTTGGTGTCGGCGCTCAGTTGCATGAAGCGCTCGAGGCGCGCCGAGCTGTGCTCGGGGCCCTGGCCTTCGTAGCCGTGCGGCAGCATCATCGTGAGGCCGTTGACGCGGCCCCACTTGACTTCGCCCGAGGCGATGAACTGGTCGATCACGACCTGCGCGCCGTTCACGAAGTCGCCGAACTGGGCTTCCCAGATCACCAGCGTGTTCGGGTCGTTCGAGGCGTAGCCGTATTCGAACGCGAGCACCGCCTCTTCCGACAGGATCGAGTCGATCACGACGAACGGGGCCTGGTTGTCGGCCACGTTCGACAGCGGCGTGTAGGTGCCTTCGTCGAACTTCTCGCGGTTCTGGTCGTGCAGGACGGCGTGGCGGTGCGTGAACGTGCCGCGGCCCGAGTCCTCGCCCGACAGGCGCACCGGGTAGCCGCTGGCCACCAGCGAGGCGAAGGCCATGTGCTCGCCCATGCCCCAGTCGACGTTGACGTCGCCGCGGCCCATGGCGGCGCGGTCGTCGAGCACCTTCTTGACCAGCGGATGCACCGTGAAGCCTTGCGGCACGGTGGTGATCTTCTCGGCCAGGCGCTTCCACTCGGAGGTGGGGATCGCGGTGTCGCCGGCGTCGGTCCACTTCTTGTTGAGGTACGGGCTCCAGTCGACGGCGTACTTGCTCTTGAAGTTGGTCAGCACCGGGTCGACCGTGTTCTTGCCTTCGTCGAAGGCGGCGCGCTGCGCCTTGACCATGTCGTCGCCGAGCGTGTCGCCCAGGCCCTGAGCGGCCAGCTTGTCGGCGTACAGCTTGCGCGTGCCGGGATGCTGGGCGATCTTCTTGTACATCAGCGGCTGGGTCAGCGAGGGGGTGTCCTGCTCGTTGTGGCCCAGCTTGCGGAAGCAGATGATGTCCACGACCACGTCCTTCTGGAATTCCATGCGGAAGTCCAGCGCGATCTGGGTGGCGAGCACCACGGCTTCGGGATCGTCGCCGTTCACGTGCAGCACCGGCGCCTCGATCATCTTCACGATGTCCGAGCAGTACAGCGTCGAGCGGCTGTCGCGCGGGTCGCTGGTGGTGAAGCCGATCTGGTTGTTGATGACGATGTGCACCGTGCCGCCCGTGAAGTAGCCACGGGTCTCGGCCAGCGCCAGCGTTTCCATCACGACGCCCTGGCCCGCGAAGGCCGCGTCGCCGTGCACCAGCACGGGCAGCACCTGCTTGCCCTGCGGATCGGCGCGGCGGTCCATGCGCGCGCGCACCGAGCC
This sequence comes from Variovorax sp. FG153, assembly GCF_057809595.1. Classification (NCBI taxonomy): domain Bacteria; kingdom Pseudomonadati; phylum Pseudomonadota; class Betaproteobacteria; order Burkholderiales; family Comamonadaceae; genus Variovorax; species Variovorax sp. FG153. The sequence continues at coordinate 2,279 of NZ_JBMDKG010000087.1, forward strand.
TTCGACCACGGGATTCACGATCTCGAGGTGCGAGGGGTTGAACGCGAGGCTCAGGTGGACCGGGCCGCCGGGAGTGGTCACGTCCGAGCTGAAGCCCTGGTGGTACTTGACGTCGCCGCTGGGCAGGTCTTCGGGCGCGGTGTGGTCGAACTCGGCGAACAGGTCGGCCGGCATCTTGCCGAGCGAGTTGACCAGCACGTTGAGGCGGCCGCGGTGGGCCATGCCGATCACGATTTCCTGCACGCCCTTGGCGCCGGCCTGGTTGATCAGCTCGTCCATCGAGACGATGAAGCTCTCGCCGCCTTCGAGCGAGAAGCGCTTCTGGCCGACGTACTTGGTGTGCAGGAAGCGCTCGAGGCCTTCGGCCGCGGTCAGGCGGTTGAGCACGTGCTTCTTCTGCTCGGCGCTGAGCTTGGGATTGGTGCGGGCGCTCTCGAGCCGCTGCTGCCACCAGCGCTTGTGGTTCTGGTCGGTGGTGTACATGTACTCGGCACCCATGGTGCCGCAGTACGTTTCGCGCAGTGCGTTGAGCAGGTCGCGCAAGGACATGGTGTCCTTGCCGAAGAAGGTGTTGCTGGTGTTGAACACCGTCTCGAGGTCGGCGTCGGTGAAGCCGTAGAACGAGGGCTCGAGCTCGGGAATGGCGGGACGCTCGGCGCGCTTGAGCGGATCGAGGTCGGCCCAGCGGGCGCCGACGTTGCGGTAGGCGGCGATCAGCTGCTGGACGGCGGTGCGCTTGCGGCCGAGTTCGGAGTCGGCGCCGCTGGCCTGCACGACCTTGGTCGTGCCCTGCTTCGCCAATTCGGCAAAAGCGTTGATGACCGGCTGGTGCGGAACGTCGCGGGTGTTGGTGCCGTCGGCGGCGGGGACGTGCTGCAGCGCGTCGAAGTAGGTGCGCCAGTTGTCGGGCACGCTGCCGGGGTTGGCGAGGTAGTTTTCGTACATCTCCTCGACATAGGGCGCGTTGCCGCCGAAGAGGTAGGTGTTGCCTTGGTAGGCGGCATACACCGATGGAGTCGATGAATCGCTCATATTGCGCTGACCTTCGCTTCCCTGTGGGAAGCACGAGCTGGTTTAAGAAACCTTCCGCGACACGGCTGAACCGATTGGCGGATGCGACTGTGGCTGGGGAAGGGCCTGAGTACCGGGCGATTGTGCCACGCCAACCATATGACGGTTGAAAGCGGATGCACAACCCCCCAGGCGGGGAACTCAGGCTGGCTTAAGTAACAGTTTGATCTGCTGCAGCGTGGCGGGGTCGTCGATGGTCGTCAGGTCGCCCGGATCGCGGCCCTCGCAGACCGCCTGGATGGCGCGGCGCAGCAATTTGCCGCTGCGGGTCTTGGGCAGCCCGCCCACGAAACGCACCCGCGCCGGCCGGGCCAGCGCGCCGAGCTGGTCGGCCACGGTCTTCATGATCTCGCCCTCGAGCTTCAGCGCCAGCGCCTCGTCGCTCGCGGCCCGCCCGTCCTTGGGCACCACGAAGGCCATCGCGACCTGGCCCTTGAGCGCGTCGGCCACGCCCACCACCGCGACCTCGGCCACGCCCGCGTGGCCCGAGATGCTTTCCTCGATCTCGCGCGTGCCGAGCCGGTGGCCGGCCACGTTGATCACGTCGTCGGTGCGCCCGAGGATGTAGAAATAGCCGTCCTCGTCGCGGATGCCCCAGTCGAAGGTCGAATAGACCATCTTGCCGGGCACGCTCTTCCAGTAGGTGTTGACGAAGCGCGCGTCGTCCCTCCACACGGTCTGCATGAAGCCCGGCGGCGTCGGCCCCTCGACCACGACCACGCCCTTCTCGTTCGGCGCGGTCAGTTCCTCGCCGGTCGACTCGTGCAGGATCTTCACCTTGTAGCCGTACATCGGCACGCCGGGGCTGCCGAACTTGCTGGGTTTCTTCTCCACGCCGTTGGCGATGGTGATGATCGGCCAGCCCGATTCGGTCTGCCAGTAGTTGTCGATGATCGGCACGCCCAGGCCCTCGGCGATCCAGCGGCCGGTGGGCTCGTCGAGCGGCTCGCCGGCCAGGAACAGCGCGCGCAAGGTCGAGAGGTCGTACTTCTTGAGCAGTGCGGGATCCTGTTTCTTGAGCACGCGCACCGCGGTCGGCGCACTGAACATCACCGTCACCTTGTACTTCTCGACGAGACGCCACCAGATGCCGCCGTCGGGCTGGCCGTCGAGACCCTGCGTGGGCAGGCCCTCGTACATCACCGTCGCCATGCCGGCGATCAGCGGGCCGTAGACGATGTAGCTGTGGCCTACGACCCAGCCGATGTCGCTGGTGGAGAAGTAGGTCTCGCCGGGCCGGCCGTCGAAGATGTGCTTCATGCTCGCGGCCAGCGCCACCGCGTAGCCGCCCACGTCGCGCTGCACGCCCTTGGGCTTGCCGGTGGTGCCGCTGGTGTAGATGGTGTAGCTGATCTCGGTCGACTCGAGCCAGGCGCAGGGCACTTGCGCGTCGAGGTGCTTTTGCCGCAGCTCGCTCGCCAGGTGGTCGCGCCCCGCGACCAGCGCCATGGGGGCCAGGCCGCGGTCGGTCAGCAGCACCGCATCGGGCTTGTGGCTCGACAGGCGGATCGCCTCGTCGAGCAGCGGCTTGTACGCGATCACCTTGCCGCCGCGCGAACCGGCGTCGGCGCTCACCACCACCTTGGGTTCGGCGTCCTCGATGCGCGTGGCCAGCGAGCCGCTCGCGAAACCGCCGAACACCACGCAGTGGATGGCGCCGATGCGCGCGCAGGCCAGCATCGCGAACGCGGCCTCGGGAATCATCGGCATGTAGATCAGCACGCGGTCGCCGCGGCCCACGCCCAGGTCGATCAGGCTGGCGGCGGTGCGCTGCACCTCGGCATGCAGCTCGCGGAAGCTGTAGCTCTTCTCGGTGCCGGTCTCGGTCGAGACGAAGATCAGCGCCGGCTGGTCGCCGCGCTCGGCCAGGTGGCGGTCGACGGCGTTGTGGCACAGGTTGGTGCTGCCGCCGACGAACCAGCGCGCGAACGGCGGCTGGCTCGCGTCGAGGATCCGTTGCGGCGGGCTCTGCCAGTCGATGAGCCGGGCCTGCTCGGCCCAGAAAGCCTCGGGCGCGTCGATCGACCGGCGGTGGAATTCTTCGTAGTTCGGCATGCTGTCTCCTGTCTCTCGTGCTTGTATTTCTGCGGACGCGCGCCTCGGCCCGTCCTCGAAGATCATCGGCAGGCGCGCTTGCGCGGAACTGACGCAGGCCTGCCGCGCGCTCAGGAAACGTCGAGCCGGCGCTCGTTCGGCGGAATGAACGACTCGAAGAAGTACAGCGGCTGGCGCCCCGCCATGGCCGCGCTCTCGAGCAGCATGCCGCGCGTGCCGGGCGGCACCTCGAGCACGCCGCTCGCCTCGTCGCCGAAGACCACGAACGACACGCGCTGGCGCATTTCCGTCACCGGCATGTGGCCCTCGGTGCCGAGCAACTGCTTGAGGTTGGCGCCGTCGAGGCTGGGCAGCGGCGCCGAGGCGATGCCGGGAAACGCCGCCGCGCTGAAGTAGAGCCGATTGAACACGTTGAACTCGTGGTTGACGCTGATGCGCCGCGAGATGCGCACCATGTCCTCGCCGCCGAGCCGCAGCCAGTCGGACCAGGGACCGCGCTCGGGCACCCGTGCGCGGGACAGCACCTTGGGGTAGAGCGGCAGGAAGCTGGCCGCGCCGCCCTCGTCGCCGAGGAAGCGCAGGTGCAGCGGCGCATCGATGGCACCGCGCCCCTCGGCCACATAGGTGCCGCTGCCATGGGTACGCACCACGATGCCGTCGTCGGCCAGCTCGCGCAGCGCGCGCTGCACCGTGCCGAGGCTGTAGCGGGTGCGCCGCGCCAGTTCGCGTTCGGCCGGCAGCTGGCTGCCAGGACGCCAGTAGCCGCTGCGGATGGCGGTCACCAGGGTTTCGCGCAACTGCGCGTACTTGGCCAGGCCCGAGGCGCCCGGGTGCGTGTAGGCACCCAGGGGATCGTCGGAAGCTGGGCTGTCGAGTTCGTTCATGAGGTGATGGGACGCGATGCTACCCGCCTCCGAAGTTGACAAGTGCTATATAGCACCATAGCATTGAAGCTCTGAATGAACAGGGGCGCAAGCAAGACCGCCCCATGGATCCAAAGCCCAGGAGACAAACCATGCGCAAGAGAAGCCTGCTCGCGGCCACCGTGGCCGCCGCCCTCGCCGGCCTGGCCGGCAGCCCGGCGTTCGCCGACACCCCGTGGCCGACCAAGCCGGTCCGCATCCTGTTCGGCTTCCCGGCCGCCAGCGCCACCGACGTGGTGGCGCGCGCCGTGGGACAGAAGCTGTCGGAGAAATGGGGCCAGCCGGTGGTCATCGACAACAAGCCCGGCGCGGGCGGCAACCTCGGCAGCGAACTCGCCGCGCGCGCGCCGGCCGACGGCTACACGATCTTCTTCGGTACCGTCGCCAACGCGATCAGCACCACCCTCTACACCAAGCTCAACTACGACTACCTCAAGGACTTCCAGCCACTGACGCTGGTCACCATCACGCCGCTGGTGCTGGTGGCCAACCCCTCGGTGCCGGCCAACAACGTCAAGGAGCTGGTCGAGTACGCGCGCGCCAATCCCGGCAAGCTCAACTTCGGCTCGGGCGGCGTGGGCACCTCGAACCACCTGGCCGGCGAGATGTTCAAGGCGGAAACCCGCACCGACCTGCTGCACGTGGCCTACAAGGGCACGCCCGCGGCCTACAACGACATGTTCAGCGGGCAGATCGGGCTGATGTTCGACAACATCGTCGCCGTCATGCCGCATGTGAAGTCGAACCGGCTCAAGCCGCTGGCGGTGACCAGCCTGAAGCGGGTCGACGCACTGCCCGAGGTGCCGACCGCCGCCGAATCCGGCCTGCCGGGCTTCGAGGCCGTGTCCTGGATCGGCGCCCTGGTGCCGGCGGGCACGCCCAAGCCGGTGGCCGACAAGATCTACAACGACATGGTCGCGGTGCTGCGCCTGCCCGAGCTGCAGAAGCAGCTGGCGGCCACCGGCGCGATCGTGGTCGGCAACACGCCCGAGCAGTTCGCGGCCTGGAACCGCAGCGAGATCGCGAAGTGGTCCAAGGCCATCAAGGAATCGGGCGCCAAGCTCGATTGACCGCCCTCCCCTCCATTCCCACCCACCCCAGGAAAGCAACGCAGTGACACAGAGCACCATCCAAGAACCCGCCCGCCAGACTCCCGTGCTGATGGAGGCCGACATCGTCATCGTCGGCGGCGGCACCACGGGCCCGGTCGCGGCCATCGCCGCCGCGCGGCGCGGCCGCAAGGTCGTGCTGATCGAGCGTTTCGGCTCGCTCGGCGGCATCCTCACGCTGGGCCTGAACACCAAGCCCTCGGGCTCGCTGATCGGCGGCATCCCGCTCGAGATCTGGAACCTCGCGCGCTCGGCCGGCGGCGCCGGCGAGGACTACATGGCCACCACCAAGACCGGCGGCGTGCGCATCGCCTCGCCGACCGATCCCGAGGTCATGAAGATGCTGCTCACGCGCCTGTGCGTGGAGGCCGGCGTGCAGATCCTGTTCGAGACCTTCGTCTCCGCGCCGCGGGTGGAGGACGGCACGGTCAAGGGCGTGTTCATCGAGAGCAAGGCCGGGCGCCAGTTCATCGCTGCCCAGGTGCTGATCGATTGCTCGGCCGATGCCGACATGGCGGCCAAGGCCGGCGCCCCGTTCGTGATGGGTTCGGGCGAAGCCGAGGCCCGCATGCAGCCGGTGTCGATGTACTTCATCATGAAGAACGTCGACCTCGAGCGCCTGGCCGACTGGGCCCGCGACTGCGAGGACGTGCCCGCGCGCGCCATCCCGCGCGACCGTGAAGGGCTGGCCTACGGCCTGTGGCTGACCGGCTTCAACGGCATGCTGCGGCGCTTCCAGGACGAAACCGGCGTGAAGCTGCAGCGCGACAACATCACGCTGAAGACGGCCGACGGCCAGATGTACGTGAATGCCACGCGCGTGCTCGGCGTCGACGTGTTCTCGCCGGCGCAGTTCACGGGCGCGATCCTCGAGTGCTATCGCCAGATCGAGGGCGTGTGCCGTTTCCTGCGCGAGCGCGTGCCGGGCTTCGAGCAGGCGCGGCTCGGGCAGGTCTCGCCGATCCTGGGCGTGCGCGAAACTCGCCACATCGAGGGCGAATACACGCTGACCGGCCCGGACTCGCGCGGCGAGACCCGTTTCGAGGACAGCATCGCCGCCGACACTTCGGCGCTCGACATCCACGACCCCAAGGGCGGCGACGTCGATTTCCAGAGCATGCCGCCCTACGAGATCCCCTACCGCTGCCTGCTGCCGAAGCGGATCGAGCAACTGCTGGTCGCGGGCCGCTGCATCTCGGCCAATCACGAGGCCCATGCGCGCTCGCGCAACATGCCGGCCTGCATGGCGACCGGCCAGGCCGCGGGCGTGGCCGCCGCGATCGCGGTGGAGACAGGAATGACGGTGCGCCAGGCACCGGTGGCGCAGATCCAGCAGGCCCTGCGCGAACTCGGTATGCCGCTGCTCGCGAGCGAGGTGCGGCAGGACTGACGCCCGGCGCGCTCAGCGCACCAGCGCGAGCAGCTCCGGAAAGGCCGGGTGCTCGGCCGTGCGCAGCCATTCGAAGCCGACCATCTCCGTCGTCACCAGCTCGGCGCCCGCGCCGGCCAGGCGGTCGAAGGCGGCGTCGCGGTTGCGCTCGGTGCGCGAACCGCAGGCATCGGTGACGACCCAGACCTCGAACTCGTCCTCCAGCAGGTCGAGCGCGGTCTGCAGCAGGCAGACATGGGCTTCGCAGCCTGCGATGACGATGGTGTTGCGCTCCTCGGCGGCCGCGGCCGGCTTCTGCAGGTGCTTGGGCAGGCTGCGCGCATTGCCCTGCGGCGCCTTCGCCGGCACGCGCAGCCATTCGCCCAGCCCCTCCTCGACGCCGCTGAAGTGCATCTTCGGCAGCGTGCGGCGGCACAGCGCGCGGATGTCGGGCAGGTTCTCGCCGAGCTTGGACGGGTTGTGCTCGGTGCCGAAGACGGGCACATCGAACAGCCGGGCCATCTTGCCGAGGCGGACCGCGTTCTGCGCGACCGCCTCCGACTCGAAGATCGCCGGCATCAGTCGCGCCTGATAGTCGACCAGCACGAGTTGGGATTGGGATGCGTCGAGCAGCATGGGCGAGGTTCTTTCTTCTGAGGGTTGCGGGGACGCCGTGCGTCCTGGACCCTGGAAACTAACACCGAAAACGCCGGCTCAGGCCACCGCCGGCCGCACACGGGCCACGAGCTGCCCGATGTAGGCCTCGAACAGCGCATCGGCCGACTGCCCGAACATGCGGATGCGCCCGGTGTGCCGCATCAGCAGCAGGCCCACGCCGTGCGCGAACAGGGCGGTGTTCTCGCGCAGCGCCTCGGCGGCATCGAGGCCCATGGCGCGCAGCGCTTCCTCGCAGGGGTCGAGCGCCTCCTTCAGCCGGTCGTTGAGCGCGTGGTCGAGCTCGCTGGTCAGGCCGCGCGGCCGCATGCCGTGCACCAGGTAGAAGCCGAGGTCGAGCTCGCGCGGATGGGCCGCGTAGAAGCCGAACCAGGCCCGCGCCTTGGACGCCAATGTCAGCGCGGGCCGCTCCGCGAAGGCCTCGGCCTCCCCCACCGCGGTGCGCAGGCGCAGCAGCGATTCGTCGAGCAGCGCGGCGTAGATCGCCTCCTTGCTCTCGAAGTACGAATAGATGGCACCGGGCGTGTAGCCGGCGCGGCGCGCGATCTCGCGAATGCTCGCGCCCTCGATGCCGGCCTCGGAGAACACGGCCCGCGCCGCGTCGAGCACCAGCGCGCGGCGCGCATCGCTCAGGGTCTGTCGTCGTTGGAGCTTGGCCTGCATGGGCTGGACTGTAGCCCTTCTTTTAAGCGTTGCTCATTTTTCTTAACGGTTGATCAATTTTTTGAACAGTGTTTAAATTTAGCGGAGCCGGCCCGATCCGGCCCGCACGACAACCACCGGAGACACCCACGATGAACGCCCCGCTCCCCTCGGCCGCGCTGATGTCCGGCGCCGACTACCGCGAATCGCTGCGCCGCTACAAGCCCGTCGTCTACGTCGATGGCCGGCGCGTCGAGAGCGTGGCCGACGAGCCCGCGTTCCGCCCCGGCATCAACGCCATCGCGCTGACCTACGACCATGCGCTGAAGGCGCAGTACGAACCGCTGATGACCGCGGTGCAGCACACCAGCGGCAAGCGCGTGAACCGGCTCTCGCACCTCAACACCAGCGCCGGCGACCTGCTCAACAAGCTCGAGGCGGTGCGGCTGGTGTGTCAGGAAACCGGCTGCGCGCAGCGCTACCTCACGCACGACGCGCTCAACGCGATCGCCCAGGTGTCGGCGCGCATCGACGACGCGCGCGGCGGCGGCGAGCACACGGCACGCTTCCTCGAGTACCTGCACCGCGTCCAGGACCAGGACCTGACCCTGGGCGTGGCCATGACCGACGCCAAGGGCGACCGCAGCCGCCGGCCGCACGAGCAGGCCAACGTCGACAGCTACGTGCACGTGGTGGAACGCAACGCGCGCGGCATCGTGATCTCGGGCACCAAGGCCATCGTGACCGGCGCGCCCTACGTGCACGAGCTGCTTGTAATGCCCTGCCGCAACATGGGCCGCGAGGACGCCGACTTCGCCGTCTGCTGCGCGGTGCCGCTCGACGCGCCGGGCCTGACGATCGTGGCGCGACCTGCCGGCCGGCCCGGCGAGAAGCTCGAGCACGGCGACGCCCTGTTCAGCCGCAAGTACGGCCAGAGCACCGGCGTGTGCATCTTCGACCGAGTGCTGGTGCCGTGGGAGCGCGTGTTCTACGACGGCTCCGACGGCAGTTGGGAACACTCGGGCCACCTCACCTACAGCTACGCCACCCACCACCGCCACAGCTGCATCGGCGCGCGCGCGGGCTTCGGCGACCTGCTGATCGGCGCCGGCGCGCTGATGTGCGAGGCCAACGGCTTCGACCCGGGCAAGGAGAGCCACCTGCGCGAGCAGATGGTCGAGCTCATCAGCATCACCGAGGGCTTCTTCGCCTGCGGCGTGGCGGCCAGCGTCTACGGCAAGGCCGACGAGCACTGCCCGGTCTTCATGCCCGACCCGGTGTTCAGCAACATCGGCAAGCTGCTGCTCGCGACCAAGGTCTACGACATGCACCGCATCGCCCACACCGTGAGCGGCGGCCTGATCGTCACCCTGCCCGGCCCCGACGAGGACCACAACCCCGAGACCGCGGCGCGGCTGTCGGACGTGCTGCGCGCCAATCCGGCCGTGCCCTACGAACAGCGCATCGAGGCGGCCCGCTTCATCGAGGACCTGACGGCCGGCTACCAGGGCGGCTGGTACAGCGTGATCAGCCTGCACGGCGGCGGTTCGCCCGCCGCGATGAAGCAGGAGATCTGGCGCCACTACCCGGTGGGCTCGAAGGTAGAGCTGGTCGAGCGGCTGCTCGAGCGCGGCATCGCCGCCGACGGCTCGCCCGCGGCCGCGCCGCACGATCCGCAGCGCGCGATCACGCGCAACCGCCAGCCCGGCAAGTGCTGCGACACGGGCTGTACCACGCCCGGGCAGCCGGTGATGGTCGAACTGCCCAAGCCTCACCGCGCCCAGGCCTAGACTCGGCGGGATGAAAGTCCTGACGAAGCGGCTCTGCCTCGCGGCTCTCGGCATCGGTGCCGTGCTGCTGGTGGCCGGCTGCGGCGGCGTGCGCAAGAGCACGGTGCCGCTGGCGACCGTGCTCGAAACCCAGCGCTGCACGCGCCAGGCCGACACCCTGCTCGTGATGCTGCCGGGCGCCTATTCGACGCCCGACGAGTTCGAGCGCGAGGGTTTCGTCGAGGCGGTGCGCGAGAACCGGCTCGCGGTCGACACGATGCTGGTCGACGCGCACCTGGGCTACTACAACGACAGGACCGTGCTCGAACGGCTGAGCGCCGATGTGATCGAGCCCGCGCGGCGCCAGGGCTACCGCCAGATCTGGATCGTCGGCATCTCGCTCGGCGGCTTCGGCGGCCTGCTCTACGCGCAGACGCATCCGGGCGAACTGGCCGGCGTGGTGGCGATCGCGCCCTACCTGGGCGAACGCACGCTGAGCACCGACATCGCCAACGCGGGCGGACTCGCGAAGTGGAACGGGCCGCTCGACAGCGGCGCCGCCACCCCGCGCACGCCGAACGAAACCCAGCTCTGGCAATGGCTGCGCGGCTACGCGGGCTACACGCAGACGGCGGGCGCGCGGCCGCCGCTCTACCTGGGCTACGGCCTCGACGACCGCTTCGCCTTCAGTCACCGGCTGCTGGCCGGTGCGCTGCCGGCCGAACGCGTCTTCACCACCGAGGGCGGCCACGACTGGCCCGAATGGCGGCGCCTGTGGCAGCGGATGCTGCCGACGCTGTCGCTGCCCGGCTGCCCCGGCTGACGCTCAGTTCGGCCGCAGCCGCAGCAGCTTGCCGTTCGACTCGTCGGTCAGCACGTAGAGCAGCCCGTCGGGCCCCTGCTTCACGTCGCGGATGCGCGCGCGCCCGTCCTCGAGCAGCTTGTGCTCGGCCACCACTTTGCCGTCCTTGAGCTCGATGCGGTCGAGGTAGCCGAACTTCAGCGAGCCGACGAAGAGGTTGCCCTTCCATGCGGCGCCATAGCGGTCGCTGGTCAGGAAGGCCATGCCCGAGGTCGCGATCGAGGGCACCCAATAGTGCAGCGGCTGCTCCATGCCTTCCTTGGCCGTGATGCCGTCGCCGATCTTGCCGCCGCCGTAGTTCTCGCCGTAGGTGATCACGGGCCAGCCGTAGTTGCGGCCGGCCTGCGCGATGTTGATCTCGTCGCCGCCCTGCGGGCCGTGCTCGGTCATCCACAGGCGGCCGTCGGGCCCGAGCGTGGCGCCCTGCCCGTTGCGGTGGCCGTAGCTCCAGATCTCGGGCAGCGGGCCCGGCCGGCCGGCGTAGGGGTTGTCGTCGGGCACGCTGCCGTCCTTGCGGATGCGCACGATCTTGCCGAGGTGGTTGTCGAGCCGCTGCGCATCTTCCTTGCGGCTGAAGCGGTCGCCCAGCGTGAGGTAGAGCGTGCCGTCGCCGCGGTCGACGATGCGGCAGCCGAAGTGCGCGCGGCTCGCGACCTTGGGCTTCTGGCTGAAGATGATCTGCAGGTTCTCGAGCCGGGTGTCGTCGGATGACAGCCGCGCCCGCGCGAGCGCGGTGCTGTTGGCGCTGCCGCCGGCATCGGGCTCCGAGAAGCAGAAGTACAGCGTGCGGTTGCTGCGGAAGTCCGCGTCGACGAGCACGTCGAGCAGGCCGCCCTGCCCGCCCGCCGCGATGGCCGGCAGGCCGGCCAGCGGCGCGCCCAGCTTGCCGTCCTTGGCCACGATGCGGATGCGCCCGGGCTTCTCTGTGACCACGAAACGGTCGCCCGGCAGGAAGCCCACGCCCCAGGGACTTTCGAGCCCCGAAGCCACGGTCTCAGATCGACCCTGTGCCATGGCGGCCACGCCAAAGATCAAACCCGACATGACGAAAACACGGCCGAGGACGCGGCGAGAGGGTCTGGAGAGCGATTTCATGTGTTTTCCCCGCAAAACGAATGATCTTGGCGGTTTTTCAAACCCACATGAAGACAGTTGTCGACTTCGAAGGGTCTTGGAGGCCGAACTGTTTATCCGGCATCACGGGTCGACCGTTACATTTTAGTTGTCCGATGATTCAAAAATTTCAAATAAATCAACGGGTTGGCGGCACAATCTCTAATTCAGATCAAATTGACAGTGCCAGCCGTCATCAATATCCTACGCGCCATGCGTTTTTTCGTCCTACCCGCGTCCCTCCTGATTGCCGTCGCTGCCCATGCAGCTCCCCAACCATCGGACCGGACCGACGAAGTCGGCCAACTCCTGGCCGAAAAAGGCCTGGTGGGGCAACTGAGGCAAGTCCGCCAGACCGTCACCGAGCGCACCTCCGATCTCGTGATGACCGCCATCGGCTTCCTCGGTGTTCCGTACCGCCGCGGCGGTAATTCGGAAGACACCGGCTTCGATTGCAGCGGCTTCGTGCGCGCCATGTACAACCAGACGGTCGGCCACATGCTGCCGCGCCGCGCGGAAGAACAGGCCGCCGCCACCGAGAAGATCGACCGCAGCGAACTCAAGCCCGGAGACCTCGTGTTCTTCAACACCATGCGCCGCGCCTTCAGCCATGTGGGCATCTACGTCGGCGAAGGCAAGTTCATCCACTCGCCGCGCTCGGGCGCCCAGGTGCGCGTGGAAGACATGAACGGCAGCTACTGGAGCCGCCGCTTCGACGGCGCCCGCCGCGTGCTCGGCGGCGGATCGAACGACGAGATCCGCGCCGCCGCGGCGTCGGCCCGCACCGGCGACTGAATTCCCCTCCTTCGGCCCACTTCGCACTGGGGCCGGGACGAAAAAAATCCCGCAGCCGCGGGATTTTTTTGTTTTGGGCGAAGGCCGCGAGGCGGCCCCCGATCCCTCAGCGCTTTTGCGGCGGCAGGTCGGTGCAGGTGCCGTGCGCCACTTCCGCCGCCATGCCGATGCTCTCGCCCAGCGTGGGATGCGGATGGATGGTCTTGCCGATGTCGATCTCGTCGGCGCCCATCTCGATGGCCAGCGCGATCTCGCCGATCATGTCGCCGGCATGGGTGCCGACGATGCCGCCGCCGAGGATGCGGTGCGTCTCGGCGTCGAACAGCAGCTTGGTGAAGCCCTCGTCGCGGCCGTTGGCGATCGCGCGTCCCGAGGCGGTCCACGGGAAGTGGCCCTTCTTGACCTTGATGCCTTCGGCCTTGGCCTGGTCCTCGGTCAGGCCCACCCACGCCACCTCGGGGTCGGTGTAGGCCACGCTCGGGATCACGCGGGCATTGAAGGCCGCGCTCGCCAGTTCCTTGTCGCCCTTGAGCTCGCCCGCGATCACCTCGGCCGCCACGTGCGCCTCGTGCACCGCCTTGTGGGCCAGCATCGGCTGGCCGACGATGTCGCCGATCGCGAAGATGTGCGGCACGTTGGTGCGCATCTGGATGTCGACGGGGATGAAGCCGCGTTCGCCGACGGCCACGCCGGCCTTCTCGGCGCCGATCTTCTTGCCGTTGGGGCTGCGGCCCACGGCCTGCAGCACCAGGTCGTAGACCTGCGGTTCCTTGGGCGCGTTCTCGCCCTCGAAGGTGACCTTGATGCCCTCCTTCGTGGCCTCGGCGCCGACCGTCCTGGTCTTGAGCATGAGGTTGTCGAAGCGCGGCGCGTTCATCTTCTGCCAGACCTTCACCAGGTCGCGGTCGGCGCCCTGCATCAGGCCGTCGAGCATCTCGACCACGTCGAGGCGCGCGCCGAGCGTGGAATACACCGTGCCCATCTCGAGGCCGATGATGCCGCCGCCCAGGATCAGCATGCGCTTGGGATCGGTGCCGAGCTCGAGCGCGCCGGTGGAATCGACCACGCGCGGGTCCTTCGGCATGAAGGGCAGGCTCACGGCCTGCGAGCCGGCGGCGATGATGGCGCTGCGGAACTTCACGGTCTGCTTGCTGCCGGTGGTGTCCCAGCCCGTGCCCGAGGTCTCCTCGACCTCGATGTGATGCGGGTCGACGAAGTTGCCCACGCCGCGCAGCACCGTGACCTTGCGCATCTTGGCCATGGCGGTGAGGCCGCTCGTGAGCTTGCCCACCACCTTGTTCTTGTGGCCCAGCAGCTTGGCGCGGTCGACCGTGGGCGCGGCGAAGCTCACGCCGAGGTCGGCGAAGTGCTTGACCTCGTCCATCACCGAGGCCACGTGCAGCAGCGCCTTCGAGGGGATGCAGCCGACGTTGAGGCAGACGCCGCCGAGGGTGGCGTAGCGCTCGATCAGCACGACCTTCAGGCCAAGGTCGGCGGCGCGGAAGGCGGCCGAGTAGCCGCCGGGGCCGGCGCCGAGCACGATGACGTCGCACTCGACGTCGACCTTGCCGCCGTAGTTCGAGGCCGCGGGTGCCGCGACCGGGGCCGGTGCGGGCGCCGCAGCCTTGGGCGCGGGCGCCGCGGCGGCGGGCGCCGGGGC
>NZ_JBMDKG010000088.1:0-14191 GCF_057809595.1 Variovorax sp. FG153
TCACCCAGCACGCCGCCCAGGAGACCACCGTCGCCGCCGAGCAGACCGCCCAGCAGGCCGTCGTCACCCAGGACACCGCCCAGGAGGCCACCGTCGCCGCCGAGCAAGCCGCCCAGCAGGCCGTCATCACCCAGCACGCCACCCAGCAGCCCATCGCCGCCGATCAGATTCGCCACGCCATCGGTCAGGAAGTCGACCTGCGTGCCGACCGCGCCCAGCAGCGCATCGGTGGTGCCGGCGCCCAGCAGCTGGTCGGTCAGCGGGCTCAGCAGGTCGCCGACACCGCCGGTGACCTGGCTCACGAGGTCGTCCACCGGATCCAGCACGTTCGGGTCGTTCGGCGTGAAGCTGTCGCCGAGCACCGGGGCCAGCAGTCCGCTCACGGTGTCGGTGAGGCTGTCCGTCAGGCCGACGACCGGGGCGAGCACGTCGCCCAGGCCGAGCTCGCCGAGCAGGCCGTCGTTGAGACCGTCGACCAGGCCGCCGACGATGGTGTCGGTCGGGTCGAGCAGTTGCGCGCCGGTGCCACCACCGCCGCCACCGATGCCATCGACCAGGCCGCCCAGCAAGCCGCCGAGCAGGCCGTCCTCGCCGAGCAGGCCGCCCACGAGGCCGTCGCCACCCAGCAGGCCGCCGACCAGGCCGTCGTCGCCGAGCAGGCTCGGGACCAGGCCGTCTTCGCCCAGCACGCCGCCGAGGATGCCGCCTTCGCCGAGCAGGCCACCCAGCAGACCGTCGTCGCCCAACAGGCCACCGACCAGGCCATCGCCGCCGAGCAGGCCGCCCACGAGGCCGTCGCCGCCGATCAGGCCACCGAGCAGGCCGTCGTCGGCCAGCACGCCGCCCAACAGGCCGTCGTCGCCGAGCAGACCGCCGACCAGGCCCTCATCGCCCAGCAGGCCACCGAGCAGGCCGTCGTCGCTCAGCAGGCCGCCGAGCGGGCCGTCGTCGCTCAGCAGGCCGCCGAGCGGGCCGCCGGCGCCGAGGAGGCCGTCTTCGCCGAGCACACCGCCGAGCAGCCCGTCTTCGCCGAGCAGGCCACCGACCAGGCCGTCGTCGCCCAGCAGGCCGCCGAGCAGACCGTCTTCACCGCCGAGCAGGCCGCCCAGCGGACCGTCGGCCAGCAGGTTGCCGACCACGCCATCGGGGCCCAGCAGGCTGCCGACCAGGCCGTCCGGTCCGAGCAGCCCGCCGCTCAGGCCTTCGCTGCCGAGCAGGCCGCTGAGCACGCCGTCGCCGCCGAGCAGGCCGCCCACGAGGCCGTCCTCGCCGAGCAGGCCGCCGAGCGCACCGTCGTCGCCCAGCAGGCCTCCGAGCAGGCCGCCTTCGCCCAGCGCGGGGCCGAGCAGGCCGCCAAGCAGGCCGTCTTCGCCGCCGAGGCCGCCGAGCAGGCCGCCGTCACCCAGCAGGGTGTCGAGCAGGCTGCCGACCGCGGTGCCTTCGCCCAGCAGGCCGCCGAGCAGGCCATCGTCGCCCAGCAGACCGCCGACCAGGCCGTCCTCGCCGAGCAGGCCGCCCAGCAGGCTGTGTTCGCCGAGCAGGCCGTCGAGCACCTGGCCGACCACGCCGTCGTCGCCCAGCAGGCCGTCGACCAGGCCATCGATGCCCAGGCCGGTGGTCACGCCACCCAGCAGTCCGTCGCTTCCCAGCACGTTCTCGAGGATGTTGTTCAGTGCATCGGTCAGGTAGTCGACCTGGGTGTTGACCGTGTCGATGATCGCGCCGGTGGTACCGCCACCCAGCAGGCCGTCGACCACGGGCGACAGCACGCCGCCGAGATTGGTGGTGACGTGGTCGACCACGTTGTCCACGGGATCGAATTCGTTGGGATCGTTGGGCGTGAACTCGTTGCCGGCGATCGGCGCGAGCACGTCGTCGATCACGTCGGTGACGCTGTTGACGATGGGCTTCACCGTCTGCAGCGCGCCGCCCAGGCCCAGGGTGTTGTCCACGGCATCGACCACGTGGCCGACGGCGCTGTCGCCCGGATCCAGCAGGTGGTCGGCATCGGCATCGGCGTCCGCATCGGCGTCAGCGTCGGCATCCGCGTCCGCATCCGCATCCGCATCCGCATCGGCGTCTGCATCAGCGTCGGCATCCGCATCCGCATCTGCGTCCGCATCGGCATCGGCATCACCGTCCGCATCGGCATCCGCATCCGCGTCCGCGTCGGCATCCGCGTCGGAGTCGCCGACGCCGGGAATGAAGAAGGGAATGGTCGAGTCGCCGCCGCCGCCGCCCAGGGCCGCGGCCAGCGCGATGCCACCGAGCGCGCCGAGCGCGAACTCGCCGAGGCCGAGGCCACCGCCGCTGGCGAGCTTCTTGGTGACGGCCAGCGCCGCCGCATCGGCGTCGGCGTCGGGCGGGGTGACCGCGAGATCGCCCGAGGCCACGTCGACATTGACCTGCTCGAGGCCGCCCGGCAGCTTGGTCGACGTGACGGTGGCATCGGTGCCGCCCGCGAAGACACCGGCCAGCGGCGCCTTGTTGGTGGCCGAGCCGGGGAACAGCACATTGGCCTGGCCGCCATCGGGAACGATCACGCGGTCGCCGGCGATCAGCGACTGGTTGCCGTCCACCGGGATGCTCACGCCGTCGCGCACGATGGTCGTGCCCGGGGTCGCGTTCGACAGCGATCCGATGCTGGCGGGCGCGGCGGCCGCGGGTGCGGAGGGAGGCGCCATGGCGGTCGAGCCCATCGGTGCGATCGGCGTGGTGGTGGCTTGCGCGAGGACCACGGGCGCCCCACCGTTCACGGTGGTTTCCGGGGTCGTCGGGGTCGATGATTGAGTTGTAGTCATGGCGGCCTCTGTGACAAAGATGTGGCCTACAGGGGCAACATGCGTGCCGTCTTTGCGCTGCCGCCATGGCGGTCCTCTGTTACGGCATCTCGACCGCCTTATCTCGTTGATTCCAAAGGCTTTTCTCATCCGGGGTAACACGCGGCGGGAACATCCGTAACACGGCTTTTCGCCGCGCGTTACGTAACGTGAGCGATTTTTTTCCCGGAACGCCGGGCAGGTTCCGGGGGCCGTGGCGGTGTCGGCGAAGCGGCCGAAAGAAGGCCGGACGAGGCCTGCTCGCGTTCGGCGGCTTCAGCGCTCGAAGCCGTACGGCGCGAACCGGCTCTGGTTCTCGTCCACGTCCAGCGCCTCGCCGATGAACGGAAAGGCGCGCTGCGGGCAGCGCTCGCGCTCGCAGACCTTGCAGCCCATGCCGATCGGTGTGGCGGCCTCGGGGTCCTGCAGGTCGAGCCCCTTCGCATACACCAGCCGCGGCGCATGGCGGATGTCGCAGCCCAGCCCGATCGAGAAGGTCTTGCGCGGCGAGCCCCAGCCGCGCTGGCCGCGCGAGACCGAGCGCGCGATCCACAGGTAGCGCCGCCCGTCGGGCATGCGCGCGAGCTGCGGCAGGATGCGCTCGGGCTGCGCGAAGGCCTCGTACACGTTCCACAGCGGGCAGGTGCCGCCGGTGCGGCTGAAGTGGAAGTGCGTGGCCGACTGGCGCTTGGAGATGTTGCCGGCCTTGTCCACGCGCACGAAGAAGAAGGGCACGCCGGGCGCGCCCAGCCGCTGCAGCGTGCTGAGCCGGTGGCACACGGTCTCGAAGCCGACGCCGAAGCGCTGGCCGAGCAGGTCGATGTCGTAGCGCAGCGATTCCGCGGCCTCGAGGAAGGCGCCGTAGGGCAGCAGCAGCGCGCCCGCGAAGTAGTTGGCAAGGCCGATGCGCGCCAGCTTGCGCGAGGCCGGGTCCTCGGTGAAGGGCGGCGCGTCGACCAGCGCGTCGATCGCCGCGCCGAGCTCGAGCAGCGCGAGCTGGGTGCCGAGCTGGAAGGCCTGCTGGCCCGGCTCGAGCGCGGGCGACAACCGCAGGCTGCGCTGCGCGGCGTCGTAGCGGCGCTTGCTGACCTCGGTGTCGTCGGTCAGCAGCACGCGCACGCCGTGGCGCTGCCGCAGCCGCTCGACCAGCCATTCGGCGAGATGGCCGCCGTGCTCGCGCGCGCCCGGCGCGGCCTGCGCCTGCTGCGCCTCCCGTGCCAGCGCCTCGGCCGCGCGGTCGAGGGTGTCGAAGTGGTTCTGGTGCGCGAAGAAGAAGTCGCGCACCACCTCGAAGGGCATGGCGCGCGGCGCGGCCAGGCCCGAGCGTTCGTCGCCCAGGCGCAGCGCCATGGTCTCGAGCTGCTCCATCGCCTCGATGTTGCGCCGGTGCAGCGCCAGCAGCGCGCGACCCAGCGCGGGCATCTGCGCCGCCACCTCCTGCAGCTCGGGCAGCGCCACCGGCTCGGCGGCATCGGCCAGCGCCTCGCGCATGCCGGCGACCAGCCGCGCCTCCTCGTCCTCCGAGAACTGCTGGATGTCGACGCCGAGCGCGCGGCTGATCTTGAGCAGCACCGCCACCGTCAGCGGCCGCTGGTTTTGCTCGAGCTGGTTGAGGTAGCTGGGCGACAGCTCCAGCGCATTGGCCAGCGCCACCTGCGACAGGCCGCGCTCCGCGCGCAGGCTGCGCAGGCGCACGCCCATGAATGTCTTCTTCATCGTTTCGCCTTTGCTGCGAATGCGGGGAAATTCGCAAAATTTGCAAATTGGAGAATTTGGATTCGCAAGAATTTGCCTTTTCAGTCCTTCTGCAAATCGCATTCTCTGCGTAGATTGCGAAGCATGACAACATCCGCCGGAACGACCGAACTGCGCGAACTGGTGCTGCCGGTGCATGCCAACCACCGCGGCACGCTGTTCGCCGGGCAGGGCCTGCAACTGATGACCAAGGCCGCCTTCCTGGCCGCGCGCGGCCTGGCGCAGCGCGAGGTTGTGATGGCCGGCGTGACCGGCGTCGACTTCCTCGCGCCGGTGCCGGTGGGCCACCAGCTGCTGCTGCGCGGCTGGGTCAGCCGCATCGGCCGCAGCTCGATGACCGTGTGCGTGACCGGCCTGGCCGACGTGCCGGGCGCACCGGCCGAAGAAGTCCTCAAGGGCGTGTTCGAGATGGTGGCGGTCGACGCCGCCGGTCGTCCCGCCGCCATCGATCGCGCCTACCTCAACGAAGAAACCGCATGAACCCCATGACCGACACCACCGCACCCGCGGGCTTCCGCCCCAAGAAATCCGTCGCCCTCTCGGGCGTGACCGCGGGCAACACCGCGCTGTGCACCGTGGGCCGCACCGGCAACGACCTGCACTACCGCGGCTACGACATCCTCGACATCGCCGAGGTCTGCGAGTTCGAGGAGATCGCCCACCTGCTGGTGCACGGCAAGCTGCCCACGCGCGCCGAGCTCAAGGCCTACAAGGCACGGCTCAAGGCGCTGCGCGGCCTGCCCGCGAGCGTGAAGGAAGCGCTCGAAAGCCTGCCGGCCGGCGCCCACCCGATGGACGTGATGCGCACCGGCGTCTCGGCGCTGGGCTGCGTGCTGCCCGAGAAGGACGACCACAACCTGCCGGGCGCCCGCGACATCGCCGACCGCCTGATGGCCTCGCTGGGCTCGATGCTGCTGTACTGGTACCACTGGAGCACGCAGGGCAAGCGCATCGACGTGGAGACCGACGACGACTCGATCGGCGGCCACTTCCTGCACCTGCTGCATGGCGAGAAGCCTTCCGAGGCCTGGGTGCGCGCGATGCACACCTCGCTCAATCTCTATGCCGAGCACGAGTTCAACGCCAGCACCTTCACCGCGCGCGTCATCGCCGGCACCGGCAGCGACATGCACTCGGCCATCGCCGGCGCGATCGGCGCGCTGCGCGGCCCCAAGCACGGCGGCGCCAACGAGGTGGCCTTCGAGATCCAGAAACGCTACGACAGCCCGGCCGAGGCCGAGGCCGACATCCGCCGCCGCGTGGAGGCCAAGGAAGTGGTGATCGGCTTCGGCCACCCGGTCTACACCGTGAGCGATCCGCGCAACGTGGTGATCAAGGGCGTGGCCCGGCGCCTGTCGCAGGAGGCCGGCTCGACCAAGATGTACGACATCGCCGAGCGGCTCGAGTCCGTGATGTGGGAGGTCAAGAAGATGTTCCCCAACCTCGACTGGTTCAGCGCCGTGAGCTACCACATGATGGGCGTGCCCACCGCCATGTTCACGCCGCTGTTCGTGATCGCGCGCACCAGCGGCTGGGCCGCGCACGTCATCGAGCAGCGCGTGGACAACAAGATCATCCGCCCGAGCGCGAACTACATCGGCCCCGAGGACCTGGCGTTCGTGCCGATCGAGGCGCGCGCCTGAGGCGGGGGGCAGCGGCGCGGTGAAGTCCTTCCAGGTCGATGTCGCTCGGAGCACACTCCGCGGTGCCGCCTCCCGCGGGCGGCACGCTCCCACATCGAACGACAACACTGGAGACAAGACCATGACGCTGAACCGCCGCGCCTTCTCGACCGCCGCCCTGGCGGGACTGACGCTGCCCGCCGCCACCCTGAGCCGCGCCCAGGAGGCCTTCCCGAACAAGCCGCTGCGCATCGTCTGCCCCTTCGCGCCGGGCGGCGGCTCCGACTTCATCGCCCGCGTGGCGGCCAACGTGCTGACCCAGCAGCTGGGCCAGTCGGTGGTGGTGGACAACCGGCCCGGCGCCGGCGGCACCATCGGCACCGAGTACGCGCTGCACACGCCGGCCGACGGCTACACGCTGCTGCTGATCGCGGGCAGCTACACGGTCAATCCCTCGCTCTACAAGCTGCGCTTCGATCCGGTGGCCGAGATGACGCCGGTGATCCAGCTCTCGAAGGGCGCCTACGTGCTGTGCGTCAACCCGTCGAAGGTGCCCGCGAAGAACCTGCAGGAACTGCTGGCCTTCGCGCGCCAGAACCCCGGCAAGCTGACCTTCGCCTCGGCCGGCAACGGCAGCCACCTGCACATCGTGAGCGAGTACCTGTTCGGCATGGCGAAGGTCAAGGCCACGCACGTGCCCTACCGCGGCACCGGGCCGGCCGTCACCGACCTGGTGGCGGGCAACGTCGACATGCTGATCGCGGGCACCGAGGCGCTGATGCCGCACGTGCAGTCGGGCCGGCTGCGCGCCTTCGCCGTCACCACGGCGAAGCGGCTGCAGGCCTATCCCGACATTCCCTCGATCGCCGAGAGCGGCGGCCTGCCCGACTACGACGTGGTGGCCTGGCACGGCCTGATCGCGCCCCGGGGCGTGCCGCCGTCGGTGCTCGCGAAGCTCAACGGCGCGCTCGACGCCGGCCTCAAGGCGCCCGAACTGGTGGCGAAGCTCGATCCCACCGGCGTGTCGCCGGCCGGCGGCAGCGCCGAGCAGTTCGGCGCGCTGATCCGCACCGAGATCCCGCGCTATGCCAAGGTCGTGAAGGACAACGACATCCGCTCCGAATGAACCCCGCGCGGCCCCTCGCAGCGGGGCCGCATCGCTTTCCTGCCCGCTTCCCCACGATGACTTCAAGCCACAGAAAGAAACTCCCCGGCACCGCGCTCGACTACATCGACGCGCGCGCCGCCATCGAAGCGCTGCGCCCCGGTGCCTGGGACACGCTGTCCTATACCGCGCGCGTGCATGCCGAGAACCTCGTGCGCCGCTGCGATCCCGCGATCCTCGACGAATGCCTGCTGCAGATCGCCGAGCGCCGGCGCGATCGCGACTTCCCGTGGTTCCCGGTGCGCGTGGTCTGCCACGACATCCTGGGCCAGACCGCGCTGGTCGACCTCGCGGGCCTGCGCGATGCGATCGCGGCCGAGGGCGGCGATCCGGCGCAGGTGAATCCGGTGGTGCCGGTGCAGCTGATCGTCGACCACTCGCTGGCCGTGGAGTGCGGCGGCTTCGATCCGCGGGCCTTCGAGAAGAACCGCGAGATCGAGGACCGGCGCAACGAGGACCGCTTCCATTTCATCGAATGGACCAAGCGCGCCTTCGCCAACATGGAGGTGATCCCCGCGGGGAACGGGATCATGCATCAGATCAACCTCGAGAAGATGTCGCCCGTGGTCTACGTGCAGGACGGCCTGGCCTTCCCCGACACCTGCGTGGGCACCGACAGCCACACGCCGCACGTCGACGCGCTGGGCGTGATCGCGGTCGGCGTGGGCGGGCTCGAGGCCGAGAACGTGATGCTCGGCCGCGCCTCGTGGATGCGGCTGCCCGAGATCGTCGGCGTGGAGCTCACGGGCCGCCGCCAGCCGGGCATCACCGCCACCGACATCGTGCTGGCGCTGACCGAGTTCCTGCGCAAGGAAAAGGTGGTCGGCGCCTACCTCGAGTTTTACGGCGAGGGCGCGCGCAGCCTCACCATCGGCGACCGCGCGACCATCTCCAACATGTGCCCCGAGTACGGCGCCACGGCCGCGCTGTTCCACATCGACGAACAGACGCTGGCCTACCTGCGGCTCACCGGCCGCGAGGACGCGCAGGTCGCGCTGGTCGAAACCTACGCGAAGACCGCGGGCTTCTGGGCCGACGCGCTGGCATCCGCCACCTACGAGCGCGTGCTGCGCTTCGACCTCTCCAGCGTGGTGCGCAACATGGCGGGCCCGTCGAACCCGCACCGCCGCCTGCCGACCTCGCAGCTGGCCGAGCGCGAGATCGCCGTCGGCCTGCACGAGGCGCGCCAGCAGGAGGCCGCGGGCCTGATGCCCGACGGCGCCGTGATCATCGCGGCCATCACCTCGTGCACCAACACCTCGAACCCGCGCAACGTGATCGCGGCCGGGCTGCTGGCGCGCAACGCCAACCGGCTGGGCCTGGTGCGCAAGCCCTGGGTCAAGTCCTCGCTGGCGCCGGGCTCGAAGGCCGTCGAGCTCTACCTGCGCGACGCCGGCCTGCTGGCCGAGCTCGAGCAGCTGGGCTTCGGCATCGTCGCCTTCGCCTGCACCACCTGCAACGGCATGTCGGGCGCGCTCGATCCGAAGATCCAGCAGGAGATCGTCGAGCGCGACCTCTACGCCACCGCCGTGCTCTCGGGCAACCGCAACTTCGACGGCCGCATCCATCCCTACGCCAAGCAGGCCTTCCTGGCTTCGCCGCCGCTGGTGGTGGCCTATGCGATCGCGGGCACGATGCGCTTCGACATCGAGCGCGACATCCTCGACGTGGTCGACGGCAAGGAGATCCGCCTGGCCGACCTCTGGCCCAGCGACCAGGAGATCGATGCGATCGTCGCCGCCTCGGTGCGGCCCGAGATGTTCCGCCGGGTCTACGAGCCGATGTTCGCGATCCATGCCGACTACGGCGAGAAGGCCAGGCCGCAGTACGACTGGCGCCCGCGGTCCACCTACATCCGCCGCCCGCCCTACTGGGACAGCGAGGGCGTGGGCGCGCTCGCGGCCAACCCGCGCACCCTGCGCGGCATGCGGCCGCTGGCACTCCTGCCCGACAACATCACGACCGACCACCTGTCGCCGTCGAACGCGATCCTGCGCGACAGCGCCGCCGGCGAGTACCTCGCGAAGATGGGCCTGCCGGAAGAGGACTTCAATTCCTACGCCACGCACCGCGGCGATCACCTGACGGCCATGCGCGCCACCTTCGCCAATCCGCAGCTCGTGAACGAGATGGCGGTGGTCGACGGCGTGCAGAAGAAGGGCTCGCTCGCGCGCATCGAGCCCGAGGGCCGCGTGGTGCGCATGTGGGAGGCGATCGAGACCTACCTGAACCGCAGCCAGCCGCTGATCATCGTGGCCGGTGCCGACTACGGCCAGGGTTCCTCGCGCGACTGGGCCGCCAAGGGCGTGCGCCTGGCCGGCGTCGAAACCGTGGTGGCCGAGGGCTTCGAGCGCATCCACCGCACCAACCTGCTCGGCATGGGCGTGCTGCCGCTCGAGTTCAAGCCCGGCACCACGCGGCTCACGCTGGGGCTGGACGGTACCGAGACCTACGACGTGGCCGGCCAGCCGGCCCCGCGCGCCGACCTCGCGCTGATCGTGCATCGGCGTAATGGCGAGGAGCTTCGCGTGCCGGTCACCTGCCGCCTCGACACCGCCGAGGAAGTGTCCATCTACGAGGCCGGCGGCGTGCTGCAGCGTTTTGCGCAAGACTTCCTGGCCGCGAACACCGCGGCCGCTTGAGAACCCATCACCATGGCATCCATTCCCCAGATCAAGATTCCCGCCGTCTACATGCGCGGCGGCACCAGCAAGGGCGTGTTCTTCCGCCTGCACGACCTGCCGCCGGCCGCGCAGCAGCCGGGCCCGGCGCGCGACGCGCTGCTGCTGCGCGTGATCGGCAGCCCCGACCCCTATGCCAAGCAGATCGACGGCATGGGCGGCGCCACCTCGTCGACCTCGAAGACCGTGATCCTCTCGCGCTCGACGCGGCCCGATCACGACGTCGACTACCTGTTCGGCCAGGTCTCCATAGACAGCGCCTTCGTCGACTGGTCGGGCAACTGCGGCAACCTGTCGGCCGCCGTGGGCCCGTTCGCGATCGCGCAGGGCCTGGTCGACCCGGCCCGCGTGCCGCCCGACGGCGTGTGCACCGTGCGCATCTGGCAGGCCAACATCGGCAAGACCATAGTGGCCCATGTGCCGATCTCTAGTGGCCAGGTGCAGGAGACCGGCGACTTCGAGCTCGATGGCGTGACCTTCCCGGCGGCCGAGGTGCCGCTGGAGTTCATCGACCCGGCCGACGAAGGGGAGGGCGATGGCGGCGGCGCGATGTTCCCCACCGGCAAGCTCGTCGACGACCTCGAGGTGCCCGGCGTCGGCACCTTCAAGGCCACGCTGATCAACGCGGGCATTCCCACCATCTTCGTCAACGCCGCCGACATCGGCTACGGCGGCACCGAGCTGCAGGACGCGATCAACGGCGACCCCGAGGCGCTCGCGATGTTCGAGACCATCCGCGCGCACGGCGCCGTGAAGATGGGCCTGATCCAGGACATCGCCGAGGCGGCGAAGCGCCAGCACACGCCCAAGGTCGCGTTCGTCGCGCCGCCGAAGGACTACGTCGCGTCCAGCGGCAAGCCGGTGCGCGCCGCCGACGTCGACCTGCTGGTGCGCGCCCTGTCGATGGGCAAGCTGCACCACGCCATGATGGGCACGGCCGCGGTTGCCATCGGCACCGCGGCCGCGATCCCCGGCACGCTGGTGAACCTCGCGGCCGGCGGCGGCGAACGCCAGGCGGTGCGCTTCGGCCATCCGTCGGGCACGCTGCGCGTCGGCGCCGAGGCGCGCGCGGTCGACGGCCAGTGGGTCGTGACCAAGGCCCTGATGAGCCGCAGCGCGCGCGTATTGATGGAAGGCTGGGTGCGCGTGCCCGGCGACAGTTTCTGAAAAGACGGATCCTCCCCATGTCCACCCGCAAGCAACTCAAATCCCTCGCCGAGGCCCGCCGCGGCCTGATCGTTCCGGGCGCCTTCAATGCGCTCTCCGCCCGCGTCGTCGAGGACCTCGGCTTCCAGGCCATCTATGTCACCGGCGCCGGCGTCACCAACATGTGGTTCGGCATGCCCGACCAGGGCTTCATGGGCCTGTCGGAGATCGCCGACCACACGGCGCGCATCCGCGATGCGGTGTCGGTGCCGCTGATCGTCGATGCCGACACCGGCTTCGGCAACGCGCTCAACGTGCGCCACACCGTGCGCACGCTCGAGCGCGCGGGCGCCGACTGCATCCAGTTCGAGGACCAGGTCGCGCCCAAGCGCTGCGGCCATTTCTCGGGCAAGGAAGTGATCTCCACCGAGGAGGCCGTGAGCAAGATCAAGGCGGCCGTCGATGCGCGGCAGGATGCAGACCTGCTGATCGTGGCGCGCACCGACGCGGCCGCGGTCCATGGCTTCGAGGCCGCGGTCGAGCGCGCGCAGCGCTTCGCCGAGGCCGGCGCGGACATCCTGTTCGTCGAGGCCGTGACCAGCGCGGAGGAAGTCCGCGCGCTGCCTCAACGGTTGGACCGGCCACAGCTCATGAACATGGTGATCGGCGGCAGGACGCCGATCTTCAACGCGACCGAACTCGGCGAGCTCGGCTACGGCATCGTGCTCTATGCCAATGCCGCGCTGCAGGGCGCGGTGGCCGGCATGCAGAAGGCGCTGACCGTGCTGCGCGACGAGAAGGAAGTGCGCGAGTCCAGCGGCCTGGTCACGCCCTTCGCCGAGCGCCAGCGGCTCGTGGGCAAGCCCGAGTGGGACGCGCTGGAGCAGCGCTACACCTGAAGCACCGCGGCCAGCAGCCGCACGCCCTGCGCGATCTGCTCGACCGTGAGGCTCGCATAGCCGAGGATCAGGCCGCCGCAGCGACCGCCCGCGGCCTTGCCCGCGTAGAGCGGCGACACCGGATAGACACCCACGCCACGCAGCCGCGCGGCGGCGACCAGCGCGGCTTCGTCGCGCGGCCGCAGCCACGGCAGCCACAGCACCACGTGCAGCCCGGCCGCCGTGCCCGCGACCTGCGCCTGGGCCGGCAGATGGCGCGCGATCGCCTCGAGCAGCGCCGTGCGGCGACGCTCGTTCTCGCGTCGCGCGCGCCGCACGTGGCGCTCGTAGGCGCCGCTGTCGATCAGCGCCGCCAGCACCCGCTGCTCGAGCAGCGGCGCATGGCGGTCGGCCATGCGCTTGGCCTGGCGGAACACCGGCACCAGCTCGGGCGGCAGCACCAGGTAGCCGAGCCGCATCTGCGGCGACAGCGCCTTCGAGAAGGTGCCCACGTAGAGCACGCGCCCGTCGGCATCGACCGCGCGCAGCGCATCGATCGGGCGCTGGCCGTAGCGGAACTCGCCGTCGTAGTCGTCCTCCACGATCCAGGCGCGCTGCTGCCGCGCCCATTGCAGCAGTTCGAGGCGCCGGCCGATGGCGAGCACGCCGCCGAGCGGGAACTGGTGCGAGGGCGTGACATAGGCCAGGCGCGCGCGGCCGTCGCGCGGGAGCGCGGCCGTGTCCAGGCCCTGCGCATCGACGGGCACCGGCAGCAGCGTCGCCCCCGTGGCCTCGAAGCAGCGCCGCGCCATCAGGTAGCCGGGGTTCTCGAACACGAAGGCATCGGCGGGATCGAGCAGCAGCCGCGCGCACAGGTCGATGCCCTGCTGCGAGCCCTGCACCACGACGATCTGCCCCGCGTCGCAGACCAGCCCGCGCGCGCGCCGCAGATAGCCCTGCAGCGCGCGCCTCAAGCCTTCGTCGCCTTCGGGCGGCGCGTAGCTCAGGCTGCGCTGCTGACGCAGCAGCTCGGCCTGGTAGGCGCGCCGCCAGGCCAGCGCGGGGAAGTCGCGCGAGGCGACCGCGCCGTAGAGGAAGTCGATGCGTGGCGGCTCGCTCGGCGCGGCGGACGGTGGCGCCATCGCCGCGATGCGGCGGCCATAGGCCGACAGCGTGGGCGCGGGCCGGGCGCGGCGGGAGGCGGCCGCCGGTCGTGCCACGGCCGCAGACGGCGGGCTCGCCACGCGCGCCGCGCGGCCCGCCGAGGTGAGCAGGTAGCCCTCGGCCGCGAGCTGCTCGTAGACCGCGGTCACCGTGGTGCGCGAGACCCCGAGCTCGGTCGCCAGGGCCCGCGTCGACGGGGCGGGCGCGCCCGCGGGCAGGGTGCCGTCGGCGATCTGGTCGCGCAGCAGCGCGTAGATGCGGCGGCCCGCGCCCTGGCCCGGGGGAAGCGACAACTGGTCCATGCAAAAAGTGGAAAACTGGTTCTTCGCATTGTGCCGGTTCGAGGCGACAGTGAGGCACCCCACGCTTTGCGAGCCACGCCCGATGTACATCCCCGCGCATTTCGCCGTCACCGATCCCGCCGCGCTCCAGCGCGTCATCCGCGAGCATCCGCTCGGCATGCTGGTCACGCACGGCCCCGCCGGGCTGGACGCCGACCACCTGCCCTTCGAGTTCGATCCCGAGGTCGGCACGCACGGCCTGCTCTCGGCGCACGTCGCGCGCGCCAACGACGTCTGGCAGCGCTGCCCGACCGGCACCGAGGTGATGGTGGTCTTCCGCGCCGCGCAGGCCTACATCTCGCCGAGCTGGTTCCCGAGCAAGCAGGAGCTGCACCGCCAGGTGCCGACCTGGAACTACGAGGTGGTGCATGCGCACGGCACGATCACCGTGCGCGACGACGACCGCTTCGTGCGCGGCATCGTCGCGCGCCTCACGCGCCGCCACGAGGCGGCCGAGCCCAGGCCCTGGAAGATGGGCGACTCGGCGCCCGATTTCATCGACGACATGCTGGGCCGCATCGTCGGCATCGAGATCGCGCTCACTTCGCTGGTCGGCAAGTCGAAGCTCAGCCAGAACAAGGAAACGCGCGATCGCGCGGGCGCCGCCGTGGCGCGGGGCG